>NZ_JBHILY010000002.1:0-305005 GCF_042193555.1 Bartonella sp. PS17NMGDW | reverse complement strand
TCTTAAAGCACAATAATCTAGGTGAACGCGTGTGTGGGTGGAAACATGGCTAGAAAAAAAACACAAGACGATACAGAGCTTACAGAAGCAGAAAAAGAAATACTTCAAGAAATCATCATGACCTACAAAAGTGTAAAAGTGATGTCGCGTTATACGAAATGGATTGTACTCATTATACTCTTATTAGCGCTTGATTTTTCACGTATTATGGATGCGTTTGTAAGTATTTTTACACAAAAAACAAATATCCGACTCTAAACATACTCTGAGACGCGCGAAATTCTTTAGAAAATGGATTCTTAATTTTGCTCGTCTCATAGAGACGATAGAGAATGTCTTCTTCCATTTAAAACAGTGGATTTCAAAGAATTCAAAAAATTATTAGAGAATGTTGGAGGAAAAAGATGAGCTTTGTAACGGTATGTTGGAAAATCCTATTCCCGAACTTTTGTTAACGCTCCCGAACCTTTAAAAAGATTACAAAGAATCAATACGTTATACATAGGAGAAAATTGTATGGCGGAGAGAGAGGGATTCGAACCCTCGATATGGTTTCCCATATACACGCGTTCCAGGCGTGCGCCTTCAACCACTCGGCCACCTCTCCAGAAGTCTCGCACTATACCCAGAAAGAAATAACGTGCAAGCCTAAATTATACATTCAAAGTTCAAAAAACAAATTCATTTATTAAAGTAAGAGCTTATATCTGTTGAATAACAAGCACATCCTTTCTTTTTAAGAAAAAACTTTTTCCGTGGATAGGTTTGTATAATACAATAATGGGAATAAAAAGATTGTCACATCTATCTCATACGGTGTCTATGAATGGTATAAAATCTATTGAATAGCATCATCTTTCCTTAAATAAAAAGTACAAGCCAAGTACCATCACGCTATTTAGCCTCTAATGTTGCAACATCCCTTGCGATTTGAGAGAATGCATAAAAGGCATTTATTCTTTCTTAAAGCGTTTTTATCCACACGCTACTCCTCCCTGTAACGTATAAAAGAATAATGTTTTACAGCACTAACGATCTGATTACTCTGCAAAATGAGCTAGCTCGTTCCCCTTAATGTTCTTTATCACCTTATATCCTTGCTTAGAGCACGTACAGCTCGTGCAGTTTCACATTGTAATGCTTTTTGTGCTAAAATTTTCATATCTTCAAAACTATGAGTCTGCAAACACGCCTTTACTGGAGAAATATCGCAAGATATCATAGAAAGCTCATTAATTCCCAACCCTGTCAAAATCATTGCACCAAAAGGATCTCCAGCCATACCACCACATACACTAACCCAACACTTATGTTGTGAAGCTCCCTGTATAGTCTGATAAATCATACGCAAAACTGCTGGATCAAGGCTATCCGCTTCAGACACAAGGTACGGATTTTGCCGATCAACAGCCATTGTATACTGTGTTAGGTCATTGGTTCCAATTGAGAAAAAATCAACATGGGCGCTCAACACATCTGCCATAATGGCGGCTGCTGGAACTTCGATCATAATACCAAGTTTTAATTTTGGTGCATCAATATCATTGCGGATTTCTTCTGCAATCTTTTTTATAGTGACAATCTCTGAAACAGACATTACCATCGGAAACACAATCCATAGATCTCCGCCTTCTTTTGCTGCTCGATACAAAGCACGTAATTGAGGCACCAAAAGATCACGTCGACGTAACAAAAGCCGCGTCCCTCGAACACCTAAAAAAGGATTGTCTTCTTTAGATAAATGTAAATGCGTAACCTGTTTATCCCCACCAATATCGAGTGCACGAATAATTAATGGCTTATCTCCTACAGCTGTAATCATCGCCCGATATATATTAAATTGTAGCTCTTCATCCGGAATATGAGGATTCTCTAAAAACAAAAATTCCGTGCGCATGAGTCCAATACCTTCAGCCCCCAAATCAAGCGCAACAGGAACCTGATTTGCGTAGTTGACATTAGCCATAATACGGATTCTTTGACCATCTGTCGTTTGCGCTGGTAATCTACACGTACTTATTTCACTGACACGTTTTTGCGCAACAGTATCAATATGCCTTTGAGCATCTTCAACGTCTTCAAGCGTAGGATCAAGGTAAATAAACCCGTTATCGCCATCAATAATAGCCTGAATATCAGACTGAATCGCTAAAATATCATCACCTGCAGCAACAACCATTGGAATACCAAGAGTACGCGCCAAAATAGCTGTATGAGATAATGGACCTCCCCATGCTGTTGCTAATCCTTTTACCCTTGTACAATCAAGTTGTGCTACATCAGAAGGAGAAAGGTCATTTGTAACCAGAATTACACCATGTGGAATATCATTTAAAAAGAATGATCTATAGGATGGATTGATTTCACCTAAAACACGTCGACCAACATCAACTAAATTAACAGCACGTGCTGCTAACAAAGGATTATCTACCTTAAAAAACATATCTGAAAATTGACGAACCGCTCTATCCCAAGACCAAGCGACACCATGACCTTCTGCTATAAAACGACAAGCTTGAGCTATTAAATTTTCATCTTCAAGCAAAACAATTTGCGCAGAAAAAATCGCAGCAGAATCTGCTCCCATACGCACTGTAATATCAGAAATCACAGATGCCATTTTATGTTTTGTTTTTGTAAGAGCATTTTCAAGACATGCTGCACCAGCTGCAAAATCAATTGGCTGGTCTATTATGGAAATATCATTTTGTCTTAAAACAAAAATCTTACCAAATGCTAATCCTGAACTTGCTCCAACACCAGAAATGCCTTTTTGCATAGAGCGTGGATACCAACCATGAAAAGCTTTTGTTTGAGATTCCATTGCTCTCATCAGACATTTTTCACTAATACTCACTTTTTTTGCAATAGCAATGGCATCATTGAGAAGTTGTGCTCCTTCTGCAGCATCTGTAGAAAAAATCAGAACATCACCGTTTTTTGCTCCTAATTGCAATAAACCAACTAAATTTTTCATTTCAACAGCATATTGACCATGGCGAACTCTGATAGAATTTTGAGCCTTTTTCGCAAAATCAACCCAAAGAGAAGCTGGTCGTGCATGAAGACCACTTGGATAATCTAACGTCCATTCCTGACACACCGAAAGGTCACCAATTAAAGCTTTTTCTATCTTCATATCTTGATCAAACAAAGTTGTAACAATTTGCTGTTTGTCCATAGTTGTTGCAAGTACTTCAAGCTGTTTTTTATCAAATAAAAGAGACGTCAATTTTTTACAAATTTCTCTATAACGATCTGGACACGCTGCAATAGCAATAACCAAATGTGCTTTCTTGCCATCCTGCCACTCAACACCAGCAGGAACCTGTATAACAGCAACAGCGTCCTTGATAATTAAATCACGATTTTCAGCCATACCATGAGGAATGGCTATACCATTTCCAAGCCAAGTATTGGTTGTTTCTTCACGTGCGAGCATGCTTGCCAGATAACACTTATCAACCGCACCAACCTGCACAAGCAATTCAGCAGCAGCATAAATTGCATCATTTTTATGATCAAAAGCAGCTGCAAGTTGTACAGATCTTATAGACAAGATTTCACTCTCGGTAAAATCTACATTCACTGCTTCTGCTTTCTCACATCTCATCATGAATTCAAATTGCCTCACATTTGAACACCAATATCTCTGATAAATTCCTTTTCAAAGCTGCATTTCCCAAAATACAATCTATAAATACCACCACAGCTCTCTTTATATTTTAGGAAATGTAGTTAAGTGAGGTGCTTAAATACCTCAATATAACCGATAATACAATTGGATATTATCATCTAGCGAGGTGCTTAAAAGTACAATAAGCAAGTTTGCCTCTTACTCTTCTACTTTACAAAGACAAAACCCCGATTTTTACAGCACCAATCACCTAAAAAACTATGTTTTAAAAACGCTCTCATTATCCCAAGTTATTCAACATAACTTTTCATTATTCTCCCTACAAGAAAGCATCCTTCCCAATCATCTGTAACTTCAGCTAATATTTTAACTGATTCCTCAAAGTTTATTTAACCTATTATTCCTCTTTATAAATTCATTACATAATTATAAATTGCTCCATGCAACTTATCATCTTTAAAATTCCGTACAGCTCATCCTATGATACGAAATCCTTGATATATAACATTTATATATTTTAAGCTACTCCTTTACTTTAATCAATATCGCAAACACACAATGCCCTCCGTCGCACATTTGCAAAGTACGAACATCACCCAAGCACCATCATCAACTACTAAAATCAAGAAAAACTCTACAAATAAGATGAATAAAGTAAAAAATGAAAAGAAGTTATTGCCTTAACCCTAGCTCTTATGCTTGTTTGTTTTCAAATAATGTACAATACAATAATAGTGAAATCAGAAAAAATATTCTTGAAAAGCGCTGATTGCAGATTGGTTATTTTTATATCTTTAAACACCGTCCTCTTTAAAAATATAATTTCACTCTCGATTTACCAAAAACTCCTTAATGCACGTCACTTTCAAAGTAGTTTTGACTGCCATCTTATGGATTTTTTATCCCTATATCCTTTTAAATGAATAGCATCACCTATCCACACCACCACCTAAAAACAGTATGACAACTCATCAATACTACAATGCCAATAAAAAGATCCATCTTTATCAAAATGATTACATAAATAATGCTTTCATTAAATTTCTCATAATTTCCTGAAAACAAACTGCTTCTCTTATAAAGAAATTACTAGACACTTCTTCATGCATAAAAAGAAAGTCTCTCCTCATTATTATTATACAAAAATTTATCAACAAATTCTATCATAATATCAATACGTTCAGTACTAAATACTAACATAACACCGCACAAACTTCTCCCCCCCTCATTGAGAAAAGTCATTTCCCCAATTCTACCTTTTTCGTATATCTTCTATATTTATTATAGTACCAAAGCAAAAAGGGAAAGATGAGATTCTATCTTTCCCTTTTAATACTTATAAAACCACAACTACAATTTAATGGAATCCCGTTGATTGCTAGAGAGTGTTACAGATTACTCTGCTGCCTCCACCATAGGAATGACTGAAACATAGGAACGATCACCCGCTTTGCGTTGAAAAGAAACCTTTCCATTTGATAATGCAAAAAGCGTATGGTCTTTTCCAATGCCGACATTGTTGCCAGGATGCCAACGTGTACCACGCTGGCGAATAATAATATTTCCAGCAATAACGGTCTCACCACCAAATTTTTTAACGCCCAGACGTTTCGATTCTGAATCGCGACCATTACGCGAGGAACCACCAGCTTTTTTATGTGCCATAGACGCTCTCCTTTAATCTTTCTTACTCTTTGATGCTACAGACGCTTTCTTCTGCGACGCAGTCTTTTTTTCAGCCGTTTTTTTAGCCGTCTTCTCAACAGAAGCAGCATCTTTTGTTTCTTTTGGTGCAGTTGCCTCTTCTTTTATCGGCTTTGCAGCTGCTTTTTTAGGTTTTGAACCACCCATTAAAATTTCTAAAACACGAAGCTTCGTAAATTCTTGACGATGACCACGCGTGCGTTTAGAATTTTGACGACGGCGCTTCTTAAATGCGATAACCTTGCGCCCACGTGCCTGTTCTACAATCTCAGCTGTCACCAATGCATCAGCAACGACAGGGGTACCAATAACCGCATTACCTTCTTGCCCAACCATCAATATGTCATTGAATTCAACAACATCACCCGCATTTCCACTAACTTTTTCAACTTTCACCACTTGATTAGCAACAACGCGGTATTGCTTACCACCAGTTTTAATGACTGCGAACATTTTTTATCCTTCCGTTCACTCCAGCTCTTATTTAATTTCTGCCTTGAAATAAGGGAAAATAGGCTGCTTTTTATCAGTCGTAATAGATTTTAAAGAAGGATAAAACCTTCTTCAACACAAATACGCGCAGATTTCTCCACGCTCATGTTCCGTATATATGAAGGAATTTCTATTCTCTGTCAATAAAGTCCCATAAAAAAGAAAAAAAGGTTGTACCAAAAACAATTGAAGGTTATCTACCCCTTATATACTCAAATAGTGCCAATTTTTATTTCACTTTATTATGGAGAGATGGCTGAGTGGTTGAAAGCACCGCACTCGAAATGCGGCATAGGGGCAACTCTATCGGGGGTTCAAATCCCTCTCTCTCCGCCAAAGTTTATAAAGCGATATTATTAAAATGTCTTTAATCGTAGCTTGCCGGTGAATTCTGTATGTTTTTACCTAGTGTAGTTTATCAGCAGGTTTTGTACCAATCCATTTTTCAAAAGGTCTTCAAGACTTTTCAAAGCTCTTTATCGTTTGTGCGAATAAATTCTCATTTTTACAATTTTTTCACTTTTTTGTTTTATTTTACATAAATATAGTTCAGATAATTAAGAGAATGCATAGTAAAATTGCAAAATTATCTCATATTTCTCTCTCATTCTACTTTTGCTTAGTTAGTACAAAAACTACTGTAAAATCATATTTATTTTGCACGTCTTGCTTGAATATGTGCTAGCAACCCTAATGTTGAACTATCACGATTATCCGCTTTACTTTCGCCACGAAGAATTGGTAGTAACTCGTTTGCTAATTCTTTACCAAGTTCAACACCCCATTGATCAAATGAATTAATATTCATTAAAATCCCTTCAACAAAAGTACGATGTTCATAAAGCGCAATAAGACGACCGAGTGCAAAAGGTGTTAATAAATCTTGAACTAGCGTAATGCTGGGACGGTTTCCTTTAAAACTCCTATGAAGTGCTAAATGATCTGCTTCACCCTCATCAACTCCATTTTTTATCAAGATATGCCGAGCATCTTCAATACTACGCCCCTTCATCAATGCTTTTGATTGTGCTAAACCGTTTGCTAGCAACATCTCATACATAGAATGTAAATTTTGCTCATGCCCTTTTATAAATAAAATAAATTCTACAGGAATAATATCTGTTCCTTGATGCAGAAGCTGAAAAAAAGCATGTTGACTATTTGTTCCTGAATCCCCCCAAACAATCGGACCACTTGAAAAACTTAATGGTTTTCCATCCAGCGAGACTTGCTTACCATTTGATTCCATATCAAGCTGTTGTAAATAAGCTGGAAAATGTATTAAACGCTGTGCATAAGGAATGATAGAACGTGATGAATAACCACAAATAACACGATGCCAGAATCCTAAAAGAGCAAAACGAATAGGAATATTTTTATGCAAAGGCATTGTTTTAAAATGTTGGTCCATTTGCAATGCACCATTGAGAAATTGGCGAAAATTTCCACCACCTATTGCAAACATAACAACAAGTCCAATGGCCGACCAAATTGAATAACGTCCTCCCACCCAATTCCAAAATTTAAAAACTCTTGTGGAATCTATGCCAAATTCTGCTACTTTATCAAGCGCACTTGAAACAGCAATAAAATGCGTACCAATGGCTTCTTCTCCTAAATGTGAACAAATCCACTGACGTGCAACTTGAGCATTTACCATTGTTTCAGCCGTTGTAAAAGTTTTAGAAGCAATGACAAACAGCGTTGTTGCTGGATTCAAAATAGAGAGAGTATCAGAAATATGGGCACTGTCAGCATTAGAAACAAAATGACACTGTGGACCATCATGATAAGGTTTTAAAGCATATGTGACCATTGCAGGACCAAGATCAGAACCTCCAATACCAATATTGACAATATCACTTATTCTCTCGCCACTGTTTCCCTTATAGCTGCCATCACGCACCTTTTCAGAAAATCTTTCCATATCTTCAAGGACGTCTTGAATATCGCGAATAAGATTATGACCATCCAACATGAAAATTTCATCCGCAGGTAAACGTAACGCAATATGAAGAACTGAGCGTTTTTCAGTTGTATTAATAGCCTTACCAGAAAACATTGCGTCACGCCGGCCTAACACATCTGCTGCGACAGCTAAATCATCTAGAAGTTGCAATGTTTTAAATGTCACACCACATTTTGAAAAATCGAAAAGAAGATCATCGAGTCTGAGGGAAAAATGGGAAAAACGCTGTTCATCTTCTACAAAATGTCGACGAATATCATAGACCCCATCCTTTGCTGCATGGTTTCTTAAAGCTTTTAATGTGGACTCAAAAGCCTTTTCATTTCGAATCGAAAAGCTATCTCCCATAAGCTTATCCTATACGGTTATTGATAATGAAATCTATGCCCAAACCATAACAAAGCAGAAAGCGTCTCCTTTATTGCTCGCTATTTTCACTGCTCACATGAAAATGAAGGAATATACAAAATAAAAGGATAAGATCCGAAAATGATATTTTTACAAGAATAAACTTTCAAATCTTTTCTATCAGATACATCATTTAACTTGATTGAGTTCTTTTATTAAGCGTAAATCTTCCTCTGCTTTCGGTCTTATAAACCGCCCTAAAAAAAGATAAACAACCGGTGTGACATAAAGCGTAAAAATAGTTGCTAAACCTAAGCCACCAACGATAACCCAACCTAAAGCTATACGAGCCTCTGCGCCAGCACCTTTGGCTAAAACCAAAGGAATACCTCCTAAAATGGCACAAATCATTGTCATACAAACTGGACGAAGTCGAATATTTGCTGCTTCTTCTACGGCTTCACGCACGCTTCTTCCCTGATCTCGTAATTGATCCGCAAATTCAACAATGAGAATACCATTTTTTGCCATAACGCCAATTAACAAAATTAGTCCAATTTGGCTGTAAATATTAAGACTCACACCACTTAATAGCATAGCAATTACAGCACAACCAATCCCTAATGGGACCGTAGCCATGATAATGAATCCTGAAATAAAACTTTCAAACTGAGCAGCCAAAATCAATAAAATAATCAAAAAAGCAATGCCAAAAACAATCATAAAATTGGAAGATGTTTCATTAAGCGTTTCAGCTTCTCCTAAGGGAACCACGTAGATTCCTTTTGATAACAAAGGAGAAGCAATTTTCTGTACAGTTTGATAAGCTTCCCCTAAAGCGATACCTGGAGCAAGATTTGCGCTTAAAATAACAGCGCTCATGCGTTTTTCCCGTTTTAATTGGGGAGCGATAGCTTTTTCATGTAAATGCGCAATAACCGATAAAGGAACATATCGATTGTCTTTAGTCTTTAAGAAAATATTTTCTAAATCACTAGGACTCTTCATAGAATTTTTACGCGATATCAATTTAACATCGTAAGAATGATCATCCACGTTAATGGAACCAATCTTTTTACCATCCAACATTGCTTGTAATGTATCGCCCAAATTGGTGATATCAATCCCTAAATCGGAGGCTTTTTTTCGATTGATTTCAATAAAAAATTGCGGTTGTGTTGCATCAACAGTAAGACGTGGTCGAATAAAACGCGGATCATCTTGTAAAGCACTCACCAGCTTATCAGCAATGGGTTGTAGTGTTGCATAATCGTTGCCAAGAATTGCAAATTGTAATCCTTGCCCAGTTCCTCTCACACCTAGAGAATTTCCCTCCGCAGCAAACACAAAAACTGCGGGAAACTGTCTAACCTTTGCATTAACATCTTTCACAATTTCTTGCTGACTACGTAAACGTTCATCCCAAGATGAAAGCAATAAAAGCAAAAAAGCAGTATTGGGTGAACCACCAATACCCGCAATAGAGTAACTGTTAGCAATCTCCCCTGCATCACGTAATGGCTGTAGACTTGCTTCAATTTGCTCTACCTGTTCGTTCAAATATTGTGTTGAAATACCTTGTGGTCCATTAATAACCAAAAAGATAAAAGCTCTGTCTTCTGCTGGCGTTAATTCCTGTTTCAGCTTCATATAGCCTCCAACACAAAGACCCGCAAAAATAAGTGAAGCAAAAACAACAGACCAAGGCTTTTCTAAACACTTATGCAAACTGTAAGTATATGCCTTATGAAAAAAAGTACCTAATTTATATAAAAAAGTAAAATAATGATGGGACTTTTCCTCTTTCTCCTCAACATGTTCTTTGAGAAAACGTGAAGCCAACATGGGACAAAGCGTTAAAGCAACAATTGAAGAAAGCAAAATAGAAATTGCCAAAACAAAACCAAATTCTCTAAAAAGCCCTCCAACTTGCCCAGGAAGAAAGGAAATAGGAACAAATACAGCCACTAAAGTCAATGTTGTTGCGACAACAGCAAAAAAAACTTCACGTGTTCCTAACACCGCTGCAGCTCTGGAACCTAACCCCATATTGCGCCATCGAACAATATTTTCCAGAACAACAATGGCATCATCCACAACAAGCCCTGTTGCTAAAACAAGTCCTAAAAATGTGAGAATATTCAATGAAAATCCCACAAGATAAATAGCTGCAATGGTACCAATTAAGGCAACAGGAAGAGATAAAGCAGGTATCAGTGTTACACGAATATCTCTGAGAAAAAGAAAAATGACTAAAATAACGCTCAAAATAGCAATGACCAACGCAACCTCAACCTCATGAAGGGCACTTTTAATAAAAATTGCATCATCATTAATAACGTCTATATGTACAGAAGAAGGAACAATACTTTTGAGATTATCAACAACGGCTCTTACACCTTGAGAAATATTAAGCGTGTTGGATTGTGCTTTCCGCACGATACCTAATCCAATACCCGTCTTTCCATTGACACGAAGAATAACCGTTTCTATATCCGGCGATAAAGTAACATGCGCAACATCACCAAGATGCACATGAGGCTTTAAAACAACTTGTTCAAAAGATTCTGGTGTTGTTAGACGAGCAGTGGCACGGACAACTAAAGTTTGCTTAGAATTGCGTAATGATCCTACTGGCACATCCGTTGTCATATCAGCAAGAACACGTGAAATATCTGCTACAGTTAATCCATAACTTGCAAGTTTTGCTTGATCTATATCAATCTGAAAAATCTTTGTGCGAGCACTATCAACCTGTACATCACCAACACCATCAACAGCAGAAATTGCATCAACAATCTGATCATTTACAATCGTTGTTAAATCATCAATACTCATTGTTGGTGACGTCACAACCAAATACATCATAGCAGCAGCATTCGAATCTGCTTTAATGATCAGAGGGGTATCTGCATTTTTTGGTAAAGAATAAGCAATACGAGACAGAGCATCACGAATATCAGATGCCGCTACATTCAAATCAACACCGACATTAAAATTGATTTGCACACGAGAGCGTCCAAAAGAAGATGTTGAAGAAATTGTCTTAACACCTGAAACACGAGAAACCGCATCTTCTATAATTTTTGTTACTTCACGATCAATGGTTTCTGCTGATGCACCAGAAAACATCGTCACAATCGTTGTTACTGGAGTATCAACATCGGGTAATTCTCTTACATCAACATTCAACCATGCTGCAAATCCTGCAATGATGATCATAGCATTTAAAACAAAAGTAAAAACCGGTCTGCGAATAAATAAGGCAATGAGACCACCTTGCTCCACCTTTGACATAGGCTGTTTTGTGCTTAATTCTTGGCTCATTGTATATCCGTTCCATAAACCGCTGATAATTGCTGTTGATGGGACTTTGGGTCATCAATAGTTACTTTACTTCCTGGATAAAGCATTTGCACCCCTTGAATGACAACTTGATCACCCTTTTCTAGGGGAGCTTTCACGAAAACCTGATCCGCTTTATGCTGAATAATTGATACGGGAATAGACTCTACTTTTCCTTCTCTCACACGCCAAACGAATGACCCTTTACTATTCCATTGAACCGCAAGAGGATTAACGACAGGAAAAGAACCACCATGAAATTGCAATACAACAGAAAAGGACATACCAGACATGAGCGTATCTTTTTCATTATTGATTTCAACCTGAGCATGAAGCGTGCGACTTTCTGGATCAACAATATTATCAATCGCATAAATATGGCCAACAAAAGATTTATCTGGCTGCGCAGTTAATGTTGCCGTTACCTCATCTCCTTTATGGATGCGCGACACATATCGTTCAGGGGCCCATATATCGACCAAAATACGTTCTCTATTCTCAATACGGCCTATTACAGTATTAAGGGTCACGTTATTCCCCACATCAACGGGAAAAATACCAACAACTCCAGGAATCGGTGCACGAATTGTTCGCCGATCGAGATCTAATTCAGCATTACGCAAAACTAAATTTGCGTTATCCAACTCTAAACGTGCTGTAATTTCTTGAACTTCCGTTGCTGTATTGCTGGAGCGTAATTTAAGAATGCGCGAAAGCGTTAATGCATTATTATCACGTTGTACTTTTGCTTTTGCAGCCGCTATTTCCTCTTTTTTAGAATCAAGCGTTGCAATCACATCATCGACTTGTACTTTTGTACCAGCAGATACAAAAAGCTTATCAATAACACCTGAGGATAAAGGGGTAAGATCGACTTCTGCAAGAGCTTTTCCACTCCCAAGAACGTTAAGTTGTTCATAAAAATCTTGAACTTTTACAAGATCAACAACAACATTCGCCGGTGGTCTTCCCATTTTTTCCTTTGAAGCTTTATACGATACTCTTGTTTTATCTACCATAGAAATGGGTTGTTCTGCACTCTTTTTTCCAGCCCAATAAGTAACCGTTAAAACGACGATTAAAAATACCAACGGAAAGCTCTTTTTTAATAACGCCATACATCCACCCTTGCTGTGTCATGTTCATCTGAAATAGTTTTCAACAGTAATATCGGCGTTTTACACAAAAACCAAACAGCGGGTGTATATATCTTACCCCCCACCGCAAAAAACACATCTCATCTTTGCTTGACTATCTTTCATAGATTAAAACGTCAAGTTAACTATCGTTCATATTGCTTTGTACGGTCACAACAAAAAATGATTATATCAAAACCAACTGAAACCATAATATATTATATCCTTTTTTAAAATATCTCATAAAAAAGAGAGATTTTTTTTATGACGCCCCAAGTTTCACTTGCATTTCTTTAATGAAACGATTAGGAACCCTTTGTCGTAGATAATGTAAAAAACTGAAATGTATGCACCCGTAGCTCAGCTGGATAGAGCACCAGACTACGAATCTGGGGGTCAGGAGTTCGAATCTCTTCGGGTGCGCCATCTATCAATAGTATCTTCTTATAAATTCAGGCTCTTTAAATTCTTTATTTTGTGATTTATTTTTGCCTATCTTTGTTTTTTGTATTTTGTTACTTTATTCTGTTGTGAGTCGTTTCTTTAGCCATTTTGCTAGAATAGGATGTTATGAGTCCTTCAATTCAGCCTCAAGGTGCTTTTATTAGCTAATAATCATAACGATTGCATAAGCAGCGTGTGTTGTTTTCTTTTTTCGATCTATGCGCTTGTTTTTAGTCTCTTCCGGATTATACTCTTTAATCAGTTAGATAATTTTTTGCGTGCTTATTTCTAATTTTTCCATAACTAGATGTTTCTGGATATTTTATTCTTAGCAATCCCATCTTAATAGGGACTTCAGATGTGCCGCCATAAAACACTTATGGTATCCATTAATATCATTAGACATTTTGTTGCAAACCAAAGCTTCTTTTCGAGATATTTTTAATTGAATTAAACATATTTTTACTGCTTAAAAGCAAAGAAACTCTTTTTCCTAAAAAACAATGAAACTCTTCTCGTGCTTCTTTAGCATTATCTCTTGCATAGCATGTCATCGACTTCTATGATATCCTAACACTTTCTGTTCTCTATGAATTCTTCTAATTAATCCATGGGGTACAGATCTCGAACATTAATAAAAGATAAGTTTAAAGAATTTTTCCATGCCTAAAACAGATATTGAAATTGCTCGCACTGCTAAAAAGCAGCATATTATTGAAATTGCACAAAAAATTGGTATCTCACATGAAAATCTCATTCCCTATGGCCATGATAAAGCTAAAATTTCTTCTGAATACATAAAATCGCTTGATAAAAATCCAGATGGTAAACTTATCCTCGTCACAGCTATCAACCCCACACCTGCCGGAGAAGGCAAAACAACAACAACAGTTGGACTAAGTGATGCTCTTAATCTTATTGGTAAAAAAACAATAGCTACCTTGAGAGAACCGTCTTTAGGTCCCTGTTTTGGTGTAAAAGGTGGTGCTGCTGGTGGTGGTTATGCGCAAGTCGTTCCAATGGATGACCTTAATTTACATTTTACCGGTGATTTTCATGCTATTACAGCTGCTCATAATCTTCTTGCCGCAATGATAGATAATCATCTTTATTGGGGAAATACTCTAAACATTGATCCACGTCGCATTGTTTGGAAACGCGTTCTTGATATGAATGACCGCGCATTGCGCGATATTGTTATTTCATTGGGGGGCATAACAAATGGTTTTCCACGCCAAACAGGTTTTGATATTACTGTTGCGTCAGAAATTATGGCACTTCTTTGTCTCTCTGAAAATTTAGAAAACCTTACACAAAGACTCAAAAAAATTATTGTTGCTTATCGTTATGATAAAACGCCCATCACCGTTTCTGATCTCAATGCAGAAGGTGCAATGGCAGTTCTTCTCAAGGATGCTATACAACCCAATCTCGTACAGACAATTGAAAATAACCCTGTTCTCGTTCATGGAGGACCTTTTGCCAACATTGCTCATGGTTGCAATTCAGTTATAGCAACAAAAACTGCTTTAAAACTTGCTGATTATGTTGTCACAGAAGCAGGGTTTGGAGCAGATCTTGGAGCAGAAAAGTTCTTCAATATCAAATGTAGGCAAGCAGGTATTGTACCAAATGCTACAGTGATCGTCGCAACTATTCGTGCATTAAAAATGAATGGTGGTGTAGATAAAAATAACCTGACAGAAGAAAATATCACCGCTTTAGAAAAAGGAACAGCTAATCTTTTACGACATATAAAGAATATGGAGCACTACGGTATTCCTTGTGTTGTGGCTATCAATCATTTTGACAGCGATAGCGATGCTGAAATAAAAACATTACAAAAAATAGTTGCAACAACTGGACACAAAGCTATTATCTGTAAGCATTGGGAACAAGGTGGAAAAGGCGCTATAGAACTTGCACAAGAACTCGTTACCTTGATTGAAGAAAAAGATTCTCATTTTAAAGTTTTATATCGAGATAATATTCCACTCGTTCAAAAAATTAATTGTATTATAACAAAGCTATACGGTGGGCGTGGCGCCATCATCCCAGCCCCTATTCTCAAACAACTTGAATCTTGGGAAAAAGAAGGTTTTGGTGCCTACCCTATTTGTATGGCAAAAACACCTTATTCTTTTTCTTCTGATCCCAAGCAATATGGTGCTCCTGTTGATTTTGAAATTCCCGTACGTGAAGTTCGTCTCTCCGCAGGAGCCGGCTTTATTGTTGTCATTTGTGGAGATGTTATGACCATGCCGGGACTACCCCATTATCCCACGGCTGAAAAAATTCATCTTGACGAAAATGATCAAATACAAGGACTTTCATAAATTTATAACCGTAAAATTTTATCATTCATTATAAAAAGTGTTTTATTGCAAAAAGAATAGAATTTTAAAAAGCGATATAGACAAATGTCTTATTTATATGATATAGGTGCTTGTCCTTTTGGATATGCCTTTAAAAGGACGTAGGTTTTTCCTATCATTTATGACACTGAAAAAAGCAGGATAGATAGTGCAAGTACTCGTTCGTGATAATAATGTTGACCAAGCGCTCCGTGCGTTGAAAAAAAAGATGCAGCGTGAAGGTATCTTCCGTGAAATGAAAATGCGTAGTTATTATGAGAAGCCATCTGAGAGGCGTGCTCGTGAAAAAGCTGAAGCTATTCGTCGTACACGTAAGCTTGCTCGTAAGCGTGCGCAAAGAGAAGGTTTTGTTAGTAACGGACGGACTGTTGCGGTAAAGTAATATACTTTATATAATTGCATAAGCAGTAGATAATAAGCTTCCAGAAAATTTTATCTTCGTAGATGATTGCAATAAATTGCTTGTGTAGAGTTTTTTGTGTGCAATGTTATCTAATATGTTAGTTATCTGGAAATAATAAAGTTTCTGTCATAGGGGTGTTTTTTCACTCTTATATTTCAAAAAACAGATAACAAACTACGCTTTAGATATTTAAGCGATTTGTTTTTATGTGAATTGAGTGTAGGGTGTTTTATTATCACTTTTCGCTATAATTTTTCTCATTTCGGATATCTCTTAAATAACTGTTTCTTATGTACAAATTTCATGATGATTTTCTTTTTTTTCATTAAATATTCTACATCTTTGGAACATCCTAGATCAGATTGCAAAACAAAAGTAACTATCGCAATATGCGATTGTGTGTAAAAATATGATATCAAATGCATAATCCTCTTTCCCTTCATTTATGTAATAAAACGATATAATTCCATAACTTTTTATATCCCTTGACTCTGTCTCTCTAAACGATGACGAATTTCAACCACTGCACTACAGATTCTTTTTTCTTGATAAATTTCTTCTATTCATCACTTATGTAATGACCCCCATAAGTGTATCGAATAAGCCCCTCTATTTCATTCAACTTTCTTCTATACTGAGTTATAGAAAAAGAAAATTAACAATAAACAGAGAAAACACTGTATTTTAATATGGATGAATGTGCCTTTTATTACCATTTTTAATGGAAATATATTTACAACTCAAATAACGAGTTAAAGTTTTTAACGCGTTTATTTATCGTTATAAGTAATCGTTTTTCATATTAAGTAATAATTCTGAATAACGTGAAGTTTCTCAACACCTTCTTATTTTCTCAACACCTTCTTATATTGAATCAATCAAGATTATTTCTTGTACATCATAAGCAGGGTTAGTATGCAAATAGAATAAAAGCTATTTAAGAAAAAAATAAAAATGCTTCTTATGAACGCCATAAATAATAAGAACTACGTAACATTGAGAGCTCCTAAAGGTATAATGGATCGAGCTTATCTACCATACCGATAAGCATTATCATGGCATGAAATTATAGTATAGCAAATTTTATAAAATGGATTATCACGAAAAACTGTCCTGTTAAAATCAGCCCTTCATATATCAATCTACTTCATAATTTTTCTCATATTTTTAAGCTTAACTGTTTTATTCATCGTATTATTTTGTCCATTCAAAACTTCTTTTCAAGCCACATGATAACCCCTTTACTGAACAGCTCTTTGTATAATATGCATATATGTACTTTTACTTCGAGAAACAAACTCAGAAAAGAGATGCAATACTTTAGCCCTAATTTCCTGTACAAAAATTGCTATGGACCCAGTATACTTTACTGTTTTATCACGCGTACAGCTGCATAAAAATCCAGTTTTTATTTATATTTATCCCCTTATAAACAAGATAAGCACTAAAAAATACAAACTTTTGTTTTCCTTATTTTGCTATTCTCGTAACAATTTTTTCATTGTTTAGATCTCTTTAACGAGCGATATGTCATAATTTTAGTCTTATATTTCAGATTTTAAATTTCCAATATATGACGAAATAAAGGAGTTCAGTGTGCAAAATTCTCGTTGGTTTCGCGTTTCAATGCTCGCATCATGTATCTTAATAACAACAGTCATTGTATTGGGTTCACCTCATTTGTTGCACGCACAAACATTTAATCAAAATTTAGGGCCCAGTGGTTTACCACTTCCGCGATTTGCTTCGATTAAACCCACCAGCGTTAATGTGCGCGTCGGACCAGGAAGCAACTATTCTATCATTTTTACCTACAAAAAGAAGGGCTTGCCTATTGAAATCATTCAAGAATATGATCAATGGCGCAAAATTCGTGATGCAGAAGGCGATGAGGGGTGGGTGTATCAATCGCTTTTATCGGGAAAGCGAACTGCTATAACTATTCCATGGCAAAAAGATAAAACAAAAAGGCTGATGCTCCGAAAAAACCCCACCGACAACGCAGAGCTTGTGGCAGAAGTAGAACCTAATGTCATTGGCAATATCCGCCAATGTGATGGACAATGGTGCGAACTAAACATTAATAATATGCGCGGATGGCTTCAGCAACCCCAGTTATGGGGAATCTATCCTGATGAAAAAGTAAAAGGTTGGTAAATGCACAAACTCATTAAATTTAATTTTTATTCCTCATTGAATATCCTCACTGCCTATCACAAGATTGATTTTTTGGTTTCAATCGCACGATCAAATCAACATGTGAAATTTCCATACCTTCTGGTGGCTTAGGCAAATTTCTAATAATGGGAGCTTCTTCCAAATTGTAAGGAATATCAAGAATACGATTTTCACCTTCTATATAAAAATGGTAGTGATCAGAGGTATTGGTATCAAACCAAGTTTTTGAGCCTTCTACGGCAATAATCCGTAATAATCCCGCTTCCGTAAATTGATGAAGCGTATTATAAACCGTTGCTAAAGATACAGGTACACCTGCCCTCACTGCTTCCTCATAGAGCTCTTCAGCAGTAATATGACGATTTCCTTGAGAAAAAATCATATGCGCAAGTTCCAACCGCTGACGTGTTGGACGCAAACCATTCTGACGCAAACGTTTTTCTAACATAGAAATGGAATAATATTGCACAATTTTTCCACACTCTTTTGTGAACTGTTGCTCTTCATTCATATCTAAATCGTCTGCACTCACTGACATATTACAAACCCAAATATATTCCTGCTAAATAAGATCAAAATACAAAAAAATGGGAATAGTATGGTGTAATCTTGTATTCCATTTTTAAATAATTACCTGTGTAGAATACATAAAAAAGGCCTTTTGTCATTAAAAATGATATAAAATCATTTCCCTCTCTTTAAAATTTGCTCTAAAAGTAGGTTGGGAAAAGCGCAGAAATAAAAATATATGCAAATAAATGGAGTAACAATGGCTGAACAAAAGTCTCGCTACACTTATGAAGAGCTTCTAAGCTGCGCTCGCGGCGAAATGTTTGGTAAAGGTAATGCGCAATTGCCAGCACCGCCAATGTTAATGATTCATCGAATCACTCAAATTAGTGAAACTGATGGTAAATACGATAAAGGAATGGTTCGCGCCGAATTTGACATTACACCAGACCTGTGGTTCTTTAATTGTCACTTTATAGGCGATCCCGTCATGCCAGGATGTCTCGGACTGGATGGTATGTGGCAATTGACAGGATTTTTTCTTGGTTGGCTAGGCGAACCAGGAAAAGGAAGAGCGATATCAACAGGTGAAGTAAAGTTATCAGGGATGGTAACTCCACAAACCAAAATTCTTGAATATGAAATAGATTTTAAGCGTATTCGGCGTGGAAATTTAGTCTTAGGAATAGCTGATGGGTGGCTAAAAGCAGATGGAGAGACTATTTATAAGGCGAGTGATTTACGCGTTGCTTTATTCAAAGAAGATTGAACGTTATTTCCGTCAGAAAGAACTTTTCACTATTCTGTATGGAACGAGGAGGTATGAATGCGTCGAGTTGTTGTAACTGGAATGGGAATTGTCTCCGCGATTGGAAATGGACCTGAAGCTGTTTTAACCAGTTTACGTGAAGCAAAATCCGGAATTTCTTACGCACCTCAATATGCCGAATTAGGCTTTCGTAGCAGAGTTTACGGCAAACCTGATATTAATATAGAAGAACTCGTAGATCGACGTGCTCTACGTTTTCATGGGCGTGGAACAGCATGGAATCACATCGCCATGGATCAGGCAATTGCTGATGCGGGTCTAGAACCGCATGAAGTATCGAATGAACACACGGGTATTATTATGGGTTCTGGAGGTGCTTCAACTCAGTCAATCGTTGAGGCTGCTGATATTACACGCCAAAAAGGTCCAAAACGCATCGGTCCTTTTGTTGTGCCTAAAGTGATGAGTTCCACGGCATCCGCAACACTTGCAACTTTTTTTAAAATTAAGGGCGTAAACTATTCAATCTCTTCCGCATGTGCTACATCCAATCATTGTATCGGCAATGCTTATGAAACAATCCAATATGGAAAACAAGATCGCATTTTTGCTGGTGGTTGCGAAGATCTGGATTGGACATTATCTGTTTTATTCGATGCTATGGGTGCTATGTCCAGCAAATATAATGATGTACCAGAAAAAGCTTCGCGTGCTTATGACGCTAATCGTGATGGATTTGTTATTGCTGGTGGCGCTGGCGTTTTGGTTCTTGAAGAACTAGAAGTCGCTAAAGCGCGTGGTGCAAAAATCTATGGAGAAATTGTTGGTTATGGCGCTACATCCGATGGATACGATATGGTCTCTCCGTCGGGTGAGGGAGCAGAACGGTGCATGCGCATGGCACTTGCGACCGTCAAAAATAAGATTGATTATATCAATCCCCATGCAACAGCAACACCTGTTGGTGATCCTCCTGAAATAGAAGCGATCCGCCGTATCTTCGGAGCAGGTGATCAATGCCCGCCAATTTCTGCCACAAAATCTCTGACTGGTCATTCCTTGGGTGCAGCTGGTGTTCAAGAAGCAATCTACACACTGTTAATGATGCAGCATAATTTTATTTGTGAAAGTGCCCATATTGAAGAACTTGATCCAGCTTTTGCTGATATGCCAATCGTTCGTAAACGACGTGATCATCAACAACTGAATACCGTATTGTCAAATACTTTTGGCTTTGGCGGTACCAATGCAACGCTTGTTTTCCAACGCTATGAATAAACACACGTTCTTAGTAATTGAAAAAAGTACGGTCTTACGGAGAATAATATGAAAGGTTTGATGGAGGGCAAACGTGGCCTTATTATGGGGATTGCGAATGACCATTCAATTGCTTGGGGCATTGCCTGTCAGCTCGCACAAGCAGGAGCTGAATTAGCATTGACTTATCAAGGGAATGCTTTTGGAAAACGTGTTCAGCCTCTAGCTGATAAACTTGGCTGCAAATTAGTGCTAGAGTGTGATGTTGAAAAAATTGAAAATATTGACTACGTCTTTGAGCAACTTGAAAAAGAATGGAAAACTATTGATTTTATTGTCCATGCCATTGGTTTTTCAGATAAAACTCAGCTAAAAGGACGTTATGTTGATGTTACAACACGTGAAAACTTCCAACGCACGATGGTTATTTCAGCTTATTCCTTTACTGAAATTGCCCAGCGCGCGGGTAGGCTTATGCCCAATGGAGGAACACTTTTAACTCTTACCTACGGTGCTTCACAGCAAGTTGTGCCTAATTATAACATCATGGGTGTTGCTAAAGCAGCTCTAGAAGCTATGGTACGTTATTTAGCAGCGGACTTTGGTCCTCAAAATATCCGTGTCAATGCGATTTCCGCTGGTCCTGTTAGAACTTTAGCAGGTAATGGTATTGCAGCTGCACGTGCAATATTTTCACATCAACGCCGTAATGCCCCATTACGTCGTACCGTAAATATTCATGAAATTGGAAAATCTGCTCTTTATCTACTCTCTGACTTATCATCAGGTGTTACAGGTGAAATCCATTATGTTGATTCAGGCTATAACATCATGTCTATGCCAATACTTGAAGAGCTGAAAAAAAGTGATGATACTCAGGAAGGATAAAAATCATCGCACTTAGAAAAATATGACGTAAGGCACGTGTGCAGGTCTTTATAAGAATAAGTCTAATACAAAACCAGATACCTTGTTTTGCAAAGTGTTTCATAAAAATCCGGAATATTTCTTCAATCCATGGTTGATAAATTTTGTATTTTATGACGTTATTTACCTTACTAAAGCATACGCTTTTGCTGTTGCTTATAAATCAATCCCCAGCCCTCGCAGTGTGAAACAGAGATTAGGGGATTATTAAAATCCTTAGCTTCAGCTTTTGTATACCAGATTGAAAAAAATATTGCCTACCGTTTTATTTATTCTTGAAACGCAAAGGCAATCTAATTTAGGAAGAATATGAAGGCGTAAAGAAATCAATCATTAATCTGACTATTATTCTTTAATGAGGCTTTACAATTTTAAAAGCACCCACACAATATTTTTTTAAATAAGGGAGGTTACGCTTTACCTCACACCTTTATTTTCTCGTTCTTTAATGAAAGCATTTCTCTGATATATCAGGTAAAATAGAACGCCCAAAAACACTACGGCTGTTGCTCCTTCATGCATTTTTTTAAAAGATATCTCTCAATACACGCAATTCCATTTCACAATGGTATCTGTAGAACGTATAAAAATCCCCGTGAAGTACATAAATCCTTTTTGCTCCACCATTTTAATGTTTATAAAAATGACAAACCGACACCATCATTTTACTTGCCATGTTCTAATGTTGAAACACCCCTTGATGCTTGAGATGATTCATTAGAAGTATTTTTAATAATTTTTATCCACATACTAACCCGCTTGTGACAAGCAAACACATATTTTTAATTAATTCAATACAAAAATAAAATGAATTATTCATATAAATCAATTTTTTATCTTTATAATCACATTATTTTTTCAGTTTAAATGACAGCCACAAATAAGTACAATAACATTTTTTCAATTTTAGATTTTCAAATTTATAATTCCAAAAGTCATTTCTTGCATATAAAAAACAGAATTGACATGTGAGAAAATAAAAGGCGTAAACATCTCTACGGAACAGGCTCAAGTGCCAAGAGCTGTCTCAAGGTAGGATGTGTGATGATGCTCGGCTTCCTCCTTCATAAACATAAAGATGGGGACGTGCACAATGGCTTTATCGTTACACTATTTACGGTCACCGTCGCGAATTGGGCTTGGGAGTTTTAAGAGAGGTCTCTTTAAAACAAGCGCGTAAATATACAACAGCAATAGTGTTTTATTTTGGGCGTTCTATTTTACCTGACACATCAAGGTGTGAGGTAATCTCCATTATTTAAAAGATATGCTTTAGATAGCGTAAAACTGAATTTAAAAATGATGGTAGAAATGGAAACTGGTTTTCATCTTTAAAATTTCATCTTCTTCCCAAATTAGATTGTCTTCTTGTTTTAAAGAATTACACAAACAGAGACACACGATATCCCTGCCCCTATCGAGATATAAACGCTGTTACACGCAGCAAATAATATTGAAAATTGGATAATAGCAATGATATTTTTAGCTTATACGTTAATAAATAAGATGCTTCCACCTAATGAGTCTTGTATTATTCTGTTTGCAAATATCCTTGTATTATTCTGTTTGCAAATATCATTGTGAGATGAATTTAAGAGAAAATCAAAATATCTTCTTCATTACATTGCATAAATTCATTATATTACATAAACATGTGTAAGTGGAAACGATAATTTATTTTCAAAGAGATAGTTTTTAGACAAAAGCCAAAACTTTTATATTTCATCCATGTTTCATAAAGAATCGAATGATATGAATCTATAATTTCCTAGAATATGACTGTCTTATACAACCATCAATACAATCTATTTTATATGCCTATCATAGCATGTTTCTATTTTTTACAATTGGAATTATTTAAAAAAACAGGATATCATTGTATTTCATCCTTAAGAGTACGGCTTAGTAATGCGTTCGCCGCTTCAGTTATGTTTTTACCACAATAGAGAATTTGATAAATTTGTTCTACAATGGGCATTTCTATCCCAATACGTTGCGCCAACGTATGTACTTCCTTGGTATTTAAGTACCCTTCCACAACCTGACCAATTTGTTTTTCCGCTTCTTTGATATCTACTCCTTTACCAAGAAGTATTCCAAAACGGCGATTACGCGACTGATTATCAGTACATGTCAAAACCAGATCACCTAAGCCTGTCATTCCCATAAATGTGGAAAGCTCAGCACCCATAGCCCCTCCTAAACGACTGATTTCAGCTAGTCCTCGTGTGATGAGAGCTATTCGTGCATTTGCCCCAAATCCCATGCCATCTGATATTCCTGCACCAATAGCAATAACATTTTTAACTGCTCCCCCTAATTGAACGCCAATCATATCTGAACTTTTATAAACTCTAAAACTTTTGTCACAATGAAAAAGTTGCTGCAATTCTTTACCAAACTCAACATCAGAAGCTGCTATCGTCATTGCAGTAGGCCAACCAACAGCTAGTTCTTGAGCAAAAGTTGGTCCAGAAAAAACAGCTAAAGGAATTTTTTCACCTAAAATCTCACGAGCAACCTCTTGTAAGAAACGTCCGGTACCATGTTCTAAACCTTTTGTTGCCCAAATAACACGTGAATGCTGATCTAAATAAGGCTGAATGTTATACAAAACTTGATGAAATACATGGCTTGGAACAGCGATTAATATATTGTGACTTGCTACTATTGCAGTTTCAAGCGAAGCTTCAAGTAATAAATTTTCAGGAAATTGAATATCGGGTAAATATACTTTATTACAACGTTGTTCTTGTAATTCTTTGATATGTTGGGGTTTATATCCCCAAAGTAAAACATTATGACCATTACGGGCAAGAGCAATCGCTAATGCAGTACCAAAAGAACCAGCACCAATAACTGTCATTGCAACGGTTTTCATTAAGTTTTCTGATTATTCTCTAAATTTTTGATTTCAATGGCATATTATTATTACAAATAACTTTAATGCTATCTTTAATATAAATCCTGTAAATCATAAAAACGTTACCGCCTCGTAGCTTTTATCTCACACAACATAAAAACTTGTTTCTCACATTCTCTTTCTTTGTAGTAAATTGTATAAATATCACTTTTTGTATATCCTACAAACAGCTATTTATCTCAAAAATTAAGGCTTGACTAAATACTCCATGGAATTTCTCTTTTAAAATAAAAGTACATTCAAAATCATGATACTCATTCCACTGATATCTTGTACCTACCCCTCTCTTTAATATCCTACGAATTTCTTGTAAGAGCTGATACATGCCGCATCAGCTCCCACAGATATTTCTAACAACTACTCCACAGGAGACTGCGTACTTAGCCCCCCCTGCTCCATAGGCATTTCTGAGCCCTGTATCTTTTCTGGCTGTTTTCTTACGGATATATCTTTGTTTGATAACTGCTCAGATACTGAAGAACCATCTCTACTTGATATTTCCGGTTCAATAACACGTCCTGAACCACCCATCATATTATAATTCAAATGAGAGATAGCCCACCAAGTTCCCCCAATAATAACAAAAACGCAAATAGCAGCAAACCACAATGCGCTTAAATTCCACTTGGCATCTGGACCAGAGTTCAAGTGCAAAAAGAAAACAATTTGTACTATAATCTGAATGATAGCCATCCCAATAAGATACACAACTTTTGTACTAACTGCCCAACTTTCCATCATTCCATACATCACAGGAACAAAAGAACCTAGGGTGAAAAATACAGCCAGAATAAAGCCGACCAAATAGGAACCAGTACTGGGACCATGTGTTTCATTTTGCATGCTCATCACAACGCTCCTAATAGATAAACCATGGTGAAAACACCAACCCATACAATATCAAGTAAATGCCAAAAAATGGAAAGGCATGCTAAACGTGTTTTATTGTTCTGATCCAAGCCATTACGACGAAGATGAAAAAACATCACAACCATCCAAAGAAGACCAACACTTACGTGAAGTCCATGGGTGCCAACCAAAGCAAAAAATGCTGACCAATAAGCAGAGAGAATCTCCCGTCCAAAAAGCTGTAAACCCGTCGCAGGATCAATACCAGCATAAGCATTTGGATCGTAATAAAAGACCTCACCCAAAAGTTCATGAAATTCGTAAAGTTCCATACCAATGAAGCAACACCCAAATACAAAGGTAATAGCCATCCATAAACGCACACCACTGATGTTATTTTTATGTGCTTGTACCATTGTAAAACCATAAGTGACGGATGAAAACAACAAGAAAGCAGTCTCAACCAAAACAAATTTTAAATCAATAAACTCATTGCCCGCCTTACCACCACCATAAGAAGCAGAAAAAACAGCAAAACTTGAAAAAAGTGTCGAAAACAGGATCAAATCTGAGAGAATATAGACCCAAAAACCAAACGTCATTACCGAACTATTATCGTGGTGATGTTCATCCACAGCACTCACTTTATTCATTGTTACTGCACTCATACTGTCACTCCTTGTTCTTTAAGAACAGCTGTAAAGGCATCTTCAGTTTTTTGTACTTCTTCAGCCGGAATATAATAACCATGATGGTCACCTGTTAATGAATGACACACAAGCGTTGCAATAAAACCAATCAAGCCGACCGCAACAAGCCACCAAATATGCCAGACAAGCGCAAAACCAACAACTAATGAGAAAAATCCCGCAATAATTCCAGCCGATGTATTGGACGGCATATGAATTTTTGTAAATCCACTGGTAGGACGTTGATAACCACTTTTCTTCATATTCCAATAAGCATCATCAGACTGTATTTTCGGAACTATTGCAAAATTGTAAGAAGGAGGCGGTGAAGAGATAGACCATTCAAGGGTCCGTGCATCACCCCAAGAATCATTTAATGTTACAGGTAAATGTCCCTTATGTTTGATACCGTACCAAATCGCCAAAACAACTTGCAGCACAAAACAAAGGATACCAAGCAAAATAATAAAAGCACCCAATGCAGCAATCATAAACATCGGTTGCCAACTAGGTTCCATGTAATGCTGGAGACGACGCGTCCCACCCATTAAACCAAGTGCATAGACTGGGAAAAAGGCAAGGTAAAAACCAATGAACCAACACCAGAAAGATGCAATACCCAATGCTCGATTTGGTTTATAACCAAAAACTTTTGGAAACCAAAATGCAATCCCCGCTAAGTACGCAAAAACGACACCACCAATAATTGTATGATGGAAATGCGCTACCAAAAACAACGAATTATGAAACTGCCAATCAGCTGGCACAATAGATAACAAAACACCAGTTAATCCACCACCAACAAATGTAAAAATCATTCCCATGCACCAAAGCATTGGAGGCTCAAAGCGAATCCGCCCCTTATACATAGTTAGCAGCCAATTAAAGACTTTTACACCTGTTGGAACAGCAATAATCATTGTCGCAATACCAAAGAAAGTATTCACAGCTTCACCGCCACCCATTGTGAAGAAATGATGTCCCCAAACAAGAAGCGAAAGAATCAAAATAACCAACATGGCCCATATCATCGAAGTATAACCAAAGAGGCGTTTTGAAGAAAAAGTTGATACAACCTCAGAAACAATTCCAAAAGCAGGAACAACCAAAACATAAACCTCAGGATGACCAAAAACCCAAACATAGTTAATCCATACCATCGGATTTCCGCCACCAACATTAGAAAAGAAATTCATGCCCAAATAACGATCGCATGCCAAGAGTGCAAATGCTACAGTTAAGACAGGGTAAATAACTAAAATAAGGACATTGCTAACAAAAGCGCTCCAACAAAAAACAGGCATTCTCATCATCGTCATCCCAGGAGCACGCATCTTAATCAAAGTCGCAACAAAATTGACCGCCCCCATTGTTGTCGCTATACCAGAAAGTTGAAGTGACCATAAATAATAGTCTACCCCTGTATCTGGACTCGTTTGCAATTCTGTAAAAGGTGGATACATCAACCAGCCACCACGACCAAAATTCCCAACACCTAGGGATATGTTAATCAATATTGCCCCTGCAGCCGTAATCCAAAAACCTAGATTATTTGCAAAGGGAAAAGCAACATCACGCGCACCAATTTGAAGCGGTATAAGATAATTAAAAAGACCAAATAAAATAGGCGTAGCCATGAAAAAAATCATGATAGTGCCATGCGCCGAAAAAATTTGATCAAAATGGTCAGGTGGCAAATAACCTGCACTTTCACTCCCAAGAGCTAAAGCTTGATGTGTTCGCATCATGAGTGCGTCCGCAAAACCGCGAACAAGCATAATAATTCCAAGAACTATGTACATAATGCCTATGCGTTTATGGTCAACAGTTGTAATCCAATTTCGCCATAGAATCCCCCACCACCCAAGTGCTGTTAGAGCAACAACAGCAATTAAACCAACCACAACAATCGCAATACACGTGTATAAAACGATCGGCTCATGTGCAAGTGCATGAAAAGCACCTGCCGTAGGATCTGTAAGTCTTCCAAACATTTCTCAACCCATTTCAAATGAAATTCAAGTTTAAAAGAAACCCTATGTTAAAAGGGCTCTTTCTTTACTGATTCTTTAAATAACATCAGGATCAAATACTGAACATAGTGCACCCCATAGCGTCTGAGCAGCAGCACGTTTCATTAAATCCTCATTACATACCGTATTTTCATCGACACATCGATTAACAACACGATAGTAAAGGCGCTTCTCCACAGGTGCAAAATAACGAACTTCAGCATCTTTTTTCTTCGCAGCAATATCACCCATACGAGGCGCAATAGAAAGTTGACGATAAGATGCACGATCAAGTACTCGACCATTAGCCCGAGCTTTTACAATCCAATCCTCAAAGTCCTGCAAAGACACAGAATGCCACTTAAACCGCATACTCGAAAAACCATCACCACTGTAATTTGCTGAGGTTCCTTTGAATACTCCTTGCTCTTCAGCGACCAAATGCAACTTAGCATTCATCTGCGGCATAGCGTAAAGAACTGTACCCAGTTTGGGGA
The DNA here is from genome assembly GCF_042193555.1 of Bartonella sp. PS17NMGDW. NCBI lineage: Bacteria > Pseudomonadati > Pseudomonadota > Alphaproteobacteria > Hyphomicrobiales > Bartonellaceae > Bartonella > Bartonella sp. PS17NMGDW. The sequence goes on along the minus strand of NZ_JBHILY010000002.1, from coordinate 276,541 downwards.
CCCAAAAAGCATTGACAGAATTCTCTGACGTCAATTGCAATAAAACTTGACGCCCTTCAGGTGCATAAATCTCATTAATCGATGCAACACCATATTCAGGATAAATAAAAAGCCATTTCCAATCAAGAGAAACGGCATCTATCTGTAATGGCTTTCCTTCACCTACAACTTCCACTGGGAGAGGATTTGTAGGTTCCAGCTTATAAGTATAATAAGCTGTTAATGAACCTAAAACCATTACAATTACAATTGGAATACCCCACATCAACGCTTCAATTTTATTTGAATGCGCCCAATCAGGAGAATAGTCCGCTTTCATATTCGATGCACGATATTTTATAGCTAAAAATACCACACTCACCATAACTGGGATGACAACACAAAGCATCACCACCACACAAACAACTATCAAAATGAGCTGTTGACGTGCAACATAACCTGATGGCTGTATAACATCAATTTTACAACCAGATAAAAGCAGTGCTCCCCCTAAAATCACAAGCATTTCTAATTGTCGAACAAAGCTTTTCATCTCTATTTACCCCCGTCATATGCACCAAAAATTGTCATAAATATATACCTCGTATTGTACAGATTTGAAAATAATTATCAAGTGAATTCAATGCCTATATTACTCTTATCAAACGCTTATTCTTTACCTATCACAATTTAATTGTTTTGCTTAATTGTTTTGCAATATATTCAAGTGCAAACCAATATCCATCACCTCCACACCCAGTTATGATAGCGTCTACACCTGCAGATGTATAAGAGTAGTGACGAAAAGCTTCACGCTGGTAAATATGAGATAAATGAACTTCTACTTTTGGCCCTGAAAACATTTTTAGGGCATCAAGAAGTGCAACAGATGTGTGACTGTAAGCCGCTGGGTTAATAATCAATCCAGAACTTGCCTCTATTGCTTCTTGTATCCATGCTACCAACTGCCCTTCACAATTACTTTGATAAAAATTTATTATGATATCATTTTTTTTTGCCCATTCTCTGCATCTTTTTTCAATATCTTCCAGAGTCTCAGTTCCATAAATTTCTGGCTCACGTTGACCTAGAAAATTTAAATTAGGACCATTTAAAATCGTTATCATCTCAGACATAGCATGCCTTTTCTTTTAGACCTATCACTTATTAAAAATAATATTTAGCATGTTTTTACGACAATAAAGCCCCATCCTTAATCTCAAAGAATTCTGCGCGTCCTTTTAAGTCATCAAATAAAAGACGATCTGTTCCTGTCATAAATGTTTGTACAGCTAAATCATCAAGAATATCAAATAAAGCAGCACGTCGGTGCGAATCAAGATGAGCAGCCATTTCATCAAGAAGAAGAATGGGGGCTTTTTCCGACATCATACCTGTTAGACGAGCATGACACAAAACTAAACCTGTCAGCAGCGCTTTTTGTTCACCTGTTGAACACGATGTTGCTTCTATATTTTTATCAGCATAAAAAACCTGCAAATCTGCGCGATGTGGTCCTTCTAACGTCCGACCAGCAGCACGGTCCATTGCGCGATTATGCCGTAATCGATCACAAAATTGCTCTTCAACTTCAATTGCTGATATTTCACTAAGAGCTGTTTCCAAAAAACCATCAATTTGCAAAAAAGCTCGTGGAAAAGGTATCTGTGATGGCATTTGTGTAAACATATCATTTAAAAGACGAATAACATCAACACGCGCCGCAGAAATAGCTGTCGCCAGTTCTGCCATCTGCTTTTCTAAAGCATCAAACCAAGCACAATCTTCATTTCCATCTAAAAATAAACGATTACGTGCGCGCATAGCTCTATCATAATCGGCTATGCGGCGCCTATGCAAGGGATCAATCGCCAAAACCATACGATCCAAAAAACTACGGCGCTCAAGCGAAGGACCTGTAAAAAGACCATCCATAGACGGTGTTAGGACACTAATATGACAATAATCTGTTAGGCAATCACCCGACTCATTCACACCATTAATATGGACTTTTCGACTGTTATCGCTAACCTCCAAAGCTGTACCAATCTTTACTTCGCCATAAAGAGCGCATTCAAGACGCGCAAATACAACAAATCCTCCACCGCCACCATCTACAAAGCTAACGTCAGAATAAGCAGCACGCCGCAAACCACGACCAGGAGAAAGAAAAGATAACGCCTCTAAAAGATTCGTCTTACCAGCACCGTTATGGCCGGTAAAAACCACATGCTGACCAGAAAAATGAATATTGAAAAAAGGATAATTGCGATAACGTAAAAGCTTCAGCTGCCTCACTGCCACTTTGTGCACATGACTGGCCATGCATTGCAAAACAATTGCCCCCTAAACGCGAATAGGCATCAGTACATAGAGCACATCCGCATCATCATTATCACGAATCAGAGCTGGTGCTCCAGCCTCAGCCAACATAAAAACCATCTCGTCACTTGAAAGCTGCCCAGCAATATCCAAAAGATAACGTGAATTAAATCCTATCTCAAGCGGTTCAGATGCATAAGTTACTGATAATTGATCTTCTGCACTGCCCGAATCTGGGCTATTAACAACAAGCCTTAACTGTCCATGCTCAATCGTTAATTTAACTGCACGCCCCCGATCACTTGAAATCGTTGAAACACGATCAACTGCAGAAGAAAAGTCCTGCCTATTAACAATTAATTCTTTATCATTTCCAAGAGGAATAACACGTTGATAATCCGGAAATGTTCCATCAATTAATTTTGATGTAAAAATCACAGAACCTACAGAAAAACGAATCTTTGTCTCTGAAAGCTCTATACATACATCGCTATCATTTTCTTCTGAAAGAAGTTTTTGCAATTCTCCTACAGCTTTACGGGGAACAATAACACCGGGCATTCCCTCAACTCCTGAAGGAGCTTCCATCTCAACTTGTGCCAAACGATGACCATCAGTTGCAACCAAACGCAATTTCAAAACACCATCATTAATAACATGTAAATAAATACCATTAAGATAATAACGGGTTTCTTCAGTAGAAATAGCAAATTGCGTACAATCAAGTAAATGTTTTAAGCTTGATGCCGATAGAGAAAAACGATAACCAAACTGCCCAGGAAGCGACTCTGGAAAATCTGCCTTCGGAAGACATTGAAGCTGAAAATGTGCACAACCCGAAACAACAGACATTGTGCCTGCTTGATTCTCATCGACGGATAAGACAACTTCATTGCTATCAGGAAGTTTTCGAATGATATCATAGAGCAAATGTGCTGGAACAGTTGTTGCTCCAGCTTGTTTAACATTAACTGCAAAAGATTCCGTAACCTCTAAATCAAGGTCTGTTGCTTTTAACTGCACACGACCATTTTCTGCATCAATCAGCACATTCGATAAAATAGGAACAGTATTACGGCGCTCTACCACACGGTGAACCCGACCAAGAGACTTGAGAAATTGACTGCGATCAACTGTAATACGCATAAAAGCCCCGTATGATTTACTAAAAACTATAAGAATTCCTTAGCATTAAAATAGATCCTCTTCAAAGAATCGCCTGCTAGACTTTATTAAACCTCTCTTAAAATGGCAAGTCACTCCTGCATAAGAAGAAAATAAATCTTTTCATTAAATTCTTTAAAGTTTCTCCAAAGAAAGAAACGATAAACACTATACAGCCTGTTCTCCAATCAAACGCTTAAGCAATTCAAGTTCCTTAGCCAAGGTCTGATCACCACAAACCAAATCTTCAATTTTACGCACAGCGTGTAAAACTGTTGTATGATCACGTCCACCAAAACGACGCCCAATTTCTGGCAACGAGCGAGGAGTTAATACTTTTGCTAAATACATTGCAACTTGCCGTGGCTTCACAACCGTACGTGTTCGACGATTAGATAACAAGTCCTGTTTAGAAACATTATAATGACGTGCTACCGTACGCTGAATTTCTTCAATCCGAATACGCTTAGGTTCACCAGGACGTGTCAAGTGACCTAATAACTCATCAATCCGCTCTAAAGATAAATCAGACTCAAAAGATTGGCGAAACAAGAGCTGATTAAATGCACCTTCAATATCACGCCCCGACCCTAAAACCGTTTTCGCAATATATTCCAAGATATCATCAGAAATTGATACCATGCCATCATCTTGTTGTGCCACCTTCAACCGCTGGCGCAACATTTGCAAACGCATTTCATAATCTGGTGCTTCAATTTCAAGAGCTACCCCTCCCTGAAGACGAGAACGAACGCGAAGATCAAGCGATTCTAATTCTGCTGGCGGACGATCTGCAGCGACAACAACTTGTTTTGCACTATCAAGCAACATATTAAGCAAATGGCAAAACTCATGTTGTATCGACTTACCCTGCAAAAACTGCATATCATCAATAATCAAAAGGTCGATATCACGAAGCTGCTCTTTAAAAGAAAGAGCATCATTATCACGAATAGCTGTTGCAAAACGCCACATAAAATATTCAGCAGTTAAATAAATAACACGCGCAGACGTTAAACGCTTCAATGCAGAAGCAGCAATTGCTTGAAGCAAATGTGTTTTTCCTAAACCAACAGATGCGTGAATAAAAAGAGGATTAAAACGCAAAGCACTTTTATGCCCCTCCGCAATTGAACGCGCAGCTGCTAAAGCAACACGATTAGAAGCCCCCTCAACAAAACTTTCAAAAGTATAGCGAGAATCAAGTGGAGATCCAAAAACTCCCGTTTGAGAACTCTTAACTGAATGCTCTGCACAACTTTCAACAAAAGATGAAGTCGCCTGCTCCTCTAGTACAACAGAAGGAACACTTCTTTTACAAACGACATCTCTTGAAACGCGTTCCATACCACGAACAATAACTTCAACACGAAGAATTGCTGAATTCTCTTGTTTCCATAAATGAGTCAAAAGAGAACCATAGTGATTATTAATCCATGAACGTAAAAAAGCAGTAGGAACAGAAAGCTTTACAAGAGTATGGCTATATTCAGCAAGCTTCACGCGCCCAAACCAACTGGTATAAGCCTCAACACCAACCTGCACCTTTAATTGCGCCATAACACGTATAAAAGCCGCCGCACTTTCCTCCTCTGAAACAATAGAATGCCCTATAGAAGCATTTCTACAAACGTCCTCATCACTCTCTGTCATCCTATTCTTTATTATGTTCTCTGCCGACAGGATATTCACCGAAACCCTTTTAAAGGAACTAGCTTTAGAGTTCAATTTATCCACCATCTTTCATCCTGATAAAAATAAAATTCTGTCCTGCCAAACAGCTAAAATAAATCTAGCGAAGGCAAAACGCCCTACCCCAAATAAGATTACTCACCCTCCCCTAGGATAGCCTCATCACAACCCCACTAACAAAGATGACCAATAAGATTTACTTGCACTCATGATATGACCCACCCTTCTAAAATGGTAAACATATCTATTCAGAAAACTAAAAAATCGTCAGAAAACCTCCCCAGCACAAAAGCTTCAAAAAGCCTAAGTCAAAACATCTTGTACTCAACAAAATACAGAACAATGTGCTGGTGTGACCCCTTCATGCTTTTTAGTCTTCATAAGAACCATACAAAACAGCAGAGGTAAAATGCAAGAGGTCAAAATAAAATCAAAAAACCCGAAAAAAATGCTTGTATCAATGAGGAATGAAAAAAATATTGATTCAATTCATTTTTTTTCTCTAAATTTACCAACAATTAAAGAATCTCTTCAGATTTAAAAAAAAAAATAAAATGCTTGACAAAAAAGACTCTGTAAAAATCCACAAAGCTTGTGGATAACCATACCCCTCCTATAAACTTTCTCTCCTTTTTCAAGAGGAGAATCATTATCGATTCTTATTTTCGATAGAAACTTTTTGAAATAATAAACAAAAAGCCAGCATCCTCATGGATACTGGCTTGATTCTCAATAAAGGAGAAAAAGCTTAAACGCTGAGAGCCTTCAAACGTTTAGCTAAACGCGATACTTTCCTCGCAGCAGCATTTTTATGAAAAACTCCTTTAGAAACCGCACGCATAATTTCAGGCTCAAAATTCTTAAATGCAATCTCTGCAGATGCCTTATCACCACCCGCTAAAGCATCATCAAACTTACGTATAAAGGTACGAACGCGCGAACGGCGGGCCCTATTAACCTGTGTGCGCGCCGCAACCTTGCGCACCGCTTTTCGAGCAGAAGGTGTATTCGCCATAAATATAATCTCTCTTTCAACACCTTGGTAAAATGAGTCTAAAGAACAACTCTACCAATATAAATAAATTCAACCCAAGCAAAACTATAAAGCTGCCTATAACTGTGTGGCTTATAGCGCAATCCCAAAGCTAACGTCAATTAGATTTTCAAAGATAGTCATAAAAAAACGAAGCCAAACTCTTTGATCCGCAGCTTTATAGCTTAATAATAGACATTCCTTAACAAATAAAAGAATTTAAACGGCCAACTTACGCAAGACATATTGCAAAATCCCCCCATGATGCAAATAATCTAGCTCATCTTCAGTATCAATACGGCATAATAACGGAGCGGTTTTTATCGTACCATCAGAAAAAGTAATTTTCGCTACTGTCTTTTGACGAGGTTTCAAGTTATGAATTCCTTCAATTGTCACCTTTTCATCTCCCTTTAAGCCTAAAGATGTCCAACTTACACCCTCCTCAAAGACAAAGGGAACAATGCCCATACCAACAAGATTAGAGCGATGAATCCTTTCAAAAGACTGTACAATCACTGCTTTTATACCAAGAAGATTGGTGCCTTTGGCTGCCCAATCGCGCGATGATCCATTGCCATATTCAATACCAGCAAAAACAACGAGTGGAGTACCTTCTTGTTTATACGCCATTGCCGCATCGTAAATGGCTTGTTCTACCGCTGACGGATAATGAACCGTATAACCTCCTTCTCGACCATTTTCTCCCAACATGAAATTACGAATGCGAATATTGGCAAAGGTCCCACGCACCATAACTTCGTGATTCCCACGACGCGTTCCATACTGATTAAAATCAGCCACTTTAACACCATGATCCATTAAATATTTTCCGGCAGGAGAAGCTGCTTTAATAGAACCAGCAGGAGAAATATGATCCGTCGTGATTTTATCACCAAATAAACCTAAAATCCGTGCATCTTTAATATCTGGTAAGATATCAGGTGTTTTCTGCATATCATCGAAATAAGGTGGATTGCGTACATAGGTGGATTGCTCATCCCAAGAATAGGTAGAACCCGTAGGAATCTGAACTTTTTGCCAATTTTCATCTCCCTTAAAAACATCTGCATACTTTTCAGCAAAAACCTTACGCGTGACATTTTTTTCGATGAATTCCTGTATTTCTTGAGAAGTTGGCCAAATATCTCTCAAATAAATGGGTTGGCCATTTGAATCTTCACCAAGAGGTTCCTTGGTTAAATCTTTACACACCGTCCCGATGAGCGCATGTGCAACAACTAACGGTGGTGAAGCTAAATAATTCGCTTGCACATCAGGGGAAACACGCCCTTCAAAATTACGATTTCCTGAAAGAACTGCAGATGCAACTATACCATTGTCATTAATCGTTTTGGAAATAGCTGGATGCAAAGGACCAGAATTCCCAATACATGTTGTGCACCCAAATCCTACTAAGTTAAATCCTAATGCATCTAAATCTTTTTGCAGACCCGAATTTTGAAGGTAAGCTTCAACAACTTGTGAACCAGGTGCAAGAGAAGTTTTTACCCATGGCTTACTCTTGAGACCTTTTGCCACAGCATTTCGTGCCAAAAGACCCGCTGCAATAAGAACACTTGGATTCGATGTATTCGTACACGACGTAATCGCAGCGATCACCACATCACCGTGACCAAGCGTATATTCTTCACCCTCGACCTGATAACGCTTATCTTGTTCAGAAGTCTTCTTATAGTCTTCGACCAATGCCTTCTCAAAACCCTGCCCAACGTTTTCCAATGCAATACGTCCTTCAGGACGTTTAGGACCAGCCATAGAAGGAACAACAGTTCCCATATCCAATTCAATTGTATCACTAAAAATGGGATGAGCCACCATTTCGTCATGCCACATCCCTTGTGCTTTGGTGTAAGCTTCTACTAAGGCAATCCGATTTTCATCACGTCCTGTCATATTGAGATAACGCACTGTCTCCTTATCAATTGGGAAAAAACCACACGTCGCTCCATATTCAGGTGCCATATTTCCAATCGTTGCCCGATCAGCAAGCGTCATCTGCTCCAAACCAGGACCAAAAAACTCAACAAATTTACCGACAACACCCTTCCGGCGTAGCATTTGAGTCACCGTCAATACGAGATCGGTGGCTGTTACACCTTCTTTAAGTTTACCTGTTAGACGAAAACCAATCACTTCAGGTAACAACATAGAAACAGGTTGACCTAACATTGCTGCTTCTGCTTCAATACCACCAACACCCCAACCTAAAACCCCTAAACCATTCACCATAGTCGTATGCGAATCAGTTCCCACACAGGTGTCAGGATAAATCGTCTCACAGCCCTCTTCATTCTTCATCCATACACATTGTGCTAAATATTCTAGGTTAACCTGATGACAAATCCCTGTTCCTGGAGGAACAACGCGAAAATTTTGAAAGGCTTGCTGCCCCCATTTAAGGAAACGATAGCGTTCACCATTGCGTTCATATTCATGCTCAACGTTTTCCTTAAAAGCCATGGAATTGCCAAAAGCATCAACAATAACTGAGTGATCAATGATGAGATCAACGGGAATGAGAGGATTGATTTTTTCAGCGTTACCGCCAAGTTTAACCATAGCATCACGCATTGCAGAAAGATCAACAACTGCTGGAACACCTGTAAAATCCTGCATAAGAACACGTGCAGGACGGTAAGCAATTTCTGCCCCAGCGCTCCCTTTGTCGTTTAACCACTTAGCAACATTGAGGACATCCTCTTTTTTAACTGTGCGACCATCTTCAAATCGCAATAAATTTTCGAGAATAACTTTCATCGAAAACGGTAAACGAGAAACACCTTCAAGCCCATTCTTCTCCGCTTCGATCAAGCTATAATAAGTATATTCTTTGCCACCAACATTTAATACTCTGCGACAATTAAAGCTATCAATTTGAGTCATGACTGTCCACCCTCATACTATAACCACCCAATTTCCAGGAATGAACAACACAAACTACGATTCAAGGTCGCAGCTTGAGCGCAGACGCTATCACCTCCGCTATCCATTTCCCCCTCCACCTCTCATAGGCAAATGCGGAAATCAGCGCCAGAAACCATTTTACACCAGATATTGATGTAAGGTATCCCTTATAGAACTATTTCTAGAACTATTCTAGGTACAATTGCACAAAAAATGTGTTTTTTATTCTATAATGCAATAAAGAATATGAAAATAAAAACAAAATAGGTAATCACATGGTGTTATCAGGTAAAGATTTAGCCGCTTACAGAAACGAGGAAATTCTGTTTAAAGGTCTTTCTTTTTGTTTATTTTCACAGCAACTGATGACAATCACCGGTCCTAATGGTATCGGAAAGTCTACATTACTCCGAATCATTGTCGGTCTTCTTGAAGCTGCTGAAGGTCATATAATACTTAAAGACCATGATCAAATATACCCTGTTGCAACTGCGTGTCATTATCTTGGTCCTCAAAATGCTATGAAACCTCTCTTATCTGTCATTGACAATTTGCAATTTTGGGCAGATTTTTACGGTCAACATTTACGCTTTGTGCATGAGGTTCTTGCCGATATTGGTCTTTCTAACCTTGAACATTTACCCTTTAAAGCTCTATCAACTGGACAACAAAGACGCGTAGCTATTGCTCGCCTTTTGCTCTCCTATCGTCCTCTTTGGATTTTAGATGAACCAATATCTGGGCTTGATAACCATGCTCAAAAACTCCTTGCTCGTATTTTCCAGCGTCATCTCAATCAAGGTGGTATGATTATCGCTGCAACTCATAATTCCCTAGGTATTCCAGAAAACCATAAAATCGCTCTGGAAAAATTTTTACCTCTCTAGGAGAAAATAAAATGAAAGCACTGTTCTGGCGTGACCTTAAACTATTATTAGCGCCACAAGCCTCTTCACTAACAGGACTATTGTTTTTTATCGCTTTTGTTGTCATAACCCCCTTTGCCATTGGACCAGATCCCAAAATTCTTGCACAAATAGGGCCTGGTATATTGTGGTTTGGAGCCCTTCTTGCAGGACTCCTCAATCTGAACAAACTTTTCCAAATCGATCGCGATGATGGTAATCTCGACCAATTTATCCTTTCAGGAAAAAGACAAAGTTTTACACTAATTGTCTTTACCAAATGTCTTGCCCATTGGGTAGGAACAATGCTTCCTCTTATTTTTGCTACACCTATTTTAGCCCTCATGCTCCATTTAGATGTAGCAATAACTTTTACAACAATACTTACCCTTTTATGCGGAACACCAGCCATTATTTTTATTGGCGCCATAGGTGCTGCACTCGCAACCTCATTGTTGCACAGTACTCTGCTTATTTTTATCATTATCTTGCCGTGGATCATTCCAATTATGATTTTTGGTGTTTCGACTGCTACAGCCCCAATAAATCCAAATATTTCTTTTCTCACGTCCTTGGCTCTTCTCAGCGCTTTTTCACTTCTTTTGAGTCTCTTTGGCTCTTTTGTTGCTGCGATAACGCTTAAACTTTTATCAGAATAATAAAAGATGATTGCCGCATTGAAAAACTCTGCCTATTATGAATTTCATGAATGAACTATCTCGTCCATATAAAATCAGGTCACTCCCTGAAAGTTTTATCCTTTTTATGAAAATAAGCAGTGTCGTCTTACCTTGGTTGGCCGGTATAACATTGTGTTTCCTTATTTTAGGGCTTATTCTGGTGATGCATTCCCCTGATGACTATCAACAAGGCATTACTGTTAAGATTATGTACCTTCATGTACCCTTTGCGTGGTTGTCTACATTCTGTTATGTAACGATGAGTGCAGCAGCATTAGGAAATCTGATTTGGAAATATCATCTTGCTGATGTGGCCCTTAAATGTGGGGCGCCTATTGGGGCAATTTTTACCGCCTTGGCTCTCATGACAGGAGCACTTTGGGGGCGACCTACATGGGGAACATGGTGGGTCTGGGATGCACGTTTAACATCAGTTTTAATTCTGCTTTTTATCTATCTTTCCATTATCCTGCTCGGACGTGCTTTTGAAAACCAAGTAAAAGGTGCTCGCGCTACTGCAATTCTTACACTTGTTGGATTTGTTAATATCCCTGTTATTAAATTTTCCGTTAATTGGTGGAATACATTGCATCAGCCAGCATCATTGTTACGTGCTGGAGGATCAACAATCGACAATGCTATGTTATGGCCTCTTATAACAATGCTATTTTGTTTCATCTTTATGTTTATTGCGCTCTATTTGATGGCTATGCGAAATGAAATCAATAGTCATTATATCCGAATACTTCAGATTAAAAAATCCCGCCGTGCACAACAACAGGACTCTTCATCATGCTCGACCTAAATGGCATCCAGGGCGGACTTTTAGGAAATCTATCTCAGAAAATTGATTTTTTCCTTAGCACCCTTAAACACGAGCAAATTGTTGTTTTAAGCTATGTGCTTTCTGCAATATCCCTCTTATGTCTTATTGGATATATTCTTTGTAAAGCCCTATACCAAAAAAAAATTCTCCAACAGCTAAACAAAAAAGAGCTGCCACAAAAAGAAAAGTATAATGAAAAACATCCCTCCAAAACTTAAAAAAAATATATCTTTGCCTGTTCTGCTTGTTTTTTTTGGACCATTTGTGCTTTTTCTTCTTCTCATGGTGTTTTTTTTCAACTTTATGGATAAAAAATACCTTCAAGATTCTTCTCTTCTCCCAAACGCATTAGCTGAAAAATCTGCTCCCAATATTCATCTTCCTCTTCTTTATAAAGAAAGTTATCTCAATTCAAAACAGTTTAAAGGACGTGTCACATTGGTTAACTTTTGGGGCTCTTGGTGTTTGCCATGCCGCGAAGAGCATCCTATTCTTATGAAAATTGCACAAGATAAACGTTTTGATCTGATTGGTATTAATTATAAAGATAACAAAACAAACGCCCTACGCTTTTTAAACAATTTTGGTAATCCTTTTAAATTTATTGGCTTTGATGTTTCAGGATATACAGCCATTGATTGGGGAATATATGGACCCCCAGAAACCTTTCTCTTGAATAAAGAGAGCATCATTATTGTCAAACATGTTGGTCCCTTAACATGGAAAATTTATCAAAAAAAAATTCTACCAAAAATTGAACAAGCGCTCATGACAGAAGAAAAATAAAATATCAACATATTGATTTATAAATAATAATTTACCATTTTTATCTATTAAATGAAAATGCCCTATACTATGAGATTTTTAAAATTTCTATATGTTGAATCAAAAAAACATTTAAGATAAAGACTAAAAATACCTTTTATGAATTGTCTAAACGTGAAAATAATTGGCAATATTTTAAGTTGAAAAATATAATAATGCAGGTTTGTAAAAACATAACGTTTTATCATGCTATGTATGCTATTTTATTTATATGGATCCTCATTCTTCTTAGGAAAATTTGACAAGAGCATTACCATTGTTGATTCAAAAACATGTGCAAAGAAATATCTGTAGAGCAAACCTCCCAAGTATGACAAAAATTTAAGTAGTTTTCATTTTTTTATCGATTAAATATCTGTTTAGGAGCTTTATTTTTGATTATTTGGACAAAACAATATTGTTATAGAAACATCGTTAGATTAGTGAAAGAAACCAACTATTATTTTCAAAATCATATAGTGTTCTGTCTCCGCTTTTTTATCTGAAATGCACATTGTTATGAGGGGACTTCACCACTATTTTCATCTTTATAAAATAACAAATCCATTCCTTCGCAGCGTTATTGGTATATTTATTCCCATTATACTATCTGTTCGTAATAGACTCCATAAATTCCATATTGAGTCTATACATTCTTATTCTTTCGATAATTTATCTTATGATTATAACTAATAAGCTTTTTTGACTCTTAATAAGATAAATTCGAGTAAGCAAATATGACTATAATCAAAAAATCTCATTTAACAGAAAAGATAAGTTATGAGTACATGATCAATCTATCAATGAATATTATAAAAGAATTCATTGTAAGAAATAGGCTTTTGAGATGAAAAAAATAAACAAGAAGCTTTTTCGAGAGGAGAAAATATATTTTACAGAGAACTCTTTTTTAAGCACTCTGTGACGTGATTACTGATTTCAACAGAAAGATCACTCGTATACATTAAAAAACTCTAAGACAAGAAATATTCTAGAAGTTTATATGAGCTTATGGGTAAACTTTTATAACGCAAATAAAATAGGCTTTTGTTGCAATCATCATTTTTTATGAAAAATATTTGATTATGTTTTTTCTTCTAAAAATTCTTGTGGTGTAAAACAATACGTTTTTGAGCAAAATTCACATGTGACTGAAATATATTTATTTTTAACCATTTTATTGCGTTCATCAATAGAAAATCCTTCTAGGATTCCTTTAATTTTTTCGTGTGAACAAGAACATTGATCGACAAGAGAAAAAGGATTAAAAACTCTAACACCTTGTTCATGAAAAAGACGGAACAAGAGCTGTTTACTACCAACTTGGGGATCTGTTAATTCTGAACTTTCAATCGTTGCCATGAGTATTTTAGCTTCCTGCCATTGGTTATCCAATTGGGTGTGGGTTTTCGTTTCTTCTCGCTTTTGATGAGAGACATCTATTTTATGATGAGAGGATTCTTGAGGTAAAAGTTGGATCAAAATACCTCCAGCTCGCCAGCTTTTCTGCGTTTTTCCTTGTTGGTCACGATTAATTAATATAGCAACAGCCAAACGGATATCGGTAGGAATTTGTTCTGATTGATCAAAATAAATACGAGAAGCTTCTTGTAAATTTGATCCATCTAATGCAACTATCCCTTGATAGGGTTGCATATGGGGACCTTGATCAATTGTGAAGGCTAAAGTGCCTTTCCCTAAAAGGGTTTCTGAAGAGATTTGATTATTGTCTATGGCTTGTTTAAGCTGTTCTTTATCAAAACGAGCGTATCCACGTAAACTGGAAGGAGGCGAAAAATCGCATACCAACATATTAACCGGTCCATCGGAATGAGTTTGTAAAATAAATTTTCCCGTAAGCTTTAGAGAAGTTCCAAGCAGAACAGTTAAAAGTAAAGCTTCTGCTAGAAGATAAGAAACCGGTTCAGGGTATTGATGTCTGTTAAGAATAGAATTTAAAGTTTCCCCAAGTTGTACGGCACGTCCACGGATATCAAGTTCTTCGACTTGAAAGGGAATAACAGTATCATCTTCATGCAAGAAGTTGTTGTCGAGAGAGGCTTCATCTTTAGCTTGTTTACTCATAGCTTTGCCTTTTTTATATAATTTGTTGTAGAGGAGCTATTGTGGAGAGAAAAACGCATCTTGTAAACACCAAGAAAGAATTGCTTTTTGAGCATGAAGACGATTTTCAGCCTCATCGAAAACAACGGAGTGCGGTCCATCAATCACAGAATCAACCACTTCTTCACCACGATGAGCAGGAAGACAATGCATAAAAAGAGCATCAGATTTTGCTAATTTCATGAGAGCTTCATTGACTTGATAAGGCTGAAAAATAGAACGACTGCGAGCACGAAATTCTTGTCCCATGGAGACCCATGTATCGGTCATAATACAATCAGCATCTTGAGCTGCTTTTTGGGGACTATGAGTTAGTGTAAGGTGTGCTCCTCGTTCACGTGCCCAATGTATAAATTTTTCTTGTGGTTCACTGCCCTTTGGAGTAGCAATACGCAAATGAAAATCAAAAAGAGCTGCGGCCTCAATTAAGGAATGGAGCACATTATTACCATCCCCCATCCACGCGAATATTTTGCCAGCAATTGGCCCCCGATGCTCTTCATAGGTTAATATATCTGCTAAAATTTGGCAAGGATGTGTATCATCTGTAAGGGCATTAATGACAGGAATTTGTGCATATTGTGCCAATTCGAGCATACGTTGATGTTTTGTTGTTCGTAATATCACGATATCCACAAAACGGGATAAAACACGAGCTGTGTCAGCTATAGTTTCACTATGACCAAGCTGCATCTCTGAACCCGTGAGCATGATTGTATCTCCCCCAAGCTGGCGCATACTGATATCGAATGAAATACGGGTTCGTGTGGATGGTTTTTCAAAAATCATCGCAAGTGTTTTACCCATAAAAGGTTTTGAACCTTTCCCTGCTTTAAAAGACGCTTTAAGGATTTTTGCATAATCGATCAGTGCGCGCGCTATTGCTGGCGTTAAAATGGATAAGTCCGTGAAATGACGAAGAGCATTTGTCATGTGTGTAATATTTGTCTTTCTTTGTTTACTTGCGAAAGATAAGCTATTGCTTTTTCAATACGATGCAAACTTTCATCTATTTCTTCTTCCCTAATGATAAGAGGAGGCAATAAGCGCACAACGTTGTTGTTGGCAGCAACACTTAAGAGATATTCATTTTCTAAAGCATTAACGACAAGATTTGAAGGCACAACACACTGAATACCCACCATTAGGCCCATCCCCTGAACTGCGCAGATAATATCAGGATAGATATTGAGAATGTGCAAAAGTCCACTTTTTAGTTTATCCCCCATGCGCTGAACATGGTTGAGAAAATTTGGCTCTAACAAAATATCAAGAACACTATTTCCTACAGCCATTCCAAGAAGATTTCCTCCAAAGGTTGAACCATGGGTCCCAAGTGTCATGCTTTTTGCAACTTTATCAGTTGCAAGGCAAGCACCTAATGGAAATCCTCCTCCTAATCCTTTTGCGAGGGTAAGTATATCAGGAAAGACATCACTCCATTCATAAGCAAAAAGCTTTCCTGTTCGTCCTATACCCGTTTGGACTTCATCCAAAATCAATAACAGACCATTATCATCGCATATTTTGCGCAAAAATCTTAAATATTCATGAGGGACCGTTCGTATTCCTCCTTCTCCTTGAATAGGTTCAATAAGAATAGCGGCGGTATTTTTATTAATAGCGTTACGCAAAGCGATTTCATCACAAAAAGGTACTTGAATAAATCCACCAGCTTTAGGTCCAAAGCCTTCAAGATATTTTTCATGCCCAGTCGCAGCAAGTGCTGCAAGTGTACGTCCATGGAATGCCCCTTCAAAAGTAATTATTTCAATGCGTTCTGAATGACCCGCAGCATAGTAATAATGACGCGCCGTTTTGAATGCGCATTCCAATGCTTCAGTGCCTGAATTGCAGAAAAAAACCTTATCCGCAAAACTATTTGCACAAAGCCGCGTAGCAAGAGCTGATTGTTCAGGGGATTGAAAAATATTAGAAACATGCCAAAGTTTTTCAGCTTGCATTTTGAGCGCATCAACTAATTTTGGATGTGAATACCCTAATGCATTAACAGCAATGCCAGATGTGAAATCAAGATAATGTTCTCCCTTATCGGAAATAAGCCATACACCATGCCCCTGTTCAAAATGCAAATCTCGTCGTGCGAAGCATTCATAAAGTGGTTGTATAGAGACGGCATCCATCATAATTTCCTTTATATTTTAACCTTTTCAATATATATACAAAGCAACACTACAAATAAAATAACATGGTACATTTCGTTACGGTGCTTTCAACATTTCATTACGATTAATGATTACACCTATGGAATAGATCATTACACCAATTGAAAAAAAGTCAATGAAGGTTCTACAAATAAGCATTTTTGGAAAAATCCTTAAACAAAAGTAAAAGTTTAACCTATGATTGATTTGCAAGTTGGGGAAAACATTCTAAATAAACTCTTCAAGAGGTAAAGACTCTTGTCATAGAGTGAGTGCATATTGTAATTTATTATATAATAAGCAAGATGATGTGTTTTGGTTTGTAAGTCCAAAGGTTGGATGATTTTCTTATGCTCGCTTAGAGTGTAAAATTCTTTCATTCAGCGTAGTGAAAACATTATTAAAACATTTGAAGATGCAAAGGGGGAGAGCATCTTAGTGACGTAATCGGAATGGAGTGCTGGTATGGGTTGGACATGTGAACGCGTTGAGCTTCTTAAAAAGCTTTGGAGTGAAGGGTTAAGTGCAAGTCAAATTGCTGCTCAATTAGGTGGGGTCAGCAGAAACGCAGTCATCGGCAAAGTACACCGATTAAAGTTGCCAGGACGCGGTAAAACACCACAAGGAAGTGCGCGTACGCAAAAAACCCCCGTGGGAAGCAGCCCATCATCTCCACGTGTGCGTCGCAACACATCCACGGTATCGCCAATAAACACATCATCTGTAGGTATTGAAGAACCAGTTTTAAAGACAGAATTTGTAGCAGAAGATGTAAAAGAAGTTGATATGTCCACAAAATCCAATGTAGTTGTGCCTATATCACGTCAACTTAATCTTTTACAATTGAGTGAAAATACATGTAGATGGCCGGTTGGCGATCCATTATCAGCAGATTTTCATTTTTGTGGTGCAGATTCTGATGAAAATAGCCCCTATTGTGCCTTTCATGCTAAGCTAGCATTTCAACCAATATCTGAAAGACGTCGGATAAGAGTGTAATATCCTCGACTGAATCTCATATTCTAAACCTTCTGCGCTTCGTTATTAAATTTTAATTATCGAATTATTATGAGAAAGAAATTTAATAAAGCTTTTAATGAGTGAAAAAATTTCTTCATGAAACTATTCAACGAAATTGTATCTTTTGGCGCTATTGCACAATTATGTATTGTAAAGTTATATTCCTGTTTATTTTCAAGATTCTCTTTAATTTAGTTGCACTACTTTTAACACTATCCATAGCAATATCTTTTGAATAAGATAATTTCTCATGTTTTTATTCTTCGTGTATTTAATAGAGTAATGCTGTGGTTTATAAAAATAATTTATCGCGTTGCAACCTAAATGAGACCCATCAATATCTCTTTCATTTTAAGCCTCTTATATTGAATCAATCAAAATCTTTCGTTTAAGCGTCACGAGCAAGATGAGAGCTGCGAAGAATAAAAACACTTAAAGAAAAGCATGCCTTTTATAAATGCTTTCAAGGAACAAGGGCTTCAAGGGGTGTCGCAACATTGGAAGCTAGCAAAGTGTGTGATGATGCCATCTTGCTCTTTTATTAAGTATAAAGATAGGAGTGCTTAATGGATTTATCGTTATACCCTTCACGGATGCTGTCGCAAAATAGGCTTGGGAGCGTTGAGAAATGTTTCTTTAAAACAAGCCTGTGAATATATGCAACAATGTCATTCTGTTTTGCGTGAGGGATGTGCTCCATTAAAGAACGCGATAAACAAAAGCGTGAAGCAATACGTAGAATGTAAAATGATATATTTATAATTATTTATAAAAAATTATAAATAAGGGGATATTGTATTCAAGACTCTTACGAAATATACGAAAACAATAAATTATTACGTATAAATAAATATTAAACCTAGAACGACCACAATAACATCACTTTCCTTTTCCCGACACAAAACGGCGCAACCAAACATAAAGTGCACCTTCTCCGCCATGTTGACGCCCTGCTTGCTCAAACGCGTGGACATAATATCGAAAAGCTGGTGTTGATAACCAATACGGAACAAATCTATACAAAGTTCCATCGCTCCCAACGGATCGTCCTTTTCCTGTAATCACAAGGACATAACGTAATCCTCTCTGCTGAGAGGATTGTAGAAATTTTTTTAAGAAAAAATAAGCTTCTTCCTGCATATAACCGTGGAGATCAAGGCGCGCCTCAAGAGGATAACGACCTTGGGAAATTTTACGATGTGCAACATGATCAAAGAAATGAATCTTTTGTGCTTGTGTAACTGCCCTCTTTTCGCTTTTAATAATTGTCGAGGGTTGTTGATTTTCCTGAGACAATGAGGAGATTTGAGTTACAAGCTGTTTTTTATCATTAATATTTGCAATAGTTTCTGAAGTAGAAGAGAGCATCTTACCGTGAAGCGGTGTTATCGTACGACAAACCATCTCCCATAAAAGGCGATCTTGTGAAGCCAATAAATCTCTTTTTTGTCTCCATTTACTTGAGGACATTTTAATTTCTCATAAATCATTGAATGCTTATGGAAGAAAAACAAAAAGTATTTTAATTTTCATTTTCTGTAGCAAAAAGCTTCCAGTTTGGATCTGATGATAAACTATTGCGAACAAAAGTCCAAATATCTCTGATTTCTACAATAGCATCAGGATCACCGTCTATACGCTCGCCCTGTTCATTATAAGTAACAGAAATCATCTCACTGACAATACGTATCGTTAGAAGTTCATCCTTTTCTTGTATTGCCGCCGCAACAAATTCGATCTTATTAATTCCAACAAAAGTGAACTCTATTCTCTCTTTATTTTTTTCTCGTTGCTCAATAGCCGTACAAAAGCTCTCAAAAACATCCTGACAAAGCAAGCTTCTAAGTTGATTGCGATCACCTTTGGCAAAAGCTGTTACAATCATTTCATAAGCAATTTGTGCACCTTTTATAAAAAATTGAGGAGAAAATTGAGGATCAATTTTATGCAATTCCCGCAAATTTTTATTCAAAATACTCCCCTCCGGTGCAATTTTATCAATTTCACTAAAGTCGTCTTTTTGTGAATTTTTCTGATGAGGGAACGAAACAATATTATCAGTCGTTTCTGCTTCAACCTGTTTTTTAGAACGACGTGAATAAGGATCAAAGGGGGGCTTTTCAAACCCAATTCGTTTCCCTAATACATTACGGAGCTGCACAAAAATAACAACCATAACAACAAGAGCTATGACAAGTATAACGTCAAATTCCATGGGCGCTGTCAATCTCCAAAGCTTAAATCTCTAATAAACATTGCAGTCAATACCATTTATCAATAAATATGTAAAATAAGGAATCCTACCATTCAAATATTTTTATAGATTTTATATTAAATGGAGTGCTCTTAAGAATTTCTCCCCTTACTCATCCAGAAGGAAATTTGCATGTGATAAAATTTTATTCTATAAATCCTCGTTTTTTTGTTGTTATCTTTCTTTGCAGTCTTTTAATCGAGATCGCTGGTTTTATCTTTGTTGGTCAAGAAATTGGTATTTTAGCAACTTTGAGTTTGGTTATTCTCACAGCCATAGTTGGGGTTGTTTTATTGCGAGTTCAAGGGTTTAGCCTTTTAAAAAACATACAAACTGAACTTATCCAAGGACGCACATTAGAGAATAATATTATTAATGATGTTTTCATCATGTTTAGTGCAATTTTACTTATTCTTCCTGGCTTTGTAAGTGATCTCTTGGGAATATTACTTCTTATTAAACCAATTCGCTCTGTTGTTTGGCATTTTTTTACATCATTACAAAACAAAATGAATCTCAATACTAAAAGAAAAAATGACGCTGAAAAAGTAATTGATCTTAACGCAGAAGATTACACAATTTATGATACGACAGAATCTCCATGGCGCAAAAATGATGATAACCATTGAAATGCCTAAAAAACCTGTAACAAACTAAAAAAATATTCAAGATAAAGAGCGCATTTCTTGCAACCTTTTGCAAGGCGTGATAACCAGTTTGGTCTTTAGATCTAAAATAAATATACATATTATAATGAGAGAGGTTCGTCGTATGGCCGAAGATGAAATGAATAACAGTGGTGGAGAGCCGGTTTTTGCTGTATTAACTCAATATTTAAAAGATTTATCATTCGAAAACCCAGGTGCTCCTCGTTCATTGCGTACACGTGAAAAATCACCACAAATTGATATCAATATTAACGTCAATGCTAACCCAATTGGTGATGACAATTATGATGTCGTTTTGTCTCTCTCCGTCAAAGCCAATGATGAAACTGAAACCTTATTTCATGTAGAACTGATTTACGGTGGTGTTTTCCACCTTAAAAACATTCCACAAGAACATGTTATGCCATTGGTCTTTATTGAATGTCCCCGTCTTTTATTCCCATTTGCTCGCCAAATTATATCTAATGCTACTCAAAATGGTGGTTTTCCACCTTTATGGATTGATCCTATTGATTTTGCAGCCCTCTTCCAAAAGCGTCTCGCTGAAGAACAAAACGACAATCAAATACAACCCTCTTAAAAAATTTATTCTTTTGCTATCATAAAGCCCCTTAATATATTATTGGTATATTAGGGGCTTTTTTTCTTTAGACGACTTTTGCGGCATGATAAGCCGCAAGCATTGCGATATTGACAACATCTGTATCGCTTCCACTAAACGGTACAATTTGGACAGATTTTTCCAATCCAATTAAAATAGGACCAATGATGGTTGCTCCACCAAGTTCTTGTAACATTTTGCTTGCAATGGAAGACGCGTGATATCCAGGCATAACCAAAATATTAGCGGGCTCTGTTAATCCCATAAATGGATATTGCTGCATCAATTTGGAATTGAGTGCCACATCAGCGCTCATTTCTCCATCAAACTCAAAATCAACCTTGCGTTCATGCAAAATATTAATCGCATCCTGAATTTGCTGTATGATCTGCCCTTTCATATAACCAAACGTAGAAAATGCTAGAAATGCTACCCGTGGTTGATATCCAAATCCACGTACAAACGAAGCGGTTTGTTCCGCTATATCCGCAAGTTCTTCAGCATTAGGATTTTCATAAACGGCTGTATCCGCAATAAACACAGTTCGTCCACGGCAAATAGCCATTGAAATACCAATCAATCGTTCTTTTGGTTTTTCATCAATCGCACGACGTATATCGATCAGCGCTGTTTCATAATTGCGTGTCACCCCTGTAACCATTGCATCAGCATCTCCTAGTGCCACCATACACGCAGCAAAATAATTGCGATCATTATTGATACGACGATGACAATCACGCAACAGCCAGCCTTGACGCTGCATCTTTTTATAAAGATAATTCGCATAAGCATCTGTACGGCAAGAAAGCTTAGCATTCATAATAGAAATACCTTCACGCTCCAGATCAATTCCAGCGATAACAGCCGCTTCTCTTACTTGCTCTTCACGACCAACCAAAATCGCTTGTCCTAATTTTTGATGAACATAGGAAACGGCCGCCCGCATAACTTGCTCTTCTTCACCTTCTGCAAAGACAATTTGTTTTGGCGCTTGACGAACATGATTATAAATCCCACGCATCATCGAGGAAGTAGGATCACGTCTCGCATTCAAATCGCGCTCATAGGCCTCTAAATCATCTATGTTCTTTTGCGCAACACCACTTTCCATTGCTGCTTTTGCTACCGCTATTGAAACAACCGTTAATAAACGCGGATCAAAAGGAACAGGGATGATATAATTAGGACCAAATTTTAATCGCTTTCCACGATAAGCTTCTGCAACGCTGTCAGGCACTTCTTCGTGCGCTAAATTAGCAAGAGCCTTTGCCGCAGCAATCTTCATGTCTTCATTAATAACTCTTGCACGCACATCAAGTGCACCACGAAATATATAAGGAAAGCAGAGAACATTATTAATCTGATTTGGATAATCGGAACGCCCTGTTGCGACAATGGCATCATGACGCACTTGCATAACCTCTTCCGGCGTAATTTCTGGATCAGGATTAGCCATAGCAAAAATGATCGGCTGTGGTGCCATGGATCTTACCATTTCAGGAGTAAGAGCGCCTTTAGCAGAAACCCCAAAAAATATATCTGCTCCTTCCATTGCTTCCATAAGCGTACGTTTATCTGTTTGAATAGCATGCGCAGATTTCCATTGATTCATTCCCTCTTTGCGGCCTTCATAGACCACACCCTTTGTATCACATAATATGATATTTTCGGAACGAAAGCCCATCGCTTTAATCAGTTCAATACAAGCAATCCCTGCAGAACCAGCACCATTACAGACTAACCGCGTATTTTGCATATCGCGCCCTGTTAAAGTCAAAGCATTGAGAACACCAGCAGCAACAATAATTGCTGTACCATGTTGGTCGTCGTGAAAAACAGGTATATTCATCACCTCGCGTAGGCGGCTTTCAATCATAAAGCACTCTGGCGCCTTAATATCTTCAAGATTAATTCCACCAAAAGAAGGTTCTAAATGACGCACCAAATTGATAAAACTTTCTGTATCGTTTATATCAATTTCTAAATCAATGGAATCAATATCCGCAAAACGCTTAAACAGCACTGCTTTGCCTTCCATGACCGGCTTAGAGGCAAGGGCTCCTAAGTTACCTAACCCTAAAATAGCGGTTCCATTTGAAATAACAGCAACAAGATTGCCTTTTGCTGTATAATCATAAGCTAACGCTGGATTTTGAGCAATTGCCTTAACTGGAACTGCAACACCTGGTGAATAAGCAAGTGCTAAATCATGCTGTGTTGCCATAGACTTTGTTGCAACAATCTCAAGCTTTCCTGGTCGACCACGACTATGAAAATCTAGAGCTTCTCGTTCGCTCGCACTGTAAACAGTTTGAGACATTTTCTGATCCTGCTCGCTCTCTTTCATCTCACTTTATTTTCTCCAAAAACAGTGTAAATTTTGCTTGATAATGCGTATAGTCATTAAATTTGATTCATATATTAGAAATCGCTATTCTTGCCTTAGCAAATCTGATGATGCGTTGCAATTTAGAGATAAATAGATATTGAAGTAAACAAAAAAGAGTAAAAACTTCACTTAAAGGAAACAGGCCTCATACAAATGGATAAAAAAGACAACCATAAAAATAATTTAATTCCACAGCCTGCCTCCTCATCTGCTTCCTCTCAAGAACGTCTGACACCTATGATGGAGCAGTACATAGAAATCAAAGCCGTACATCATGATTCTCTTCTCTTTTACCGAATGGGGGATTTTTATGAATTATTTTTTAATGATGCGATTGAAGCTGCTCAGGCTTTAGGAATCACACTCACAGCACGCGGAAAACATTTAGGACAAGATATTCCTATGTGCGGTGTTCCCGTTCATGCTGCTGATGATTATTTACAAAAACTGATTGCTTGTGGTTACCGAGTTGCTGTTTGTGAACAAATAGAAGATCCTGCTGAAGCAAAAAAACGTGGCTCAAAATCTGTTGTTCGGCGTGATGTTGTTCGCCTTGTGACACCTGGAACAATAACAGAAGAAAAACTCCTTGATCCAACACGCGCAAATTATTTGATGACACTTTCCCGTCTAAAAACTAGCGATGGAGAGGAATTTGCTCTTTCTTGGATTGATATCTCAACAGGCATATTTCGTGTAACAGAAAGCCGCCAAGAAAAACTTTTAGCAGATATTATGCGTGTGGATCCACAAGAAATCATTGTTGCTGATTCATTCTTTCATGATAAATCTCACAAATCACTTTTTAATGTTCTTGACCGTATCATTTCACCTCAACCTGCTTGTCTCTTTGATGCACTAACCGCTGAACGCGATATTTGCAATTATTTTAAACTCTCAACTCTTGAAGGTGTTGCTGATTATTCACGTTCCGAACTCTCTGCAATTGTAGCTGCTATTCGTTATATCGAAAAAACACAAATAACGCATCGTCCTCCCCTCATGCAGCCTGAGCGCCAAAATGAAAGTGCAACTCTTTTTATTGATGCCGCAACCAGATTAAGCCTTGAACTTATTCGTACGACATCAGGTCAACGGGATGGAAGTTTATTAAAAGCTATTGATCGCACTGTAACAGGAGGAGGATCACGCCTTCTTATTGACCGCCTTATTGCTCCCCTCACCACTCCTTCAGCTATTGATACGCGTTTGGATTCTATCGATTTTTTTCTACGTAATCCTTCTCTTGCAGAAGCGATAAAGCTTATTTTAAAAGGGGGACCAGATATGCCCCGCGCCGTTTCACGTTTGGCTCTTGGACGAGGAGGTCCCCGTGATATGGCGACAATCCAGCGCGGCTTTGAAATCATTCGTGAATTGCATCAACTTCTTAATAATGAGCTTCTGCCTCAAGAAATAAGTGATGTACAACAGATGTTCTCAAACTTACCCACAGCGTTATACTTTCATTTAGAACAAACATTAGCTGATGATCTCCCACTCCTTAAACGTGATGGTGGTTTTATTCGTTCAAATTATCATAAAGAGCTCGATGAAATGCGTGCTTTACGTGATGAATCGCGCCGTGTCATTGCTGAACTTCAAGCGCAATATGCCCAAGAAACAGATATTAAGACGCTTAAAATAAAGCATAATAATATTCTAGGTTATTTCATTGAAGTAACCAGTACACAAGCATCTGCTCTTACAAATAATCCACAAGCTAAAGCACGTTTTATTCATCGGCAAACAATGGCAAATGCTATGCGTTTTACGACAACAGAGCTTGCTGACCTTGAAAGCCGTATTGCCCATGCTGCCAATCACGCATTAACACTTGAACTAGAGATTTTTGATATTCTCGTTCAGGAAATTACCGAACAAGTTGATTTTATTCGTAAAGCCTCTGAAGCACTTGCTATTTTAGATGTCTCTGTCGCCTTAGCATATCTTGCTGAAGAACAAGGATATTGCCGCCCTAAAATTGATCTTTCACTTACCTTTCATATCACAGCAGGACGCCATCCTGTCGTCGAGCAAGCACTCCGCAAACAAGCAGCAGAACCTTTTATTGCCAATAATTGTGATCTCTCTGTGCAAGAAAATCAGCAATATGCAGCAATCTGGCTGTTGACAGGGCCTAATATGGGAGGAAAATCAACTTTTTTGCGGCAAAATGCTCTCATTGCTATTATGGCGCAAATGGGGTCCTTCGTTCCAGCGACTTCAGCACATATTGGTGTCGTTGATCGCCTGTTTAGTCGTGTCGGGGCTTCCGATGACCTTGCACGGGGACGCTCAACCTTTATGATGGAAATGGTTGAAACAGCAACGATTCTCAATCATGCTAGCCACCATTCCCTTGTTATTCTTGATGAAATAGGGCGTGGGACATCAACCTTTGATGGACTTTCTATTGCTTGGGCTGCCGTTGAATATCTCCATGAAGTTAACCATTGTCGTGCTATTCTCGCTACCCATTTTCATGAAATGACTGCACTTACCGAAAAACTTGACAGACTGCATAATGTAACCATGAAAGTCAAAAATTGGGATGGTGATGTAGTTTTTCTTCATGAGGTCACACCAGGAGCTGCTGACCGTTCCTATGGTGTACAAGTCGCAAAGCTTGCTGGACTTCCCCCAGCAGTTATTACACGAGCAACAGATGTACTCCATCAATTAGAACAAGGTGAAATGGCTGGAAAAGGACATAAACTCATTGATGATTTACCGCTCTTTTCTCTTAAAGCAACATCTCCCGTCAATGAAGCAAGAAACAAACATTGTGTACTTCACGAAGCTTTAAAAAATATCCATCCCGATGAACTCTCTCCTAAACAAGCTTTAGAAGCAATTTACCACCTCAAACAGCTTGAAAAGAGCAACCCTTTATAGAAAACGGATGTTATTTTTTATTAAAAAGCTTTCTTAATAGGAGATAAAGTATCCCTTTTTGATATGCCACAGCATAAACTGTTGTTTACCGTATTCCCATCGCTTTTCTACACAATATATTTTGATAAGTGTAATGCATATAGAGGCAAAATCCTATGTATTATATTTCATATTTCCTTAGATCAATATTGGCCCGTATACAAAAAATTGGTCAATGTCGAATATTTTTACAAGATAGTCGTTTTTTGCAAAGATTGTCATGAAATCTCCTCCACCTTGCAAATACGCAATATTTAATGAATTATGCTTTTTCATAATCAATATTATTGTTATCATAGCAACAGTTTTAGTTTAAAGCTGTCGGTGTTGGGATGCCACTCCATTTTGCATAATAACTTCACAGATAATGGGTCTCGCATTTTCTTCACATTTTAAGTTATAAAGAGCTCTTTTACTGTTTTCATATGAACCATATAATCAAATATATCACAGCAGTATTTTATTTTCCTAAACATCCTTGAACTCCTTCCCGCATCTCAAAGGATAAGGATTTTCATTCGAATCAAGTCTGCAAACAGTCCAGATTCTAAGAGATTTACCTTGACTTCCTAGTCATGTGATTCACCTAAACTCAAAGCCTGATAAACAAATCTAAGAATATTCACCACACACTAAAAAAATACTTAAATATATTAAGAAGAATACCATATATCACAGCTCTAAATGACAGTGTTTTACGGTATTGCAAGATAATGCCACCACTACAATAAATATCTTTCATAAATATGAGTAACAAGAAATCGTAATTTCGTATAAAATTGGAATATGATATGAAAAGTAATCATACCATATCTATCTTTATCTGTCTTACCTAGCTGCTAAAATAAGCAATCCTCAGCAGCTTTTAGTTGTATTGATAGCTTTTTAATCATACTCATCATGACTCGAAATATTCTGTTAAGTTCATAAACTCATAAAATAATTAGCTTAGAATATCGTGCAAAAGATGCAAAAAATCAGAATACTATCTCTCTTTTATAAGACGCGTCATTCATCTCATCAAATATTACGTACTGCACCCTTTGCAGCAGATGTGGTCATCGCTGCATAGGCTTTGAGAGCCTTTGAAACTTTACGCTGACGCTTCTCAATCGGTTGCCAAGCACCTTTTCCTTTTGCTTCCATCTTAGCACGGCGCTGCTTCATCTCAATATCATCCACCAACATATGAATTCTACGATTTGGAATATCAATTTCTATGATATCCCCCTCCTCTACCAACGCAATTTCTCCTCCTTCAGCAGCTTCTGGTGAAATATGTCCTATCGAAAGCCCTGAACTTCCCCCTGAAAAACGCCCATCTGTAACAAGTGCACAAACCTTGCCCAATCCTTTAGATTTGAGATAACTTGTTGGATAAAGCATTTCTTGCATTCCAGGTCCACCACGTGGACCTTCATAACGGATTAAAACAATTTCACCTGTTTTAATCTTATCAGTTAATATAGCTGAAACAGCTGAATCTTGGCTTTCAAAAATTCTTGCCGGACCTTTAAAAGTTAAGATTGATTGATCAACGCCTGCTGTTTTTACAATGCAGCCATCTTTTGCAAGATTTCCATAAAGAACTGCCAATCCTCCATCTTGTGAATATGCATGTTCCCTATCGCGAATCACACCTTTTTCACGATCAAGATCAAGGGTCTCATAGCGACAAGATTGGCTAAAAGCTGTCTGTGTTGGAATACCACCAGGAGCAGCACGATAAAATGTACGAACTGTTGGTTCATTAGTTTGTTTCACATCCCAACGGTAAAGAGCTTCTTTCATTGTTTTTGCGTGAACCGTATAAGTTGACGTATCAATGAGTCCTGCCGCATCCAGTTCACCTAAAAGCCCCATAATACCACCAGCGCGATGAACATCTTCCATATGTACATTCGCGACAGCAGGAGCAACCTTACATAAAACAGGAACACGACGTGAAAGATGATCAATATCCGTCATGGTAAAATCCACTTCACCTTCTTGCGCCGCGGCTAAAAGATGCAGTACTGTATTGGTTGATCCCCCCATAGCAATATCAACGGTCATTGCATTTTCAAAAGCCTTGCGTGAAGCAATAGAGCGCGGCAAGACTGTTTCATCATCTTTTTCATAATAACGTTTAACCAATGCAACAATCTGTTTTCCAGCTTCTTCAAAAAGCATCCGTCGATCTGCATGTGTTGCTAACATTGATCCATTTCCGGGAAGCGAAAGCCCCAATGCTTCCGTTAAGCAATTCA
Organism: Bartonella sp. PS17NMGDW; assembly: GCF_042193555.1. Taxonomy (NCBI): domain Bacteria; kingdom Pseudomonadati; phylum Pseudomonadota; class Alphaproteobacteria; order Hyphomicrobiales; family Bartonellaceae; genus Bartonella; species Bartonella sp. PS17NMGDW. Next base: position 247,801 of record NZ_JBHILY010000002.1, on the reverse strand, counting down.
TGGAGTTGGCTGTAAACATTCCTGAACAAGAACCACATGTAGGACAAGCAGCACGCTCCATTTCAGCAACTTCTTCTTCTGAATTCTGTTCTGAAGCTGCTGCGACCATGGCATCGACCAAATCAACCCTTAGATCTTGATCCTTCCATTTAATCTTACCTGCTTCCATAGGACCGCCGGAAACAAAGATTGTCGGAATATTCAACCGTAAAGCAGCCATTAACATACCAGGCGTAATTTTGTCACAATTAGAAATACAGACAAGTGCATCCGCACAATGTGCATTAACCATATACTCTACAGAATCAGCAATGATTTCACGTGAGGGCAAAGAATAGAGCATTCCATCGTGCCCCATCGCAATTCCATCATCTACAGCAATGGTATTAAATTCTTTCGCAACACCACCGGCTACTGCTATCTGTTGTGCGACTAATTGCCCAAGATCTTTTAAATGGACATGCCCTGGTACAAATTGTGTAAAAGAATTCGCAATCGCAATAATGGGTTTACCAAAATCAGTATCTTTCATCCCTGTTGCACGCCAAAGTCCGCGGGCTCCTGCCATATTACGCCCGTGGGTCGATATTCTTGAACGGTAAGAAGGCATTATTTTTTTCCCCTCAAATAATTCCATTTTGCTTGTTGTGCTGTAACTTCATTATAAAAACAAGAGCTTTAATATTCAAAAGAGAAAAATACCTTGTACTGAGGCATTTGAAGCACAAAATTAAAAGCTCTGCATAAACTTTTTCATAAGGCCTTTGTTTTTTTATTACCTGTTAATCAACATCTAATCCCTGTGCAATTCCACGTTTGAGACAAATATCAAAACGCTTCAGTGTGGCACGAACTGTTCCAGATTTTTGTATGCAAGATTTGGCCAGATTTGGTAGGTATATTGAATCTATCTGTTTGCGTAATTTCTGGAACAAGAAGACAGCCTAATTTGGAAAGAATATAAAAGCATCATGTAAAAATCTATCATCTCCTTACAATTCAGCTTTACACTTTTCAAAAGCATTCATAGCAATATCTTTTTAATAATGATGACGCATTATCTCATGCTTTTGTTTTTACACTCTTCAATGGAGTTACTCCCCTTAGGAAGAACAGAACACCCCAAACAAAATACACTTTTATAGCCTTCATGTACTCATTTTAAAGAAACATCTTTCAATGCGCTCGAGCCCATTTCACGATAGCGCCCATGAATGGTATAACAGCCCCCGTGAATAATATAAATCTATAAGGGACATCTTCACATTTATGAAGAAGCAAACTGACACCATCATACATTTTTTCATCCCCAATATTGTGAACGTCCTTGGTAATTAAGGCAATTAAAAAGAAATATTTTTATTCCTTTCTTCAACTGTTTTTATCCACAGAACTCTCCCTGCTTATGACATACAAGCAAGAGACTTTAATTGTTGCAATATAAGAAGATCTCAAATGAGAGAGCCTTATGATATTCGGGACTCTCATTCCAGTTGTAAAAAATTAATTATGAATATAAACCAATACTTATCTCATTATAAATCACATTACACCCTTTACGAAAAAACAGATAAAATTTATAAAGAGTACAGCGTTTTCTCATCAGGTAATCTAGTGCAGAGTTACAATTTGTAGTTCATGCTCATTGGCTCCAGCAAGAGCGATAGAACGCTCATCGGATAAAATGATAGGATAACCTGTTTCACCAAAGAGAGCCCATATCGTAATTCCTGGGGTCATTGGTGGAAGATCTGGAAAATTTTTAGCCAAATCATCTGTACAAACTTTTTTTAAATAGGCAATCTGTCCCGCATCAGAGTAGGATGTGTTCTGAAACGACAAGTTCTGTTTATGTTCTCCCATTTCACTGTTCCTTTACGCCTTAACTTTTATGACTCACCACTACTGACTTTAATTGGAATCTGTTTTATTTCTTTTTTTAACTTTGGTTGATACAGATTAATTGATAAAAGACCATTTTTCAACTCTGCATTTGTAACATGCATCCCTTCCGCGAGAACAAAGGTTCGCTGGAATTGTCGCGCAGCTATACCGCGATATAAATATTGATGATTTTGGTTGTCTGTTTGTTTACCATGAATAACCAATTGATTATCATCGAGCAAAATATTAAGATGGTTAACCTTAAATCCAGCAACAGCCAAAGTTATCCGGATATGATTTGCATCATCATTTTTATGCAAACGTTCAATATTATAGGCTGGGTAAGCCTCATCAGCTTTACCGATACGTTGCAATATTTTTTCTACGGTTTCAAACCCTAAAAGAAAAGGATTGGAGAAAGGTGTCACATGTGTCATTCATGAGTATCCTCTTTAAAAAGGCTTTACTTGACCAAACTCTATAAAAGCGTTCGCTGCATTCCTCTCATATGGCGAGCGTGAATGATAACTTCAAGAGAGAAGATTTAAGAGAGTTCAATGCCTCAAAGTACCATAAAATTATCAAAAGTGCGAAATTTATCTGGTATATTATATAATGAAAGTGAAATTGAAGAAATATTTCACCGTTTTTCTGTGCAACGTCCAGCGCCTAAGAGTGATCTTATCTATACAAATATTTTTACGCTTTTGGTTGCCGTTGTGCTTTCGGCTCAAGCGACAGATGTAAGCGTTAATAAAGCGACAAAAGAATTATTTCGCCTTGCTGATCAACCGGAAAAAATGGTTGCATTAGGAGAAGAAGAAATAGCACATCATATCCGTTCAATTGGTCTTTGGCGAGCAAAAGCACGCAATGTTTATGCACTTTGCAACTGTTTAATTGATTGTTATGGCGGTCAAGTACCTGATACGCGTGAAGCACTTATGTCCCTTCCTGGAGTGGGGCGCAAAACGGCTAATGTTGTTTTGAATGTTGCTTTTGGTCAGCCTACATTGGCAGTAGATACACATATTTTTCGCTTAAGCAATCGTCTTGGTTTAGCGCCTGGCAAAACACCGGAGATTGTTGAGAAAAAATTATTAAAGATTATACCAATCCATTATCTTCGTCATGCACATCATTGGCTGATTTTACATGGACGCTATGTTTGCCAAGCACGTAAAGCACAATGTAGGCAATGCATTATTGCTGATCTATGTAAAGCAGCTATCAAAACAAATGCTATTCCGGCACCTTTAGTTGAGCTTCAAGGCAATGGAGCTCCGATTTTTTTGTAATACGGTCTTGCTATTTTGTGTATACTAGCTTATGGAAACACTATTAGAACCGCCCGGCAGGGCATGCCGTGGCTGTTTAAATGCTTGTTCAAGCGTTGGTCCGCTTGAGTGAATAAAATGTTTGATTGAATAAATTAATGTACGGAGTAGCAAAATGCCCAAGATGAAGACCAAATCATCCGCTAAAAAGCGGTTTAAAATCACTGCGTCAGGCAAAATTAAAGTAGCAGCTGCCGGTAAGCGCCACGGTATGATTAAGCGTTCGAATAAATTTATTCGCGATGCACGTGGAACAATGGTTTTGTGTGAACAAGATGCTAAAAAAGTCGTTCAGCATTATTTGCCGAATGGTGTTTAAACCTTACGCTTTTGATTTTGAGGAGATTATAATATGGCACGTGTGAAAAGAGGTGTGACAGCACACGCTAAGCACAAAAAAGTTCTTAAACAGGCTGAAGGTTTTTACGGTCGTCGTAAAAATACCATTCGTGCAGCTAAAGCAGCAGTTGATCGTTCAAAGCAATACGCTTATCGTGATCGCAAAAATAGGAAACGTACTTTCCGTGCTTTGTGGATTCAGAGAATTAATGCGGCTGTTCGCGCAGAAGGTTTAACTTATGGACGTTTTATTGATGGTTTATCAAAAGCCGGTATTGAGGTTGATCGTAAGGTTCTTTCAGATATAGCGATCTATGAGGCAGAAGCATTTTCTGCTTTAATTGCCTCGGCAAAAAAGGCTTTGGAATATTTAAAAGATACGACACCTAATGCTTTCGAAGGCGCTGTCAAATAAGCCAGTCGTGTTCTCTTAAAGCATTCATTTATTCGAGGTCCCGTGCTGGCTATTGCGAGTGCGGGTTTTTCTTTATTAAAAAATAGGCAAAAATATGAATGATATTGAGCGTCTGGAACAAGAAATTTGTTTAGCCTTAGAGGCAGCGGGTGATGAACAAGCACTTGAGGAAGTGCGTATTGCAGCATTGGGTAAAAAAGGTAGTATCTCTGAAAAATTAAAAGAATTAGGAAAAATGGATGCTGGCGAGCGTCATAAAGTTGGACCAGTTCTTAATGGATTAAAAAATCGTATTTTAGAATTATGGGCACAAAAGCGTGATCTTCTGAAAAGACAGGCAATGGATGCTCGGCTTTCTCGTGAAACAGTTGATGTTACCTTGCCTGTTCGCTCTTCACCTATAGAACGGGGGCGCATTCATCCTATTTCACAGGTAATTGAGGAAATTATTGCCATTTATACGAAGTTGGGTTTTTCTCTTGCAGAGGGACCTGATATTGAAACAGATTATTATAATTTTACGGCATTGAATTTTCCTGAAGGGCATCCAGCACGAGAAATGCATGATACCTTCTTTTTTGATGTCGATAAAATGGGAGAACGAAAATTATTGCGGACCCATACATCACCTGTACAAATTCGCACACTAGAAAAACAAAAAGCACCGATACGGATCATTATTCCTGGAAAAACGTACCGCATGGATTCGGATGCAACACATTCTCCCATGTTCCATCAGGTAGAAGGTCTTGTCATTGATAAAACCTCCACCATTGCCCATATGATGTGGTTACATGAAACCTTTTGTAAAGAATTTTTTGAAGTTCCCTCTGTAAAAATGCGTTTTCGTCCCTCTTTTTTCCCTTTTACCGAACCATCTATGGAAGTGGATATTCAATGTGATCGTTCTGGTTCAGAAGTAAAATTCGGAGAAGGACAGGATTGGTTGGAAATTTTAGGATGCGGAATGGTGCATCCTCATGTGTTGAAAAATGTTGGTTTAGACCCCGATGAATATCAAGGCTTTGCTTGGGGAATGGGCATTGATCGTATTGCCATGTTGAAATACGGTATGCCTGATTTACGGGCTTTTTTTGATGCCGATCTGCGTTGGTTAGACCATTATGGCTTTCGTTGCTTTGATATGCCTGCTTTTTTTCCTAATAGAAATATGTGATCTTAGTCATCGCTTTCATGTGAGGTTTTAAAATGAAATTTACATTGTCGTGGTTAAAAGATCACTTAGAGACAAATGCATCTTTAGATGAAATTTGTGAGAAACTAACAGCTATAGGTCTTGAGGTTGATTACGTTGATGATCGGTCTTCTTTAAAAGGTTTTGTGATTGCAAAAGTTTTAACTGCAATAAAACATCCTGATGCAGATAAACTCCAGATTCTGTCCGTCGATACAGGGATTTCTACACCTGTTCAAGTTGTCTGTGGAGCACCAAATGCGCGTGCAGGTCTTGTTGGTGTTCTGGCACTACCAGGCACTTATATTTCAGGACTCGATGTGACATTATCTGTAGGAAAAATCCGCGGTGTTGAAAGTTTTGGGATGATGTGTTCGCAAGCGGAGCTTGAATTATCAAATGAACATGACGGGATTATCGAACTTCCAGAAGATGCACCTATTGGAGATTCATTTGCAGCTTATGCTGGTTTAGATGATCCGATTATTGATATTGGTTTGACCCCCAATCGCTCTGATTGTACAGGTGTTCGTGGTATTGCCCGTGATCTTGCTGCCACCGGAATGGGAAAATTAAAAGAATTATCCTTGTCAAAATTTGAACCTTCCTTTGAAACACCTCTCGATATTTCATTAGATTTTTCACAAGATTCATCATTATGTTTAGGTTTTGCTTGGCGTGAAGTTCGCAATGTTCAAAATGGAGCATCGCCACAGTGGATGCAACAGCGTTTGAATGCAATTGGTTTGAGACCGATTAATGCGCTTGTTGATATGACCAATTACATCAGTTTTGACCTTGGTCGTCCACTCCATGTTTTTGATGCAGATAAAATTAAAGGTAATTTGTGTGTACGTTGTGCTCGTGAGGGAGAACAGCTTCAAGCACTGAACGGAAAAATCTATCATTTGGGCGCTAAGAATTGTGTCATTGCAGATGACGATGGGATTGTTTCGATTGCCGGTATCATGGGCGGTGAAAGAACGAGTTGTGATGAAACAACACATCGTGTTATTATTGAATCGGCGCTTTGGGATGCGAAAAACATTGCACAAACAGGAAGAGCATTAGGTCTTATCAGTGATGCGCGTTATCGATTTGAACGAGGTGTTGATCCGGCTTTTATGGAAACAGGGCTTGAGATTGCAACAGAATTGGTCTTACGTCTTTGTGGTGGTGAAGTATCTAAGAAGAGGATCGCTGGCTATCAGCAACAAGAAATCAAACAGATCGTTTTTCCTTTTTCTGAAATTAAACGTTTAACCAATTTGGAAATAGAGCCTGAAAAAGTCATCTCTATTTTAACAAAACTTGGATTTTTCGTTGAAGGAAAAGGAGATGTCGTTACAGTAAAAGTACCATCATGGCGCCCTGATATTATGGGGAAAGCCGATTTGGTGGAAGAAGTCATGAGGATTTATGGGCTAGATAAAATTAAACCTATTCCTTTGGAAAACTTCGCAGAAGGAAAAGATCAAATTTTAACATGCGCACAAATTCGTTCACGTGCTACACGTTTGGCTTTAGTGCAACGTGGTATGAAAGAAGCGGTAACATGGTCTTTTATTTCTGAAAATCAAGCTCTTGCTTTTGGAGGAGGTCAAGAAAAGCTTAAATTGGTTAATCCTATTGCTGCTGATATGTCAATGATGCGTCCTTCCCTTTTACCTGGTTTGATTATGGCGGCACAGAGAAATGCTGATCGTGGTTTTTCCGATCTTGCTTTGTTTGAAGTTTCCAATATTTATGAAGGCGATACCCCTGATAAACAACACCGTGTTGTTAGTGGGATTCGTCGTGGAACAGAGCAATTTAAAGGGGCTGGTCGTTTTTGGAATGGAAATGCAACCGTCGTTGATGTTTTTGATGCCAAAGCAGATGCTTTAGCTATTTTAGAGGCATGCGATATGGATGTTGGAAAAGTGCAGATTGAAGTTGGAGCGCCCGATTGGTATCATCCTGGTCGTTCAGGTGTCATAAAACTTGGATCAAAGATTATTCTTGGTTTTTTTGGTGTTTTTCATCCTGCTACATTAGAAAAGTTAGATGTCAGTGGCCCTTTATGCGGCTTTGAAATTTTTCTAGACAGAATTCCAGAATCAAAGAAAAAAACGACCAAAAGCCGTCCTCCTTTGAAACTCTCACCTTTTCAAATGGTGCGGCGTGATTTTGCCTTTATAGCGGATAAAACTGTTGCCTCTTCTCTTATTATTCGTGCGGCAAGTGGAGCCGATAAAAAACTTATTCATTCAGTGCAGATTTTTGATATTTTTGAAGATTTAAGCTTTGGCGAAGATAAAAAATCTGTTGCGATTGAAGTAACTATTCAGCCCATAGAACGGACTCTAACAGATGAAGATTTAGAAAAGCTTGCCTTAAAGATCGTGGATAATGTTACCAAAATGACAGGTGCATATTTGCGCTACTGAGTATTTTCATTTTTTATGAGATATTTTACATGAAGTGGGAGCATTTTTGAGTGCTCCCTTTTTATTTGGCATTCAAGAGCGATAGAGCTTCTTGAAAGCGGTGCTCCTTACCAAAACAAGCTGCTTAAATCATCAATTTTTTCAATATGAAAAAAACTATTTCTAAACATCTTGAAAAGTTATTTTTTCTCTTAATCCTTCATTGCAAATGTAAAAGATAACTGCTATTGCTAAATGATAATGCAAATTATTTGCAATAAAAAGAAAGCATATAGAGGAAAGAGAGAATCAATGAACGTAAAAACGTTTTTCAGCATAGTTTTTGGAAGTGTTATTTTTTTTACACCCAATTTTGCTTTGTGTGCTGGTAAATTTAAAGCTGTTACGACATTCACTATCATTGCTGATATGGCACGCAATGTAGCAGGTGATGCCGCTGAGGTTGAATCCATTACAAAACCAGGTGCGGAAATTCATGAATATCAACCCACCCCACGCGATCTTATGCGTGCCCAGGGAGCTAACCTTGTATTGTGGAATGGATTAGAGTTAGAGCTTTGGTTTGAAAAGTTTTTTCAAAACATCAAGGATGTTCCAAGTGTTGTTGTTTCAAAAGGTGTTGTACCCATTAAAATTGGTGATGGCCCCTTTAGCGGCAAACCCAATCCTCATGCGTGGATGTCACCGACCTCTGCTTTGATTTACGTTGATAATATTCGCGATGCTTTTGTAAAATATGATCCTGAACATGCTGAAATTTATAAAGAGAATGCTGAAATTTATAAACAGAAAATTCGTGCAACAATTGATCCAATTAGGGCTGAATTAGAAGCCGTACCACAAGATAAACGTTGGCTTGTGACCAGTGAGGGGGCTTTTAGCTATTTGGCGCGTGATTTTGATCTAAAAGAACTTTATTTATGGCCCATCAATGCTGACCAGCAAGGAACACCACAGCAAGTCAAGCATGTTATTGATATGGTTCGCAAATACAATATTCATGCAGTTTTTTCTGAAAGCACTATTTCCCCTGCACCTGCTAAGCAGGTTGCCAGAGAAACAGGGGCTAAATACGGTGGTGTTCTTTATGTTGATTCTTTAAGTGAGAAAAATGGTGAGGTACCCACTTATATTGATTTATTACGTGTCACGAGTGGGCGTATTAGCAATGCTTTATTAGAGGGAGTAAAAAGCCAATGATGGAATCTGGAATATTTGCCCAAGGAGTAACGGTAACTTATCGTAATGGACATACAGCTTTACGCGAAGTAAATTTTGAAAGTCCAAAGGGTTCTATTACGGCATTAGTTGGTGTTAATGGATCCGGTAAGTCAACGTTATTTAAAGCGATTATGGGGTTTGTACGCCCCTCAAAGGGAAAAATTCGCATGTTTGATTTGCCCGTTGATATAGCTTTGAAAAAAAACCTTATTGCTTATGTTCCTCAAAGTGAAGATGTTGATTGGAATTTTCCCGTCTTGGTCGAAGATGTTGTATTGATGGGGCGGTACGGTCATATGAATTTCTTTCGCTATGCCCGTACACAAGATTATGAAGCCGTTCGTATTGCCTTAGAACGCGTTGATATGTTGGCTTTTGCCAAGCGCCAGATTGGAGAACTTTCTGGTGGACAGAAAAAGCGTGTTTTCCTAGCACGCGCTCTTGCACAGAAAGCAAAAGCTATTTTATTAGATGAGCCATTTACAGGGGTTGACGTTACAACAGAAGATAAAATCATTGCTTTGTTACAAGATCTTCGTAAAGAAGGAGCAGTGATCTTGGTTTCAACTCACAATTTGGGTTCTGTTCGCGAATTTTGTGATCATACAGTTTTAATAAAAGGAACCGTTTTAGCTTCTGGGTTAACAGAAAAAATCTTTACAAAGGAAAATCTGGAGAAAACTTTTGGAGGGTCTTTGCACCACCATATTTTTGATCTTCAAAGCACAAAAAAAAATGATGTTTTCATGGGAAGAAAGCAGGCTGCAGTTTGTGAAGATATTGAAAGAGTGGAGAACGTTGCATGATTTCTTGGTTGCTTGAGCCACTAAGCTATCAATATATGGTGAATGCAATGTGGGTTTCTGGGTTAGTTGGGTGTGTTTGTGCCTTTCTTTCAGCTTTTTTGATGTTAAAAGGTTGGTCATTAATTGGTGATGCTCTTTCCCATTCGATTGTTCCTGGTGTAGCAGGAGCTTACCTTTTAGGGTTACCTTTTTCACTCGGTGCTTTTTTTTCTGGTGGTCTTGCAGCAGCAGCAATGCTCTTTTTTAACCACCGGACAAAGCTGAAAGAAGATACCATTATTGGACTCATTTTTTCTTCCTTTTTTGCCTTTGGGTTGTTTCTCAAATCATTAAAACCAATGGCTGTTAATATTGATACGATTGTTTTGGGAAATATTTTAGCCGTCAGTTCATCAGATATTCTACAATTGGCTTTTATCGGCTTTTTTTCGTTGCTTATATTGCTTTTGAAATGGAAAGATCTTCTTGTTTCGTTATTTGATGAAACGCATGCGCATGCCATTGGATTAAATGTAAAGTTTTTAAAGATTCTCTTTTTCACATTACTTGCTGCTTGTACTGTTGCTGCTATGCAAACCGTTGGAGCGTTCTTGGTTATTTGTCTTGTTGTGACACCTGGGGCAACAGCCTATCTTTTAAGTGATCGTTTCGTGAATATCTTGGTTATTGCAGTTATAATTGGAACATTCACGAGTGTTTTGGGTGTTTATGTGAGTTATTTTTTAAATGCACAAACGGGGGGGGTTGTTGTGCTTTTTCAAGCATCTTTATTTGTTTTGGCTTTTATTTTTGCTCCTAAACATGGGTATATTGCTGCGCGCTTACGTATAAATGCGGCAAAAAAGGGTGTAATATTATCATGATTGATCAATTACTGCTTCCGTTTCAGTTTTCTTTTATGCTTAAGGGTATGCTTATTGTCATGATTCTTTCTATTCCCATGGCGATGCTTTCCTGTTTTCTTATTTTGAAAGGATGGGCGCTGTTAGGCGATGCCATTTCTCATGCAGTTTTTCCAGGTGTTGTTGTTGGCTATATGACAACACCATGGGTAATCGCATTTTTAACTTCTTTGCCATTTGCTTGGTTTCAGCATATGCGTCCAGAGAACATTACAATGACTCTGATTACTTGCGGTGCTTTTGTTGCAGGAATGGTGTGTGCACTATTAACGGGTTTTTTAGGGAGCAATAGCCGTATCAAACAGGACACGGTAATGGGTGTGGTATTTTCTTCGATGTTTGGTTTGGGGCTTGTTTTAGCCACGTCTATTTATAGTAGCTTAGATTTGAATCATATTCTATTTGGTAATCTTTTGGGTGTTAACTGGCTTGATATAACACAAACGGCGATTATTTCTGCTGTTGTCACTTTCATTTTAGCAGCAAAATGGCGCGACTTTATGCTGTATATTTTTGATACAGTTCAAGGACATGCAATGGGGTTACCAATATCTCTACTCCACTATACCCTTCTAACGATGATTTCTCTTACAATTGTTGCGGCTCTGAAAGCTGTAGGTATCGTGCTCGTTATTTCTTTACTGATAGCACCAGGAGCAATTGCTTATCTTGTTACAAAGCGGTTTTCTTTTATGTTAATGATCGCGATACTTGTTGCAGCTTTTTCTGGTTTTTTAGGGATTTATCTCAGCTTATTTATCGGCTCTGATTCTGCTTCCACAATTGTGTTGATCTTGACGTTGATTTTTATGGCTATTTTCATGATGATTTTCTTTCGTCAAAACACAGTTCAAGAAACTTGAAAGTGTTAAATTTCATGCATATCAGCCATGCATTTTTATATATTGTTTCTCATTTTTATTTTAATTAGAGTTCCGAGTGCTAGGTTATTTTTCCTCCTAATGTCTAGCAGGTGAATGCAGTGCATTTTCTCCCCCCCCAACGCTGCATTCTTAATTAAGAGGCTGCATTGATTTATTCTGCAGCCTTTTTATTTTTTTGATTTTCTAAAATCTCTTCTCTTTTCTTGAAATCATTTAAAATGATTATCATATTGCGTAAGCTATTCGGTATTTTCAAGGAACTTATAACAGCAAAGACGCTTACGCATAAAAGGGTAGAACGTAATTGTGCACTCGGACATGTAAACAGAAAAAAACAGATACAATGTTTTTGTAGAAGGTTTTGCGTAGAGGAAAATAGTACGAGAAAATGAAAAACGATTTGAAGATATCGCATCTTTTGCGTATCTGCTATTATATAGCAGGTTGGATAATGGTTATATTAGGTATTATCGGTGTAGTATTACCTATTATGCCAACTGTGCCTTTTTTATTGGTTGCCTCATGGTGTTTTACGCGTTCTTCTCCACGTTTTCATCAATGGTTGAATAATCATCGTATTTTTGGTCCCCCTCTTAAGCGATGGGAAGAAAAAAAAGCAATCTCTCCATTCGTTAAAGTTTTTGCAATGATGAGTATGACAGGAGGATTTTTATCCTTTTTCGTAATGGTACACCCTCCTTTATGGATTTCCTTACTTGTTGCGGTTATATTATTGCTAATTGGCATTTATATTGTAACACGTCCATCTTCATAAGGATAGAAAAGGCTTTATGAGATATTCTTTTTAGCTTCGACTTATTTGTAAAAACTATGAGGACTTTTAAGTTTTGAATATAAGCTCTCCATATCCAAAATGCATATGAAGTAGTAAGCTTTTTGAAAGCAATTAATTAATAATATGTTTGTGAAATGATTTTTATGAACAAAGAAGACTGTTTACGCACACTCAAAATGTTCTCACTTGGATAAACCACATTCATGGAAGAGAGTCATTATTTTTATAAGACATGTTTGTATGAATCTCTATATATACGTCATTGAAAAGTCATTGATATGATAGCCTTTTCTTTCTAAAAAGACGTTTCGTTTGTTTTCATATCTCTTAATGAGGATATAATACAAAGCTTACTAAACATCATCATTTTATACTTATACAGTTAAGAAACCGGTCTATTATATTAATCTTTAATGTTACATCTGTTCTTAGCTTAAGGATAATTCTTAAAAAACAACAGAATTTTTCAGATGGTTTTATGCATACACGCATTCTTATTATAATATGCGAATAAATAAATTCTCTATCTTTGTATAAGCTTATTCGAAATAAAAATATTATTGCATTCTCTGTTGTTAATGAGGTCATGCCCCCCATGTAAAACAAAAGGTCTCCCAAATCATGTTATTTACACATTTATTTTTATGAAACATTTCTCAACGCTTTACGCATTTCATGATAGCAGACCATACATTGGATAAAGTAAAATCTCCTGTAAAGTTTATAAAATCTATTTGGGCACTATCATCCTTGCCTTGCAAAATGCACACTGATAGTCACCATGCTATTTGTCATCCTCCAATGTTGCCTTAGCAATTCCTAATGTTACAATTGTAGCTTATCATTTGGTTTTGTATATTTTGACGCTAGTTTTTTTACCAATTTATTTTTTTTCAAAGAATTTTAAAGGTGTTCTCAAAGGGGTTTCAAAGCCTTTTTTCATTTTTACTATGGAAACGCATTTTTTCTGATTTTCGGTAATTTTTGCAATTTTAGGCGTCAAAATTTATTTTGACAAAATGCGCATTTAATGGTCAAAATTGTACATAAAAACAACAAATTACCACGTATTCCTACTTAATCCTATCTCTTCCCACTTAGTACAAAACCTACTGTCGAGCTACAACAACAACCCTTAAAAATTGAAAATCTTCATACACGCAAGGAGATTAGTGTGCTTGATTTAACAGGGTTGAAATGAGAAAAATTTATGATATTCGCGCTCATTCAACATGCAAAATGATAGTATCTTGTTATGCCGTATAACACCGTTATTTATGAAAATGATATAAGGAAGCCCCCTTGGCTAAACTTCCCTAGCACGTTAAGTATTTTTTTAAATCTGATCTGTCGATCCTTATGTAAGTGAAGCGTATGCGTGGTAGCCCAAGTAGAATCTGCTCAAAAAACAGCCGAACTATTTACAGATCAGCAAAGGTTAAGAACCCCATCTTTAGGGCAGGACAAAAATCAATCTTATAAACAATATGGTGAGTCAATATACTCGTTTTAAAGAACCGGAAACTACGTCTTTATAGATCTAGCAATTCGCTTTTTATTACTAAAAAAATTGAGATAACGTTGTACTTCTTTTGAATTACCGATCGTTTTTTCAGGATTATCTGAAAGTTTTACGGCTGGTCGACCATTAGCATAGGTCACCTTACAAACAAGGGAAAGAGCATCAAGAGTTTCGATTTCCTGAGGTGCACAGCCTGTAAAGTCATTGGTAAGATCCGTGCCCCATCCAAAACTCATGCGCACTCTACCATGGAAATGATGATAGGTTTTTTCAATTGTATTGACATCAAGAGCATCAGAAAAAATTAAAAGTTTTTCGCGTGGATCTTTTCCTTTTTCTTTCCACCATTGAATAATACGTTCGCCACCTTCAATAGGGGGCGCACTATCGGGTCTGAAACCTGTCCAATCAGCGACCCAATCTGGTGCATTGCGTAAAAATGCTTCTGTACCAAAGGTATCAGGTAAAACAATGAGAAGATTTCCACCATAATAACGGTTCCAATCTTGCAAGACTTGATATGGAGCTCTGCGTAATTCATCATCGTTGTTGCTGAGAGCCGCAATAACCATGGGCAATTCGTGTGCATTGGTTCCAAGAGCTTCTAAATCCGTATCCATGGCAAGAAGAACATTAGAAGTTCCAGTAAAAGAATTACCAATGCCTTCTTTTAATGCTTCCACACACCAGCGCTGCCATAAAAAAGAATGGCGACGCCTTGTCCCAAAGTCAGATATTTTAATATCAGGCAATTTTTTGAGACGTTCAACTTTACTCCACATTTTTGCTTTAGCACGCGCATAAAGTACATCAAGAGCAAAACGATCTAGTTTTTTGAGAGCTGCACGTGAACGTAATTCACTGATAATAGCAAGGGCTGGAATTTCCCACATAGAGCTATGAGCCCACGAACCATAAAAATGAAGCATATATTGGCCATCTTTGCGGGTTAGTTCATATTCTGGGAGTTGAAAATTCTCAAGCCACTGAAGAAAATCCGGTTCAAAAATTTGTTTGCGTCCATAAAATGTATTACCAGCAAGCCAGATCATTTCTTTTTTTGTAAAGCGCAAACTAAGAGCATGATCAAGTTGAGCACGTAATTCACTCTCATCAATATCATCGGCAAGACGTATTGTTTTAGAGCGATTTATGAGGGAAAAAGTAACATTAACATCAGGATACAACCCCCAAATCATCTGTACCATAAGAAGCTTATAAAAATCCGTATCGAGAAGTGAACGAATAATGGGATCAAGTTTCCAAGTATGATTGTAAACACGTCTAGCAATATCCGGATGATTCATAACCCTTTTTCTTTCAGTCTCATAGAATCTAAAATTATTGTGCACCAATATGGTCAATATAGGGAGTGCAGAAAATATAACAATTCTGTGGCTTTGAGCAAGAATAAAAAAGCCTGTTATTTTTTCTGTTTTTAAGATTTAAGAATACGTATGATTTCATGTTGACCTATTTTTTTTAACTTTATTCCTGCGTTAAGTTTGGCATATTTCTTACCGTCAACACTAAGCATATTTTCAGATCCCCATTTTACTTTGATAGTATAGATGGCATCATAAAATTTTATTTTTGTTTCATATTTAGGCCAAGAGGAGGGTAAATGTGGTTTTAAAAACAACAGATTGCCTTGACGTTGAATCCCAAGAATGGCTTGTATCGCGGTATGGTAGAACCATCCTGCTGAACCTGTATACCATGTCCAACCGCCTTGTCCACGACGTGGTTCAATGGCGTAGATGTCTGCAGCCATAACATAGGGTTCAACACGATAAACTTCAGGATTTTTACCATGGGTGATTGGATTGATCATAGAAAATAGAGAATAAGCTTTGTCTGCTTCACCCATCTCAGCAAGCGCTAGAATGCTCCAAATAGCACCATGCGTATATTGACCACCATTTTCTCGAATGCCTGGAGGATAACCTTTTATATAACCAGGTTCGAGAGTACTTTTATCAAAAGGAGGCCAAAAAAGACGTATAATGCCGGCTTTTTTGTCCCATAGATGTTCAAGCATAGAAGCCATTGCTTGTTTTTGGCGCTTAAGTGATGCCATTTGAGAAATGACAGCCCAAGATTGCGCAATGGTATCAATTTGGCATTCATCATTTATTTTAGAACCAAGGGGTGTTCCATCATCAAAATAACCACGTCGATACCAAGCGCCATCCCAACCATTTTTTTCTAAAGCTGTAGTCAAATGTTTAAGGTATGCACTCCATGTGTTAGCATGGTTATGGTCGCCACGTTTTTTGGCAAGAGGAATAAATGCTTGTAGTGTAGTGCCAAGAAACCAACCCAACCAAGTACTTTCCCCTTTTTCTCCAATGCCCACTAAATTCATGCCATCATTCCAATCTCCGCCTAAGATGAGAGGAAGACCATGTTGACCACAACGTTTGATGGCAAGATCTAAAGCTAAAGAACAATGTTCATAAAGTGTTGCTGTTTTTTGAGATTGCGTGGGTTGAAAATAAGCATCTTGTTGTTCTATCTCTAGAGGAGGGCCTTCAATGAACGCAATGGGAATATCAAGAAAGTCGTACTCACCAGTGGTGTTAACATAAAGGGCGCTACCATAGGCTAGCCAAACAATGTCATCAGAAATGCGTGTGCGAACGCCTGCGTTGGTGTCAGGCAACCACCAATGCTGTACATCACCTTCGGGAAATTGATGGGCTGCAGCGTTTAACAATTGTTCACGTGCCAGTTGTGGTTCAAGGAGGAGTAAAGACAAGCTATCTTGCAATTGGTCACGGAAGCCAAATGCACCACTAGCTTGGTAAAATCCTGCGCGTGCCATGATGCGGCATGCATAGGTCTGATAAGGGAGCCAATGATTGACCATAATATCAAAAGAGGGATCCGGTGTTTTAACTTGAAAAGGAGAAACAAAATCGCTCCATTGCTGTTTTTGTTTTGTGAGCAGAATTTCAAAATCACTTGCACGTACTTGATTGAGTAATTTTTCAGCTTCTTGTCTATTTTCAGCACTACCAAGATAAAAGATGATTTCTTTTGTTTGCCCTGCTTGAAGATCAATATCATAGGAAAATGCTGAACAAGGATCACATCCTGCTTCAATGGTATTCGAAAGAGCACCAGCTTTACGGATCGCAGTTGGATGCGTTACGGTTCCCGTTGCACCAATAAATTCAGCACGATTGGTTGTGGTGCTGGTTGGCATTTCAGATGCCGATAAGAATGTGACTTGTTGAGATTTTTCAATGTGATAAGGATTTTGAATAAAATGTACACCCCTTTTGTCCTCATAAGAGGAAATAATGAAGGGGGCATATTTTGTACGGGTATTTCCCAAAACCCATTCAACATAATTATAAAGGCGTAAACTGCGTGGTTTTTTCCCTTCATTCGTAAGGATAAGACGTGAAAAGCGAATAGGTTTTTCGGGATCAAGTGTATGAGTCAGTTCTAATGCGATTTCTGAATGTGTTGATTTAAAAGTTGAGAATCCAAACCCATGACAAGCCTCATAGACAATATTTTCATCACATTCTACAGCAGAAACGGGTGAAAAACGTTTTAAAGACTGGCGATCAACCAGATAAAGTGCTTCTCCTGGCCGGTTAGATGTTGGATCATTTGCCCAAGGAGTTAATTTATAATCGCGGCTATTGTTAACCCAAGTAAAAATTGCACCTTCAGCAGAGACATGAAAACCAAATTTGTGATTAGCGATGACGTTAATCCACGGATGCGGTGTAGTTGTACGTCCATGAAGACGTATTACATAATGGTTATACTGGTTAAAACCACCGTAACCATTCCAATATTTTAGATCTTCTCCGTTTATGGGAAAAGAAGATGGTTTTCGTTGGCTAATAAGACCAATGGAAGCAAAAAAATTTTGTTCAGTTTGTGTTGTGACTTGCCTTCCTTCGTTATATTTTTGGTAATCTAATTGATCATAAGATTCTTGATAATTTTTACGAATTGTAAGATCAAAATCACTCTCATCAAATCGTTTAAGCTGTTCAGATAAAGAGCCATCTTGGGCATCAAGAACGATGCGCGCTGATGCAAGAAGCGTTTTAAAGCTTTGTTCACTCATTTGATCGCGCCGAAGCATGAAAATATGTTGGCGTTCATCTGCTTTTTGCATGTGGTGATAATAAGATTCACAGCCCCACTCAAGAGCGCGTTGTGTATTTTGTATATAGGAAAATGTTTGTTCATTAAGAATGACCAAATCCACAATGAGTCCGCGCATACGCCAATATTCATGTGCTTTAAGGAGCTCGCGCAGTACGGTTATATTTCCCTCGTTATTTAATCTAAGAAGACAGAGTGGATTGTCTCCTGAGATAGACATGGGCCAAAGATCAGACTGTTTTCCTAGCGTTTTTGCTAATATTTCAGAAGGAAGACGCCACGTTCTTTCTGGATAAATAAGCGGTGTTGCATATTTTTGATAGACAATAGCTTCTTTAAGCTGGGTTCCGCTCTGATACAGTGCAACTTGTGAGCGCGTCCATGCCATTGAAAGTTCTTTTTGAAACATATCAGGTTGTCGATAATGTTTAATATGATTATTTAGTGCTTCTTTTGTATGAGCAGCAAAAGTCCAAAAAATAAGTTCTGCTTTTTCATGGGCTGGAATTTTTATACGGCATCGCAATGACATAACAGGATCAAGAACGCAACCTTGACTGTTACTGAAACGAGCATTTTGATCAAATGCAGCGGGCCGATGAATGGATCGGCCCCGCCCAATAAAAAGAGAGCGATCCGTTTCAGCTTCTGTCTCTCGGAGAGTATCTGTTGTACTGGAGACAAAATGAGCAACATAGATTTCAGGATCGCTAGGTGAGCGTTTGCGCCTTTTGGCAAAAATTGTTTTACCTTCCTCAGCAATTTCTGTCTCTATAAACATGCGGGAAAAAACAGGATGAGCTTGGTCTGTGCCCATTGTGGCAAGCGCTAATTCACCATAAGAAGTCACTTCAATGAGGCGCTCTTTATTTGTCGTATTCATCAGTTGAATACGTCTACCTTCGCCACATCCTTCAGATGTAATAAGACATTCAAGTGTTGATTTTATACCATCAACCATTTTTGTATATTCAGCCTTTTCATCTGTAAAAATGCTGACAGCTTCTTCTTCAATAACACGTGTTGGTTCACCAGTAACAGACCACCACCGTCCACTATGCGTATCCCGTAAGAAGAATAAAGTACCTTGTTGATCTTCTGTTGCATCGGGAATAAAACGCGTAATCGCATAATCGCGCCAACGGCTGTAACCAGAACCATTCGCTGTTAACATAGTAAAATAAAAGCCATTAGACAAAAGTAAAGTTGCTCGTGGTTTGAACAACGGGTTTGTAATAATGCGCAAAGGGGCGGCGTCAAATGCTTGAGACTTGTTGCGCATACGATTAACAGCTTTGGTATGAATAATAGGAATAAGATGAGGCGCTCTTTCCTGTAACAGCAGTTGCGTTGCTTCAACAACGGGATCACGGTGAAAACGATCACGCATTCGCCCTTGAAAAATAACATTGTTAAGAGCAAGGATAGACATGCCATGATGGTGCGCATAATAATTGCGTACAACAGCGTATTTTTCCCCTGTTTTCACGCGTGAAGGGGTAAAATCGACAGAGTCATAATAACCATATGTTCCTAAAGCTCCAAGATCACGGAGTCGTTTTAAATTAGCAACAGCACAAGCAGGAGCATATTGTGCCGCTAGAAGGCTGGCATAGGGAGCTATGACAGCATTGCGTGAAAGACCACGTTGGAGTCCGAGGTTTGGAACACCAAAATGAGCGTATTGGTAATTCATTAAATGATCGCGAGCGTTAAATGCGGCCTCTGAAATACCCCATGGCAATTCCCGTTTATGGGCATATTGTATTTGACAACGAATAATCAATCGATTTGTTTGATCTAGGAGAGATCCTAAAGGTTCATGCATTATGAGAGATGGCATAAGATATTCGAACATCGATCCAGACCATGATAGGAGCGCACCTTTCCAACCTATGGGTACGAGGAGTCGGCCAAGACGAAACCAATGTTTAAGTTTTATGTCTCCTTTTGCGATAGCAAAAAAACTTGCAAGACGTGCTTCTGAAGCAAGTAGATCATAACAATTGTCATCGAGTTTGTTTTCTTGAACACGATATCCAATAGATAAGAGATGCCGTTTAGGCTGTTCTAAAAAGTCAAATTTCATATCAAAGGCTACTTGCCGTGCCACTATAGCCAGTCTGTTTAATTTTTTACGTAATTTGTCAGTATCACAATGAGCAGTCGCATCATAATGATAAGCGTTACAGGTATCGATAACGCATTTAGCCCAAGAAAGCGCATGAGCAGATTCTATCGTTTGAATTTTGTGGTCAAGTTCACTGACTAAGTGCACAATATCGTGGGCTGCATGTGAAAGGTCTGTGATGTGAGAAGGAATCGTATTTTCTTGTTCTACAAAAGTGAGGACAGAGTCATGAAAACGAGTGATGTTTTCTTCAATTTTTTGACGTAAAGAGCGTAAATTGGGTTGATGATCTGGAATTTCTCTGACAGTTTCTTCAAGAATAGCAAGAACATCCGATAAGCCTTCTCGATCACTTTGAAAAAAAAGATGCGGTTTTTCAGCCCATTCACTTAAGGCAGAAGAGAGTGTTATCAAATGACCGGCAAGATTTCCTGAATCAACGGTTGATACATAAGTAGGTAAAAGAGGCCTGAGTGTATCCGTTTCATACCAATTATAGAGATGACCACGGAACTTTTCCATTTTTGTAAGAGAGCGTAATGTACACTCAATACGGGTAATGGTCTCTTCAAAACCAATCCAGCCAAAATCACGTGCCGCAATAATAGAAAGGAGATAAACGCCAATATTCGTAGGAGATGTACGTTGAGCAACAAGAGGTTCAGGATCTTCTTGAAAATTATCGGGAGGCAAATAGTTGTTTTGTGCATTGACAAAGGTTGTATAATAAAGCCATGTACGCCGTGCAATAGAGCGAAGTTTTTTTTCATCTTTTGAAGAAAGATCAAGGCTATCTTGAAAGGTTGAAGGTTGACTCACAATCCAAGCAATGAAGGGTGAAAAAAACCATGCTATCCCAAAAGGCAAAGCAATCAAGCTTGCAAAACTATCAGAAAAAAGAGGGAGTGCTATAGTAAGGATACCAATAAGCGATGCTGGTGCCATTGTAAAAACATAGAAACGCAAACTATTGGGCATTGATTTTGTTGCGGCAGAAGTTTTCCATTCAAGAAGATGCTGTTTTGAAATCGTCATACGATAGAGTGTACGAATAATCGCATCGGTCATAAAATACGCCGAATGAGCAAGAAACGTCGTTTTAAGAAATATATCAGCGCTTGTAAGAGCAGTTTTGTTCCAAATTAATTGAAAATGTCCACGCAAAGAATGATCTATATTGGACGAGACTAGCGTTTTTAATACACATAGAATGGGAGAAATGAAGGAGCTAAACAACAAGAATATTTGCCAGACAATTGCACTCTTGAAAGACAAAAAAGCCCATCCTGCAAATGCTGCGATTAACCACATAAGTGGAGTAAGAGAACGACGTAAATTATCCTGCATTTTCCAACGCGTCACGAAACTTATTTGACGGTGGAAAAAAAGATAAGGCAAAAGCTGCCAATCACCGCGAATCCAGCGATGATAACGCATAACATCAATATTATAAGCGGTTGGATAATCTTCAATGACTTCTATGCTACTCACCAGAGCAGTACGAGCATAACCTCCTTCTAAGAGATCATGACTAAGGATAGTATTTTCTTTAATTTTGCCATCAAGCGCTTGTTCGAATGCATCAATATTATAAAGACCTTTACCGATAAAGGTACCTTCTCCTAAAAGATCTTGATAAGTATCAGAAACAGCAAAAACATAAGGATCAATGCCACGGTTGATAGAAAAAACCCGTTGGAGAATTGATGTTTTTTTTCCTGTTGTAAGCGAAGGAATAATGCGTGGTTGTAAAATGCTATAGCCCTTTACAACCTTTCCACTTTGCGGATCAAAAATGGGATGATTGAGTGGATGGTTAAGCTTTCCAACAAGTTTTGCGACGCTCTCTGGAGTAAGACGTGTATCACAATCCAACGTCATAACAAAACGGCAATCCATAGGAAGATGTGGATTGGGAGGATAAAAGCTTGTGTTTTCATCGCCTCTTAAGAGCCGATTGAGTTCATGAAGTTTTCCTCGCTTTCGTTCCCAACCCATCCAACATTTTTCGCTTGTATTATAAAGGCGTCGGCGATGTAAAAGGAAAAAAAGAGGAAGTTCATCACGATGATAACGACTATTGAGTTTATCAATACTCTTTTGCGCATAGTGCAATAAATCAAGATCATCTTGCGTTTCTCTCAATGGAGCATCCACCCAATCTGTAATGAGTGCAAAATGAATGGCACCTTTAGGATTGGAAAGATAGTGCACTTCAAGACTGCGTACTTGTTCATCAATATCATCGCGTGATGTCATCAAAGTAGGTACAACAACCATTGTCCGTGCATGTTTTGGAATACCTTCTTTATATTCATAGCCAATGAGTTGTCTTGATGGGACAAACCATGAAACAACAGTGTTAAATAAAGCAAAAGCAGCATCGATAGCAGGAAAAAGCGCTAATACAGTAAAGCAAAAAGACATCCATGATGTCATGCCAGATATTTGTAAAAGGGCGTAAATTACAAGCAAAAGAGCGAGCGTCAGAAAAGAGACAGGAATGGCGATGACTCTCAATTTTGAGCAAGAAGCTCGTGTCCATTTTATGAGAAAGGGCGGGATATATCCACAAGCCTTTTCAAATATGCCACGACCATCATCAACAAGGTACCACCCCACACAAGAATGATGAGGCATATCTTTAGAAGTGGAATTTGCCATTTCTACAACTTTATGTGCAATTTCCAGCTCACTAAGAGGCGAAAAGCGTGCAACTTTTTCAATGACTTGTCGATAAATATTGCGTGAGTGAGAATCAATTTCAGAAAAATCACTATTTTTACGCAAAATAGAATCGACACAACTCACTGTTTCAAACCATGCTGTCCAATCAACATCATCTATAGCTTTAAGAGCACGGATAATATTTCCCATGGTCACACCATCTGCTGCTTGTCGGGTATGTTCATCAGCTGTTGCAATTTCTAAGCTACTGCCTTGGCTTTTCAATTGCTTTTCAAGCCAAGTTAATGCTACGGTTGAATCGACAGATGCACTGCGTAGGCGATAGAATAAATGTGCTGAAAACGTTGGATCAACAGTAAACGGTTTATACTGCGTAAAGAGAGAGTGTAGATTTGTTTTATTTTCTACAAAAGAAATTTTATTAGCTACTTGATTAGCAAGATGGCGCATATGTCGCGCTTTTTCGATACGGACTGAAAGACGACGGACATTTTCAATGAGCAGCATTTGCATAACAGAAGGAAGAGCCCACAATTCACCAATTGTGAGCGCACAAACTTCTTGAAATCCGTTGGTTATAGCAGTGAGTGTTTCTTGTGAAAAGCTGCTATCGGTATGCGCAATATAAAGCCAAGTTAAAGCAAAAATTCGTGGTATTCCCGCTTTGTGTGTAGAAAGAGGAAGTTGCTTTATGAAAGACTTGGGCAGATTACGACGTAGCTTTTGTATGGTTTTATCAATGGTGTAATGATTATCAATGAGCCATTGAGCAGACGGTGCGATGGTCTCATCATTTCGGGCAGCAAAATCACTGGTATGAAAGGCATGAAGAATAAGTTTAGCATTTTCATTCAATCTCTTGCGAAAATCTTCTACTCCGTCATATTCAGGGAGTAAAATTTCTTTACCAGAAGCTATAGCATGCCCTAAGTTATAAAGATCTTCCTGTACCTTATAAATTGCACGAAGAGGAAAATCCGTATTAATAAAATAGCCTTTTTTCTCTTTTTGAGAAAAAAAGCACTTTATGAAAGGTATTATGCACGTCATAATGTCCCATTGTTATCCAATTACATCGTTTTTATTTAAATTGTAAGCATTTTATCTGAATAGTGAACCGTTGATAGACAAAAAACAAACTTTTTGTTTTTATTTGCAAGCATTTATAATTTTTGACGCCAATAATTAGAAAATAAGCAGACAATTTTTTAGAAAATAAAAAGGTCACCCTAAAATGAGTGACCTTAATAACACCGTCAACTTTAGTGATTGATGATTAATCTTGTTCTTGTTTTTTCAAAGCTGCACCAAGAATATCACCAAGAGAAGCACCTGAGTCTGTAGAACCATATTGTGCAACAGCTTCTTTTTCCTCTGCAATTTCTAAAGCTTTAATCGATACTGAAATTTTACGTGTTTTTTTATCAAATGCTGTAATGCGAGCATCAACCTTTTGCCCAATTGCAAAACGCTCAGGACGTTGCTCATCACGATCACGCGCGAGATCAGCGCGTCGAATGGTTGTCTCAAGGTTGTGGTCAATCAATTTCACACCAATGTCATTGTCGTTAACAGCAATCACTTCGCATGTTACAACAGCACCTTTTCGCAATTCGCCAGAAGCAGCTGCTTCTCCAACTTTATCACTGGAAAGCTGCTTAATTCCAAGGGAAATGCGCTCTTTTTCAATGTCAACATCAAGGACCACAGCTTTAACGATATCGCCTTTATTGTAAGTATCAATAACTTGTTCACCAGGACGGTTCCAATCAAGATCAGACAAATGAACCATACCGTCAACATCGCCTTCAAGCCCAATAAACAGACCAAATTCTGTTTTATTTTTAACCTCTCCTTCAATTTGCGAATTGACAGGAAATTTATTGGCAAAAGCTTCCCATGGATTTTCAAATGTTTGCTTTAAGCCAAGAGAAATACGCCGTTTAGAAGGATCAATCTCAAGAACAACCACTTCTACTTCTTGTGATGTAGACAGAATTTTTCCAGGATGAACATTTTTCTTTGTCCAGCTCATTTCAGAAACATGGATTAGCCCTTCAATTCCTGGTTCAATTTCAACAAAACCACCGTAATCAGTAATGTTGGTAACAGCACCCGTAATTTTTTTACCAATCGGATACCGAACACTGATGCTTTCCCAAGGATCACTTTCAAGCTGTTTCATTCCAAGAGAAATACGGTGCGTATCTTGATTAATGCGAATAATCTGCACTTTAATCGTTTGGCCAATTGTGAGCACTTCAGATGGGTGATTAACACGCCGCCATGCCATATCTGTAACGTGCAAGAGACCATCAATCCCACCAAGATCAACAAAGGCACCATAATCTGTGATATTTTTCACCACACCTTCAACGATTTGGTTTTCTTCAAGATTTTGTACAATTTCTGAACGTTGCTCAGCGCGACTTTCTTCTAAAACAGTGCGACGTGAGACCACAATATTGCCACGACGACGATCCATCTTCAAAATTTCAAAGGACTGTGAATTATGCATGAGAGGTGAAACATCGCGAATGGGACGAATATCAACTTGGCTGCGCGGCAAGAAAGCAACGGCACCATCAAGATCGACTGTAAAACCACCTTTTACTTGGCTAAAGATCACTCCATCAACGCGCGCACCAGCATTGAATTTTTCCTCTAAACGGACCCAACTTTCTTCGCGCCGTGCTTTTTCACGCGATAAAACAGCTTCACCCATCGCATTTTCAATGCGTTCAATGTAAACCTCAACTTCATCGCCAACTTGCAAAGAACCGTCTTTTGCTTTAGCTCCAAATTCTTTGAGAGGAATACGTCCTTCGACTTTAAGACCAGCATCAATAATGGCCATGTCTTTTTCGATTGCAATAACACGGCCTTTAACAACAGATCCTTCATTAAGATCATTAGTTTGAAAAGATTCTGTTAAAAGGGCTTCAAAATCCGCTGTTGTGGGATTGTATTGTGACATAAGAACTCCTAATATATACCTTGTATTATAAGGTATGAGCGCTAGGTTAGTGTTAACATAAGCAACTCCTAGCCTTTTTCCTTGAATAAAGGAAGAAAAGTTAGCGCTAGGCTGGAAGTTACCTTAACGAATTTATCCAATTATATGCATTTTTATGATTGGATCAATAAAACTGCATGCAATTTCAAATGTTGCTTCTATACTCAATTCTGACGTATCAAGCAAGTGGGCGTTTTTTGCTGGTTTTAGTGGACTTTGTTTGCGCGTTATATCGCGACTGTCGCGCTGTTCAAGTTGAGCTAGGATTTCATGATAATTTGCCTGAACACCTTTTTTTAAAATCTCCTGATAGCGACGTTTGGCGCGTGTTTGAACATTGGCTAGAACATAAAACTTGATATCGGCATCAGGACAAACAATAGTTCCGATATCACGCCCATCAAGCACACAGCCGGGTAAAACTTTAGAAAAGTTGCGTTGTTTTTCGACAAGAATTTTGCGTACAGCAGGGTTAATCGCTATTTTTGAAGCCGCTTCACCAAGTTCATGAGAAGAAAGAAGGGCAGGATTTAAGGTGTTAAAATCAAGTTCTTTAGCATAAATAATAGCATTTTTTTCATCATTAAGAGCTAAATTTTGTTGTAAAAGCGTATGAGCAACACTACGATAAGTAAGACCAGTATCGAGATAGCGAAGACGATAATGTACAGCAATTTTGCGTGCTAAGGTTCCTTTGCCTGAGGCTGCAGGTCCATCAATGGCAATAACAAAAGGCTTCAAGCGATTTTCCCCCCAAGTTGTTTTATAAAAGGAATAAATTCTGGAAAGCTCGTAGCGATCATTCGTTTATCATCAATGGTGACAGGTTTTTCTGATACAAGCCCAAAAATGAGAAAACACATAGCAATTCGATGATCAAGATGTGTGGAGACATGTCCACCACCCAAACCTTTGGCAGAACCTTTCCCATAAACAATAAGAAAATCTTGACCTTCTTCACAGTCTACGCAATTAATTTTTAATCCTTGAGCAACAGCAGACAGTCGATCTGATTCCTTTACACGCAATTCTTCAATTCCTAACATCACTGTTTTGCCTTCTGCAAAGGCTGCTGCTACTGCCAAAGCAGGATATTCATCAATCATCGATGGAGCACGTTCTTTGGGCACCGTAACGCCTCTAAGAACCGATGATTTTATCCGTAGATCAGCAACATCCTCTCCACCTGTTTGACGTCGGTTCAAAAATTCAATTTGAGCACCCATTTCCCACAATGTTTCGATAAGTCCTATTCGAGAGTTATTTATCAAAACATTTTCAATGGTGATATCAGAGTCTTCTACAAGAAGGGCTGCGATAATTAGAAAAGCAGCAGAAGAAGGATCACCCGGAATATGAATTGTTTGCCCAATAAGATGGGGTTGACCGTTAAGATGAATCAAACGCGCACCTTCATTATCTTTTTCTATTTCAAGTTGTGCACCGAATGCTTTTAACATTTTTTCCGTATGATCTCGTGTCAGAACTGGTTCAATAACAGTTGTAATGCCGGCGGTATTGAGTCCAGCAAGCAAGACTGCTGATTTAATTTGAGAGGAAGCTATTGGAACACGGTAACGAATCGGATTAGCCATTTTCGGGCCATAAAGCGTTAAAGGAAGGTGATCGTCGTGCGTTGCTTCAATTTCAACCCCCATGAGACGCAGTGGATCAAGGATACGTCCCATTGGACGTTTAGAGAGAGAAGCATCACCAATAAAGGTTGTTTTCATATGATATGGACCAACCATTCCCATAACCAAACGAGCACCCGTTCCAGCGTTTCCAAAGTCTAAAGGTTTTTGTGCAGCTAAAAGGCAACCATTCCCTGTTCCTCGTATGGTCCAGAAGCCATCTTTTTTAATAATACAGGCACCCATAGCTTGCATAGCAGCAGCTGTATTGAGTACATCAGCGCTTTCAAGTAATCCATGAATATGTGTCTCACCACTTGCTAATCCTCCCAATATAAGAGAGCGATGAGAGATTGATTTATCTCCTGGTATTTTAATTTTTCCAGAGAGACTACTCGATTTATAGGTGGTTATAGGGATTGCTTTTTGCATGGAAATTCTATTTAATTCTATCTAACTTTTATGAAATTGTGCATCCTTTAGCACATGCTTTAAAAGACGTCATGAAAAAATCACTGTGGAACAGTGTATTTATCTTTGACAAAGGCATTATTTTTCGATTAAGCACCATACAATTTATCTTTTAATGGAATAATAGTTAATCAAAGAGGCACGGTTTATGGCAAAACAAGAACTTGGAACTAAACGTGTTGATCCAGAAACGGGAAAAAAATTTTACGATCTAAATCGCGATCCTATTGTGTCGCCCTATACAGGAATTTCTTATCCGCGTTCTTACTTTGAAGTTGCAGCAGCTGAAGCAAACAATGAGGAAGACGTTGATGCTGAAGAGCTTGATACAGCACTTGAAAAATCTGCTTTTATGCTTCTTGAAGAGGATGATGAGGATTCTAAAGATGACGATCTTCCTGATTTAGAAGATAGTGATGTAGATCTCGGTGATGACGATGATACATTTTTATCTCATGATGATGACGATGAAGATGATGACGTTACTGATATTCTCGGAGGCGGTGTTTCTAATGATGACGATGCTTAAGAGAAGTAAAAGAGGATATCTTTTCCATTGAATGTAAATTCTTCTTGATCTTCAATTTTGATCGTTCTAGAAAAGCTGAAATTGTATACTTCCCTTTTGGGAAAGATTGTTTTTGTAGGGGCTATAGCTCAGCTGGGAGAGCGCTTGCATGGCATGCAAGAGGTCAGCGGTTCGATCCCGCTTAGCTCCACCAAAAGGACCAGCTATCCTATCAAGGGTTAATTATAATAGAGAATGTGTGCATCAATTTAAAAGGTCTATGTGCTATTTAATCATCATTCCAATAGCGCCTGTTCCTTGCATTTTTATGATATTATAACACATTTTTAATCATTTGTTGGATTATAAAATTTTACTGTCGTAACTGTAAAAGTAGATAATTTTTATGCTTTGCATAGAAATAGACGATGAGCTGTTTAACTTACGCTTTGTTTTAAAGGACAAATTTTGAATTCCCTTTATCACAATATTTCCACAAAATCATAATATGTTGGTTATCTATATCTTTTTAAAAGGTACGAAGTACCTAAACAGAGATGAGAGAATAAAATATTAAAATATACTTCTCAGTTATTGCGAATGAGAACTTTTTTTGAGTATTTTTACCCTAGTCAGATGTCCTGCAAATTAAAAAATTGCCCACCTTGAGTAGCATCTACCTGCTCAATACTAAGGTATATTCACGCTTAAATAACATATTGAATCAATTAATTTTGTTTCCTTGCCCGTCACAAGCAAGGTTGAGTTGTGAAAGCAAAGTGGCGCCATCATTATATGTGCTAATTCCCTATGTTGCCGATAATTCTTACATTTGAGAATGTTCATAAAAAACATTTTTAGTCTTTTCTTTCACAGTTTTTATCCACATGCCAATTACGCTTGTTATGTGCAAGCCAATAGTTTTTATTGATTTAATCTCAAGAGATCTGAAATGATAAAACCCTACGCCATTCGAGATTCTTACTTTGAATATGATGCTCGAATTGCATTTTTTTGATTGCTATTTTATACGCTTAACAAAGAAAATATTCATGTAATAATCAGCCAGTAATACGCATAATGAAAATAAAAAATGATATTAAACTTTAAAATTTTTCTTTAATAATCTCTGATATTTAGACCTGTGCGAAATGCCTGAGCCAAATAGGATATAGTTTCCATTGTAAATTTTTTAAACAAAGAAGGTAAAAATATCGAGAGTACAGTCAAATATATTGAGCATTGCAAAAGCTTTCTGTCTCTTGGGTTTATTCTAAAAAATAACAATTTATTTCATTTAACAATCAGAAAAACGATACAACCTTATTACGCCATAAGAAATTTGGCTCTCAAATAATTTTACCGCAACAATTCCCTAATTGAGATTTTCAAAAATCTTCCCTAATGCCATCCACATCTCTTTAATTGCTGTTCATAGAGCCTTGATATCCTTGCCATGCGCTGTGCTGCCTGTGAAAGTGCAGCAGTGACACGCCCGCCACGCGCATAAGCACCATGTCCCATATGATAATTTAAATAAAGGCTATATGCATCATCAAATCTCACCCCATTGCGTTGAACACTTTGGCGATGGTACCAAGCAATAAAATCAGCAGAATCTGCAAAATTCGTACGCCATGCAAAAGATCTGCCCGTAGAGCGAAGATACATTGCCCATGTACTGTCAAGCGCTTGAGAATAACCATAGGCTGTCGATTGACGCTTCCATGGAATAAAACCAAGTAGTTTTTTACGTGGAGGACGTGCATTGTGACGAAAGCTCGATTCCATATTAATGGTTGCAAGAATAATAGGCACAGGAATCCCATAGCGCATTTCTGCACGTTTAGAAGCCTTACCCCAATTGTCAAAAAAACCATTTTTTTGTGCCAAAATAGCACAAGCATTGTTTGTGTGGGTGGGAGTGGTCGTTGCACACCCATCTAGCAGAAACACCAGTGCCCCTAAAAACAAAAGGTGTCGCATCTTCCTATTCCTCTCGTTTAAGAAATAAAACAAGATAGAGATACTAAAAAAGTATTACCAATCAATAAAGAACATGATCTGACTTGTGATTTTAAAAAGCTTTCTTTGCTTTATTCCTCGTCAGCAAAACGCAATGTTTGCGACTGAGCCAATGTTGTTATTTTTGTTTGTTCAGAGTGATTCTCTTTTAATTCGACAGTTTCAATGCGATTTGCCCGTTTCATAATTTTGGAGGATGATATCAAAATTCCCTCTATATCTTCACCTGCTTTGTGAAAGTGCTTCTGTAACGCACGAACACGTATATCCATTCGTCCAAAATCTTCCATCAATTTTGCTACTTCTGATTGAATTAAATGTGCTTGTTCACGCATCCGTGCATCTTTCATAATGGTTTGTACCACTTGGACAGAAAGCATCAACAAAGATGGTGAAACAATAATCACATGGGCTCTATTGGATTTTTGTACCAATGCCTCAAAGTCCTCATAAATTGTTGCAAAAATCGATTCAGATGGCACAAAAAGGAAAGCAGTGTCATGGGTTTCTCCGGGAATCAAATATTTTTGTGCAATATCACGAATATGGACTTCCATATCGGTACGAAATTGGCGTTCTGCCTCTTGACGCTCTTGCGCTGATTCTGCCTTACGCATAGCATTCCAAGCCTCCAGAGGGAATTTAGCATCAACAACAAGAGAAGGGGCTTTATTGGGCATATGAATGAGACAATCTGGGCGCTTTCCATTGGAAAGAACAGCCTGAAAAGCATAAGCATTTGTTGGTAAGGCATCGGCAATAATTGCTTCCATCCGCCCCTGACCAAAAGTACCACGTGTCTGCTTATTGCTTAAAATGGACTGCAACTGAACAACTTGTCCCGTAAGCGATTGAATATTATTTTGCGCCGCATCAATCACTGCTAAACGCTCTTGCAAACGATTCAAATTTTCATAAGTGGATTTGGTCTGTACCTGAAGTGTTTGGCCTAAGCTTGTTGTCATCCCATTGAGTTGCTCACTGAGTGATTTATTTAATTCAGCCTGCCGTTGACCAAAAATTTCCGCCATCGTTTGCATTCGCCCTTGCATTTCAGCTTGTGTTTTCAGCAAGGTAGCCATCTGCATTTGTGCCTCACGTGCGCGTTCAGCAATTTCATTTTCCAAAAATGCTTTTTTTCGATGAGAATGTATCAACATAAAAAATGCCAAACAGACAAATATAAATAAAAGCAAAAGCATTAGTTTAGAAAAAAACTCACCAGCGAGTATGGAAAAAAACGAATCAAACATAAATTATAATATAACGCTCTTATTGTAAAAAAACGCAAGAATCCGTTATTCAATATTGACCAATAACAAACCATTGATTAATCTCTACTTATGCCAATGAGATCTTTAGTTACTTTACCTGATCCGATTTTACGGGAAGTGTCCAGACCTGTTGAGCAGGTCGATTCAGCTCTCCAAAAACTTGCGGATGATATGTTGGAAACCATGTATAATGCTAAAGGCGTTGGTCTTGCTGCTATTCAAATTGGTATACCGCTACGTATGTTGGTTATAGATGTCTCTGGAAATTCTGAAGATGAGCAGAAAAGACCATTTGTTATTATCAACCCTGAAATTTTATGGCTTTCAGATGAGCGTAATATTTACAAAGAAGGTTGTCTTTCTATTCCTGATTATTTTGCAGAGGTTGAACGTCCTAAACGCCTTCGTGTTCGCTATCAGAACCGTGAAGGAAAACAAACAGAAATTGAAGCAGACGATCTCTTAGCAACTTGCTTGCAGCATGAAATTGATCATTTAGATGGGCGCCTTTTTATTGATTACATTTCAAAGATCAAACGCGATATGGTGATACGAAAATTTAAAAAACGCGCAAAAGAAAAAAACATGCAGGAAGCAGTTTTGTAATGGCTTTACGATTAGCTTTTATGGGGACTCCAGATTTTTCTGTTCCTATTTTACATGCTTTATTGGATGCAGGTCATGATGTTGTTGCTGTTTATAGTCAACCCCCTCGCCCAGCAGGACGTCGAGGACTTAAATTAATCCCCTCAGCTGTTCAAAGTGCAGCGCAAGAAAAATCTATTCCCATCTTTACGCCACAAACACTCAAAACAATCGAACAACAGGAGCAATTTGCAGCACTTTCTGTTGATGCTGCTATTGTGGTGGCTTATGGACTCCTTTTACCCAAAGCTATTCTCGAAACGCCGCGTTTTGGTTGTTTTAATGCCCACGCTTCACTCTTACCACGTTGGCGTGGTGCTGCGCCTATTCAACGAGCAATTATGGCTGGTGATAAAGAAACAGGTATTATGATCATGAAAATGGATGAAGGACTTGATACGGGACCTATCGCTCTTTCTCGCTCCATCCCCATTACTGATAACACCACCACTGCTGAGCTTTTAAACAAACTTTCACATATTGGCGCAGAACTTATGGTAGAAACCCTATCAACTCTTGAAAAAGGACAACTTAAACTGACCCCACAATCAGAGGAAGGCATCACCTATGCTGCCAAAATCAAAAAGGAAGAGACCCGCATTAATTGGACAAAACCTGCAGAGTTTATTCATAGGCATATCCGTGCGCTCTCTTCTTCTCCTGGCTGCTGGTGCAATATGAATATTGGGGGACGAGAAGAACGTGTAAAAATTCTTGATAGTCGCTTAACAACAGGTCCTTCTCTTGAAATTGGACGAATAGAACCAGATTCTTTGATTGTCCATTGTGGACAAGGGCGGATAGAAATAACCTCTCTCCAAAGATCGGGTGGTAAAGTCCTTGATAGCGCAACCTTTTTGCGAGGCGCTCATATTTCTGCTGTTTTTTAAGATGCCACGTTTTAAACTCACTCTTGAATATGATGGCTCAAATTATGCTGGTTGGCAGCGTCAAGCAAAACTTCTCACTATACAAGGAGCTCTTGAACAGGCGCTCTTTTCCTTTAGTGGACAACAATTGACCATAACAACAGCAGGAAGAACCGATGCGGGCGTACACGCTACGGGACAAGTTGCGCATGTTGATTTCATAAAAAACTGGCATCCCCATACTGTACGTGATGCGCTCAATGCTCTTTTACGTAAACAGGGAGAAGCGATTTCAATCTTAAACGTACAAAATGTCCCTGATGACTTTGATGCACGATTTTCCGCAACCAAACGCCATTATCTTTTTAAAATACTTAATCGTCGCTCTCCACCAGCCTTAAATGCCAAACGCGTGTGGTGGTTGCCAAAGCCTCTTAATGCTGAAGCCATGCATGAAGCTGCTCAAAAGCTTGTAGGAAAACATGATTTTACCACTTTCCGTTCAGCACATTGCCAAGCCAAAAGCCCTATTCGCACCCTTGAACGCCTCGATATTCAAAGAGAAGGTGAAGAAATTTTCCTTTATGCGCAAGCTCGTTCTTTTCTTCATCATCAAATCCGTTCATTCGCAGGAAGCCTCATGGAAGTGGGTATTGGACGTTGGACAGCTCAAGATCTCGAAGCAGCTCTTCATGCTAAAGATCGTAAACGTTGTGGTGTTGTTGCTCCTCCTTCAGGACTTTATTTAACTAAAGTAGAGTATTAATTATCCTTCAAGAATGAACGTCTTAAAAGTCGTTAAGGCAGTTTATAAAAAGAACGAATTTCTTCAAAAGCTTCTGCTGCTGTATTGACAAATTTCATATAATTAACATCAGTAGGAGAAATTGTACCTTGTTCAGACAGATACTCAAAATTGATAGCATTGCTCCAGAACTCTTTGCCAAACAATAAAATTGGTACCTGTTTCATACGCCCCGTCTGTACTAAAGTTAACGTCTCAAACAGTTCATCCAGAGTCCCAAATCCTCCAGGGAAAATAGCTAATGCTTTCGCTCGTAATAAAAAATGCATTTTGCGCATCCCAAAATAATGAAAATTGAAACACAAATGCGGCGACACATACGAATTAGGCTCTTGCTCATGTGGTAAAATAATATTCAAGCCAATCGTTGGGGCACCAACATCACAAGCACCACGATTTCCCGCCTCCATGATTCCTGGTCCGCCCCCCGTAACAACCACAAATTCACGATATTCTGTCGTAGCGGAATAAAGTGAGCACAAACGCGCAAACTCTCTTGCTTCATCGTAATAATGTGACATAGCATGCAAATTTTTCTTTTGTATTTCATTTTTTGCAGCCCACGCTGCTTGCCCAGGTTCAGGAATACGCGAACCACCAAAAAAAACAACTGTTGATTGAATGTCATATTCTTTAAGGGTTATTTCCGGCTTTAAAAATTCAAGACCAATACGTTGTGAGCGCAACTCTGGACGCATTATAAAATCTTGATCGATATAGGCTAAACGATAAGTAGACGAACGCATTTGTGCTGAATTAGAGATTTTATGTATTTGTTGTAGAGCATCCTTCGTATGGAGAAGTGGTGTCCAATTTTCTTGCTCCTCTTTTCTTTTTTCTTTACAGCTTTTTTTCATGCACCTGTTCTACTTCCTCATCGTTTTATTGACTGAACACATTTCTTCGCGTAGTTCATAGAGAATAAACCTTGAAGCTTTCAACTTGTTTAACGGAACTCTCGTCATGACCCATCTCACACAACTTGAAATGATTATCGAACAAGCTTTTGACGATCGCGATTCTGTCAATACTACCACAAAAGGCGAAATCCGTGAGAGTGTCGAACATGCATTGAACCTTCTTGATAAAGGTGAAATCCGTGTTGCAGAACGACAAAAAAATGGACAATGGCATGTTCATCAATGGTTGAAAAAAGCGGTTTTGCTCTCTTTTCGGCTTAATCCTATGCAACTTATTACTGGTGGAATCAATGGAACACATTGGTGGGATAAAGTTCCTTCAAAATTCTCTGGTTGGCAAGAAGCAGATTTTAAAAGTGCTGATTTCCGTTCCGTTCCTGGAGCCATTGTACGCTATTCTGCTTACATTGCACCCAACGTTATATTGATGCCATCCTTTGTTAATCTTGGTGCTTTTGTAGATGAGGGCACAATGGTTGATACATGGACCACCGTTGGTTCTTGTGCACAAATTGGTAAACATGTCCATCTTTCTGGCGGTGTTGGTATTGGAGGTGTTTTGGAACCACTGCAAGCAAACCCAACAATCATTGAAGATCATTGCTTTATCGGTGCTCGCTCTGAAATTGTTGAAGGCTGCATTATCCGTGAAGGTGCTGTTTTGGGAATGGGAGTCTTTATTGGAAAATCTACAAAGATTATTGATCGTACAACAGGTGAAATTTTTATCGGTGAAGTACCAGCCTATTCAGTAGTTGTACCAGGTTCTCTCCCTGGAAAACCTTTACCAAATGGTGAAGCAGGACCGAGCCTTTATTGTGCTGTTATCGTAAAACGCGTTGATCAAAAAACACGAGAAAAAACATCCATTAATGATCTTTTACGTTCTTAAACACAAAATTAATTCATAATAATATTTCATCGTTTTTTAACTTGAATAATAACCTCGAATACAAGGATTCTCTCATTTCAAATCCTTTCATAGTGAATCCAATCACTATCATTTCCTTGCACGTTACAAACGCAGTTAGTGTGTGGGTAAGAAACACTTTAAGTAAAGAGTAAAAATATCTTTAATGAATTCTCTTAAGTGATAAGGACTGTCATAATATTTTGAGCTGAAAAAGAGTATGATAGGTGCGCTTTGCACCTTTATGACGCGTAAAGACGCTGATGCCAAAAGGATTTTATATCATTCACAGTGTATGTTACTTTATATTTTTTACAGCCCCATTGTGAAATGGAATTTGATGCATTGAGTGATGATTCACTAAAACAAGCACACCAATATGCAACATAAATGTATTTCGTTTAAAGCATTCTTTTTTACGTGAGAAGCATGACACCATTACGCAATACACAAAAATATGAAGCACAGCGCAATTTTATTTAAAAGTGTTCTTTAAGCATCTGAACCAATCGACAAAAGCAAAAGCACAATCAATGAGAGAAAATACTCCTTTTTTCATTATTTGTTCATTTTGAGCGCTTGAATAAATGCCGATTGTGGAATTTCTACTTTTCCAAATTGGCGCATCCGCTTTTTGCCTTCTTTTTGCTTTTCCAAAAGTTTGCGCTTACGCGTGACATCACCCCCGTAACATTTCGCTGTTACATCTTTACGCAAAGCACGAATTGTTTCACGCGCTATAACTTTACCACCAATAGCCGCTTGAACTGGAATCTGAAACATATGTTGGGGAATAAGATCTTTCAGTTTTTCACACATGGAACGCCCGCGCTTTTCTGCAATCGTGCGGTGCACAAGCATAGACAATGCATCTATAGACTCTCCATTTACCAAAATAGACATTTTAACTAAATCCCCCTCCGCATAATCGGTCATCTGATAATCAAAAGAAGCATAACCCTTTGAGATTGACTTTAGCCGATCATAAAAATCAAAAACAACTTCATTCAGTGGTAAATCATACGTTACCATAGCACGGGTTCCAACATAGGACAAACCAACCTGTACCCCCCGCCGCTCTTGGCATAGTTCTAAAATCGACCCAAGATAATTATCAGGAGTCATGATTGTCGCCCGAATCCATGGTTCTTCGATTGAAGAAATTTTAACCACATCAGGCATATCCGCTGGATTGTGCAACTCTTTAACAGAACCATCATTCATATTCATGCGATAAACAACCGAAGGTGCTGTCGCGATTAAATCCAAATTAAACTCACGCTCTAACCGCTCTTGAATAATTTCAAGATGAAGAAGTCCCAAAAAGCCACAGCGAAAACCAAATCCCAAAGCCGCGGATGTTTCCATTTCAAAAGAAAAACTCGCATCATTTAAGCGTAATTTGCCCATGGCTGCACGCAAATCATCAAAATCGGCAGCATCTATTGGAAAAAGACCACAAAATACAACTGGTTGCGCCGGCTTAAAACCAGGCAAAGCATTTTCACAAGGACGGCGCTCTTCAGTAATCGTATCCCCAACCCGTGTATCTGCTACTTCTTTGATAGAGGCAGTGATAAAACCAATCTCGCCTGGTCCTAACTCATCAACCTGTACCATTTTAGGTGTAAACACCCCAACACGCTCAACTGGATATTTTGCTCCTGTACCCATCATACGAATGGTTTGGCCTTTTTTTAAAATACCATCTATCACCCGTACCAAAACAATGACACCAAGATATGCATCATACCAGCTATCAACCAACATTGCTTTCAAGGGATTTGCAACATCGCCTGTATGGGGAGGTGGTAATTGTGCAACAATTGCCTCCAAAACATCAGGAACACCCAAACCTGTTTTTGCTGATATTTCTACTGCTTGAGATGTATCAATGCCTATCACATCTTCAATTTGTTCTTTAACACGCTCAGGTTCTGCTGCTGGAAGATCAACTTTATTGAGTACAACAACCAATTCATGCGAATTATCAATCGCTTGATAAACATTTGCTAACGTCTGTGCCTCTACACCTTGGCTTGCATCTACCACCAACAGAGAACCTTCACAAGCTGCCAATGAACGCGAAACCTCATAAGCAAAATCCACATGACCAGGTGTATCCATAAGATTTAAAATATAGGTTTCACCATTCTTTGCCTTATAGTGTAAACGTACCGTTTGTGCTTTAATAGTAATTCCACGTTCACGCTCAATATCCATGGAATCGAGTACTTGTTCTTTCATCTCACGTGTATCAAGTCCACCTGTTATTTGGATCAAACGATCAGCTAAAGTGGATTTGCCGTGATCAATATGCGCCACGATGGAAAAATTACGAATATAATTACGATCTATTGTCATATAAGGCGATTTAGCAAAGAATAATACAAAACGCAAAGACCAATTATGCTCCGGCTTCTATCAAAAGAATATAAACCTAAAAAGCTTCTCAAAACACAACTTTTCATAACCTAAAAAATAAGGCTTTTATTTGCTAAATTAAATCCAACGGTGCTAAAATGATATTTTCACATCTTATTTTATGACTCATATGCTGGATAAACCGATACCATCACACATTTTGCCAGCCTCCAATGTTGCAACAATCCTTTACACTTGAAAAAGTTTATAAGAGATATGCCTTTCTTGTACAGTTTTTACCCACATGGACTACCTGCTTGTAACGTGTCAGCAAGTAGATTTGGATTGATTTAATATGAAAACGATTTGAAGTGAGAAAATTTTACGGTATTCAGGGTTCTAATTCAATGTGAATAATTCTATATTATAATTATAAATCAATGTGTTATAATATTTATATGATGGGCGTGTATATCACTTAAGCTTGCAATAAAATTCGCAAGAAATGCTTTTTTATTTATACGCAATAACCTGCTTTTTTTAGCAATCTTATATAAAATAACATGAATATCGCGAGCCTTTCTCATTTTAAATCTTTTCATAGTGAATCAATCAAATTTTGTGCTTCCCCATTATAAAACAGGGCTAGTATATGGATAAAAACGTTTAAGAAATGAGTAAACATGCCTCTCTCTCTTTCAAATGCCAAAGGCTGTCATAATATTGAGAACTGACAAAGAAAATGCTAGTGCCTTTTATTTAAGTAAAACGATGATGCTCTGTAGTTTTTCTATACTTCACGCGGACCGTCAATGAATATGATGTATATTAAGAAAATTGTCTTTTTAAAAAACGCGTTAATATACAACATTATGGGAGGCTGCTTTAGGCGTTCTATTTTACGTGAGAAGCATAACTCGATTAAAGGACAAAAGAAATAAAGTGCGACAGTGCGTAATTTTCATTATTCAAAAACATTACCATGGATGTTTTTGAAAATTGTAAAGCTAAATTTAAACATGATCGTAAAGATGAAAGCTGTTTTTTGTCTTTACCACTTCATGCTTTGACTCAATGAAAGTTGACTTCCCGTTTCAGAGGTTAGGCAAACAGATAAATATTATTGCTCCAATTTTCTATACAAAAGCTGGAATAGCTTATAAAGCCTCCTTTATCTTCATATTAAAAAAAGCCTCAAAAATGAAAACTTTGCAAGCAAAAATCTCATGTAATAAAATCATAATAGAAAAGGTGCATAGCTAATCATTTTTTTCAATTGCTTTGTTTTTTTTACGCCATTGTGAAGGTTGTAATTCAGCCACAATGATCCCAATCAGAATAAGCAAACCGCCCAATAAAGCTAAGGGAGATAAATGTTCTCCAGCCAAACGCCCAACAATACCAGCCCATACCGGTTCACCTGCGTAAATGAGTGTCGCACGCGTAGGGGAAATGGACTTTTGTGCCCAATTCATAGCTAATTGAATGATGGCACTCATTAATGCCAATCCTATACCAATATTAAACCATACCCACGAAAATTCAGGGATGCTTTCACCCATCAAAGGCATACAAGCAAATGAAAAAAAACCACTAAAAAATAACTGAATAATGGTCACACGCCGACTATCAACCTTATTGGCAAAAATTCCGATGAGTATGACTTCTCCAGCAATCGCTAAAGCACCTAACAAAGTCAAAATTTCGCCTTTTGAAAAATCAAAATTTCCCGGCTTTTGTCCTGAAATAAGTACAAGCCCGATAAAAGCGAAAACAATACCAACCCAACAAGCAAAACGGGGAGGTTTTTTAAAAACAATCCATTGCAAGATTGGAACCATAGGTACATAAAGCGCTGTAATAAAAGCTGACTGACTACTAATAATTGTTTGAAGTCCAGCTGCTTGAAAAGCATAACCAAAAAACATGGCTAAACCAATCGCCATCCCAGCGAAAACTTCATAAACCGTTATACCTTTTATAGAGCGCCAAAAAATTGCTCCACATATAAGAGATGCAACAATAAAACGAAATCCAACAAAAAACAGGGGACCACTATAGCGTACTGCAATATGAATGACTAAAAACGTAATACCCCACAATATTGTTGCAGCAAATATTGCCAATTCTGGCTTACTTAATAAAGGATATTTAAGCTGTTTTATATTTGTCATGAAAGGCTTTCTCCTCCAATTTTCCGCACAATTTATGAAACAATAAGCGTTCCAATTCCCTGTTCGGTAAACAGTTCTAGTAAAACAGAATGAGGAGTTTTACCATTTAAAATGACAACACCTTCCACACCATTTTGAAGGGCTTTTATACAAGTCTCTACTTTTGGAATCATGCCTCCTGAAATTGTTCCATTTTTGATAAGTTTCTCTGCTTCAGAAACTGTCAATTCTTTTAAAAGTTGGCCCTGTTTATCCAAAACACCAGGAACATCAGTGAGAAATAAAAGGCGTTTAGCCTCTAATGCACCAGCAATAGCCCCAGCAAAAATATCAGCATTAATATTATAGGTTTTTCCATCGCGTCCTGGAGCCACAGGAGCAAGAACTGGTATCATTTCAGAACATGCTAAAAGATCCAGCAATGTGCGATCAACTTCAATAGGCTCACCAACAAATCCCAAATCTAAAACACGTTCAATATTCGAATCAGGATCAATGACAGTTTTATAAGCCTTTTCGGCAAAAACCATATTGCCGTCCTTGCCACATAATCCTATTGCCCATTCACCCTCTGCATTGATGAGAGCGACAATTTCTTTGTTTATGGAACCGGCCAAAACCATTTCAACGACTTCAACGATCCGCTCGTCGGTTACCCGTAAACCGTTTTCAAATCGTGATTCAATCCCCATTTTCATCAAAATTTCAGCAATTTGAGGTCCTCCACCATGAACAACAACAGGGTTAATCCCCGATTGCTTTAATAGAGCAATATCACGCGCAAATGCTCGCCCCAAGGCAGGATCACCCATAGCATGACCGCCATATTTTACCACAACCGTTTCATTTTCGTATTTTTGCATATATGGTAAAGCAGACGATAGAAATGCTGCTTGTTTTTCTAAAACATCTACAGCACCGTTTTTAGCATCATCCATTAATAGGGCCTCCTCATCACTTTTTACCATCTCTTAGTGGAATTTAGGAAAAGTAATAACGAAATGAAACAAGAAAACAACTTCCTCAAAAAATTGACAGCGAAAAATTAAACAAAACAGGCGTACAAAACGTCATTATTTTATGATTTTATGTATAAAATTGAAAAGCAAAGTTCTGAAAAAATTTTAAGCTATGCCGTACATTCGACTCGTTAGTTTACGCTTATGGATACTTAACAATGAATAAGAATATATACAACCATTGATTTTGTAAGATAAAAACAAAATTTTCTTATAATAATAAAATTAACAGATCACCAAGATAAGAAATAGGTTGACTTAGCACTGTAACCTTATCCAAGCAATTTTTAAGACTATCAAAAATGCCAAAAATAAAATTGGTTATGAGGAGTTGATATTTTATTTGAAAAAAATGGATTGTCTAACAGCTTATTTAGCTACTTTTTGGTAGGCTACTACCTATTTGACAGTTTTAGCATAGGGCTTTTAAAAAGGCATTTTGAGTAAAACAATAAATACAAAAAATGCCGAATGCATAAAGGCAGTTATCATGACACTGGAAATTAGTCACTCAATTGCGTTCTTCTTGTATGGATAAGTCCTTTTTAAAATATCATAGATACTCAAAAATAAGACTTATCCATAAAACTCGTTAAATGTAAAAAACTATCAGTGGCAGGCACTTACCCTAAATTAATCGTTTCTCTCTTTTCTTTTCAAGAAAAAAATGCTTTTCACAGATGATAAGGCTATAGAAAGCTTAATTAAAATAACCTTCCAAAAGTTTTTTCTAATCTATTCTGAGAACATTCACATATTTTAACCAGAAATATTTTCAAAAAATTCTTTCATACGTGAAAAAAAGCCATGTGATTGCGGTGAATTCTCATGATTTGAAAGTTTTTCAAATTTTTGCAATAGTTCACGTTGTTCTTGCGTTAATTTCTGTGGTGTCTCAATCGTGATATGGATGTAAAGGTCACCCCTTGCTTGCTGACGGCGCAACATGGGCATACCTTTGCCTTTAAGGCGGAATTGACGTCCATTTTGTGTCCCTTCTGGGATCTTAACACGCGCTTTAACACCATCAAGATCGGAAACTTCAAACTCTCCTCCTAAAGCAGCTGTTACCATTGAAATAGGAACGCGACAGTGAAGGTCTGCTCCTTCTCGCTGAAAAAATTCATGCGGTTTAACGGAAAGGAAAATATAAAGATCACCATTGGGGCCACCACGAATACCAGCATCACCCTCACCAGAAAGGCGAATACGCGTTCCATCTTCAATACCAGCTGGAACATTCACGCTCAATGAACGTTTTTTCTCTATGCGTCGTGTCCCCTGACATTTTGGGCATGGATCCATAATAGTTTCACCACGTCCATGACATGAAGGACATGTTCGCTCAATAGAAAAGAAACCTTGCGCAGCACGCACACGACCAGATCCATGACATGTTCCACAAACTTGTGGCTTAGAACCTTTTCTCGCTCCTGATCCTTCACAAACATCGCACGTGACGGAACTGGGAATATTAATTTCTGCAGTTTTTCCTGAAAATGCCTCTTCTAAAGTCACTTCCATATTATAACTCAAATCTGCACCACGTTCGCGACTATCACCACGCTTACGGTGTGTACCTCCCATAATCTCACCAAAAAAGTCTTCGAAAATATCCGCAAATCCACCACCAGCAGCAAAACCGCCAAAGGGATTTGCTCCCCCTTGACCACCGCTATTTTCAAAGGCCGCATGGCCAAATCGATCATAAGCAGCACGCTTCTGAGGATCTTTAAGAACTTCATAGGCTTCGCCAATTTCTTTGAATTTTCGCTCTGCCTCTTTATCCCCCGCGTTGCGATCAGGATGATATTGCATTGCCAACTTACGAAAAGCAGATTTCAACTTTTTATCATCACATTCGCGAGTCACGCCAAGAATTTCATAATAGTCAACCTTCATCATGTATTCCTGATAATTTTTCTGTCATCCATCTTTATGGATAAGATTGCTTTTAATTTATATTTTTAGCAACAAAGTTGCAACTCACTCAAATAATAAAGCCCAGCCTTATATTTCAAAGGCCGGGTTTATAAATTAATCAACACATATGCTGACACTATTTCTTCTTATCATTAACTTCTTCAAAATCAGCATCAACAACATCGTCATTCTTTGCTTCTGTTTCAGTGTCAGCGCTCGCTGCTTGTGAAGCTTCATACATAGCCTGTCCAAGCTTCATACTGACTTCAGCTAATTTTTGCATCTTTGTTGTTACTTCTTCAGTATCACTGCCTTCAAGCGCAGATTTCAAATCAGATATTGCTGTTTCAATCTGTCCTTTTTCTTCAGCTGATACTTTATCGCCATATTCACTGAGTGACTTTTCAGTTGAATGAATAAGAGCTTCCGCTTGATTTCTGGCTTCAACACCTTCACGGCGTTTTTTATCCTCAGCTGCATGCTCTTCCGCATCCTGTACCATTTTTTCAATATCAGCATCACTTAAACCACCTGATGCCTGAATACGAATTTGATGTTCTTTACCAGTTCCCTTATCTTTGGCCGAAACATTAACAATACCATTCGCATCAATATCAAAAGTAACTTCAATTTGAGGTATACCACGCGGTGCTGGAGGAATACCAACAAGATCAAATTGAGCCAATAACTTATTATCACTCGCCATTTCCCGTTCACCTTGGAAAACACGAATAGTCACAGCACTCTGGTTATCATCAGCTGTCGAAAAAACTTGCGATTTTTTCGTTGGGATAGTGGTATTGCGCTCAATGAGACGTGTAAAAACACCACCCAAGGTTTCGATCCCCAAGGATAAAGGTGTTACATCTAGAAGCAACACGTCTTTGACATCGCCTTGCAATACACCCCCTTGAATGGCAGCACCCATTGCAACAACTTCATCAGGATTAACGCCTTTGTGTGGATCCTTACCAAAGAAGCTTTGCACGACTTGCTGAATCTTGGGCATACGTGTCATACCACCCACTAAAACAACTTCGTCAATCTCACCGGCCTTTAATCCAGCATCTTTTAACGCAGCTTTACAAGGCTCGATGGTGCGCTGCACTAAATCGTCA
This sequence comes from Bartonella sp. PS17NMGDW, assembly GCF_042193555.1. Taxonomy (NCBI): domain Bacteria; kingdom Pseudomonadati; phylum Pseudomonadota; class Alphaproteobacteria; order Hyphomicrobiales; family Bartonellaceae; genus Bartonella; species Bartonella sp. PS17NMGDW. Next base: position 203,440 of record NZ_JBHILY010000002.1, on the reverse strand, counting down.
ACCAGAGATTCAAATTTTGCCCGAGTCAATTTCATTGTTAAGTGCTTGGGACCTGATTGATCTGCCGTGATAAATGGTAAATTGATTTCTGTTTGCTGTGACGAAGAAAGCTCTATTTTTGCTTTTTCTGCCGCTTCTTTTAAGCGCTGTAAAGCGAGTTTATCATTTTTCAGATCAATTCCTTGCTCTTTTTTGAATTCATCTGCAAAATAACCAACCAAGCGCATGTCAAAGTCTTCACCCCCTAAAAACGTATCTCCATTGGTTGATTTAACTTCAAAAACGCCATCTCCAATTTCAAGTACTGAAATATCAAATGTACCACCACCAAGGTCGTAAACAGCAATTGTTTTTCCGTCTTTTTTATCCAAACCGTAAGCTAAAGCAGCAGCAGTCGGCTCATTAATAATCCGTAAAACTTCAAGTCCAGCAATTTTACCCGCATCTTTAGTCGCTTGGCGTTGCGCATCATTAAAATAAGCAGGAACAGTAATAACCGCTTGTTCAACTTTTTCACCCAGATAAGATTCAGCTGTTTCCTTCATCTTTTGCAAAATCATAGCTGAAATTTGCGATGGAGAATATTTCTTACCCGCTTCTTCAACCCATGCATCACCATTGTCACCTTTAACAATTTTATAAGGCACAAGTGCTTTATCTTTTTCAACCATAGGATCATCAAAACGACGCCCTATCAAACGTTTAACTGCAAAAACTGTCCCTTCAGGATTTGTTACCGCCTGCCGTTTAGCAGGCTGTCCAACAAGCCGCTCTCCCCCATCAGTAAAGGCAACAACGGAAGGTGTTGTTCGTGCTCCTTCTGAGTTCTCGATAACCTTTGCGTTTTTGCCATCCATAACAGCCACACAAGAGTTCGTTGTCCCCAAATCAATACCAATTACTTTTGCCATATTATAATCTCCATTCAGCAAGCTACCTCAACCTTCATAAAGCATCTTTTTAAGACAGCTCCTCATAACACTCAAAGCCCATATATTGCTTTAAGCAACATAAAATAATTAAATTGCAAGTCGCAATAAGCCTTGCTGCCTCGTATATAAGAACAGGCTTTTATTGCTACAAGAGAATAATGAGAGAAACATCTCCAAAATAAAAAATTTATTTTAAAATAGGCGCTCTAATGACCCATAAATACCATATTTATGAGAGACTTGAGATCATAATATATTTTTCTTGCAATTTTCAATAAATATATCTTTCTATAAAAATTAAAAAACAAAAGAATGATTACACTCTCGCTCTTAATTTTCTCATCATTAACAAAAGATACTCACGTAAAAGCTTTTTAAAAGGCGAATAATTTATATCACGAATATTATAAATTTTCCTTGGACTAAAATAGTCATCATATCTAATGCTCATATCAGTAGAGATATTATTTATCGATCTCCTTTCAAAAATTCTCCTTTTAACGGTCTCATTGTTTACTGCTATTTGAAAGATGTGCTTTAAACCCACCTAAAGCGTTTTTTCTTAACTGTATAATTTTGAATTTTGAAAATATATAAAAATGTCTCTGTATAAACGCTTTAAGATACCAAGAGCTGTCGTAATATTAAAAATTGGTAAAGTGGTTGATGATTGTTCTGTGTTATATCTTTATTAAGTAAAGTAGTAGTGCATCATAGATTTTATACCATTTACAAACACTATTATGAGATGAACACGGAAGCGTTAAGAGGTGTGTTGTCATTGTAAACCTTATTATCTTCCTTTAAAATCAAAGAATTCTATGATTTTTATTCTCATATTCAAATCAATTTCATTTTAGCATTTCTTTCTTTTATTTTAAATAAAAGCTCTGCTAAAATAAAAAGTTATTCAAAGTGTGAACCTTATGAAGGAGGGTAAATCAATGATGACATCTATTATTAAGAAAATAACAAATCTTATCTTTAAGAATATAATAAATACACAATATCCATACAAAAAGGTTATCATAAATATCGTGTGTGCTCTTCTCTTTGCTGGTATAACCCTGCCTGCAGGTGCTCAGCAATATCAACTTGGCGACATAGAAATTCTCAATCCTTGGACACGCGAAACACCTAGAGGTATAAGAGTTGGTAGCGGTTATCTCTACATTATTAATCACAGTAATACCCCAGACCGTTTGGTTTCTATTTCCACAAACGGAGTAAAAAAAACAGAGATACACTCTATGGCTGTCGTTAATGATATTATGAAAATGGAAAAAATGCACAATGGCATTGAAATTCCGGGAAATGGCGAAATTACGCTTAAGCCTGGCGGCGATCATATTATGTTTATGGGGCTTTCACAACCATTCAAGTTAGGTGATAAAATTAGCGCAAAATTGACATTTGAGAAAGCAGGAACGATTGATGTTGATTTCTCTGTAAACGCTATGAAAATACCATCACCTTCTAAATCCTCTCCTGGTCACTAAATTCCTTTTTTATAATACACACTTTTAAAATAAAGAAGCGTGAAACTTTTGCACGCTTCTTTATTTTTTGTTTAATGCCATCAGTAAAAAATTCTCCCCTTTGATGAATTAACTATAGTCAATTTCAGGAATACGTAAAACTTGTCCAGGATAAATTTTATCGGGAGATTTTAGCATTGGCTTATTGGCTTCAAAAATAAAAGTGTTTTTATTACCTTGCCCTTTTCCATAAACCTCTTCAGCAATTTTCCAAAGATTATCACCAGATTTAACCTCATAAAAGCGAGAAGGTTTTCTGGGCGTTGTATCTATAACCTTTAATTGATCAACATCTACAGAAGAGATACCTTGTGAATTGCCAACAACTAGCAGTGCTTTTTCAAGTGTTTCCCTGTCTGGAACTTCACCGCTTAAAATAGCTTTACCGTCTTCAACTTGAATATTTACTTTTTCTGTACCGAGTTGAAAATGATCAAATGCCGTCTTAAAATCTTTTTCTTTTGGTTCATGGTCCCCAATACCTAACTTTTCCCCTACAGTTTTAATAAAATTAAAAAATCCCATTACAACCTCCTTCCGTGTAGCAGAAACAAATTTTTGTGCATATATTGCCACATTCTTTTCTTTGCTCTTAAAACACATAGGCAGATTTTCTAAACTTCAACAATCAAAACTATACCTGTTCAATTATGAGACAAATACAATAATAAACTTTGTAATAAACCTTGATAAAAAAAGCCTTTATGAAAATTTTCTCTCAAACGAAGGGATCTTAATAGACGTAGAAACATTATGAATTATGAAAGCAAAACAAGATTTTACAGTAATGACAAAAGGTTTTTTACTTTGCTACAATTTGTATCATATTTGTTTTGCAAAAAAAATATGAACTCCCATATAAATAAGTGTGGGTAATTTGCTACCACAGCAATAGAAAGGTCTAAGAAACCATGAAAGATACACCAACAATCACACAAACGATTGTACTTGTTGATGATGATCGCAATATTTTGACATCTTTATCTTTTGCGCTTGAGACAGAAGGATATCGGGTTGAAAGCTATACAGATGGAGCATCTGCACTCAAGGGTCTCACACTTCACCCTCCACACTTAGCTATTTTTGATATTAAAATGCCCCGAATGGATGGGATGGAACTCTTGCGTCGTTTACGTCAAAAATCTGATCTTCCAGTTATTTTTCTTACCTCTAAAGATGATGAAATTGATGAATTATTTGGTCTCAAAATGGGAGCTGATGATTTTATTACTAAACCTTTCTCCCAACGTCTTCTCATTGAACGCGTGAAAGCTATTTTGCGCCGTTCTAATGCACGTAACCAACCACTTTCTACAGGAACTTCTTCCACCTCTTCTCTCAAACGTGGAGATCTTGTGATGGATCAAGAACGCCATACCTGTACATGGAAAGATAAACCTGTTATTTTAACCGTTACGGAGTTTTTGATTCTGCAAACCTTAGCACAAAGACCAGGAGTTGTAAAAAGTCGTGATGCTTTAATGGATGCTGCCTATAGTGATCAAGTCTACGTAGATGATCGCACCATTGATAGTCACATTAAACGTCTGCGTAAAAAGTTTAAACAAGTGGATGATGATTTTGCAATGATTGAAACACTTTATGGTGTAGGTTATCGTTTCCACGAGGTATAAAACTACTTTGTCGCAAAAATTTGAACGGCAATCAAATCGATGACAGACAATTCTCAACTGGAAACTTTACAAAAAACAACCGTTAATGGTACATCCTCAACGCCATTTCTTATGTTTGCCCGTTTGCATCTTCGTACACAACGTCTCTTTAGACAATTGCTTTTTTCCAGCCTCACACGTCGCATTGTTATATTAAACATTGCTGCCCTTGCCATTTTAGTTACAGGCATTTTATACCTTAACCAATTTCGCGATGGTTTAATTGAAGCAAAAATTAAAAGTTTATGTACCCAAGGAAAAATTATTGCTGGGGCTATTGCTGCTTCTGCAACAGTAGATACAAATTCTATCCTCATTGATCCCCAAAAACTCTTAGAGTTACAAACTGGTGAAAGCGTTACACCCGCCCCTCAATCAACCGATTCTTGGGATTTCCCTATTAACCCTGAGCAAGTTGCCCCTCTTTTACGACGTCTCATCACACCTAAAACGACAAGAGCACGTATCTATGATCGTGATGCTACTCTCCTTCTTGATTCGCGCGTTCTTTATTCTAGTGGAGAAGTTTTCAGTTATGATTTACCCCCACTTAAAACAGAACAAAGCATGTGGGATCGCCTTACTTCATGGTATTCAAGCACATTTTATGGCAAAGGTATTGCTCTTGACAGAGAACAAACAAAAACCAGTGGTATTGCTTATCCAGAAGTGTACCGCGCATTAAACGGATCTCTTGCTACGGCTAAAAGACGCAACAGACAAGGTCAATTAATTGTTTCTGTTGCTGTTCCTGTTCAACGCTATCGCGCAGTGGTTGGAGCTCTTCTTCTTTCAACCACTGGTTCTGATATTGATAACATTGTAAAAGGTGAAAGGCTGGTTATCTTTAAAGTTTTTGCCGTTGTAGGCAGCGTACTTTTGGTCCTTTCTCTCTTTTTGGCCCATACGATTGCCCATCCATTAAGTAAATTATCTGCCTCGGCTAATCGAGTGCGTAATGGCAATAATCAGCGTGTAGAAATTCCTGATTTTTCAATGCGTGAAGATGAAATTGGTCACCTTTCAACCTCTATTCGTGATATGACTAATGCCCTTTATATGCGCATTGAAGCCATTGAACGCTTTGCTGCTGATGTAAGCCACGAATTAAAAAATCCTCTCACCTCCCTACGCAGTGCTGTTGAAACGCTCCCTCTGGCTAAAAATGAAGAAGCACAAGAGAAATTGCTTGAAATTATTCAACATGATGTGCGCCGTCTTGATCGGTTGATTACAGATATTTCTGATGCATCGCGGCTCGATGCAGAGCTTGCACGAGAAACCGCAGAGATTGTTGATATGACACCGCTTTTGGAAAGTCTTGTTCATGCTGTTCAGGAAGTGTATCGTAATACGCAAACCATTGATATAAGCCTTAATATTGTCCCGCGTCCTCATGGAAAAGCCTATCTTGTATTGGGACATGAACTCCGTTTAGGGCAAGTGATTTCAAACCTTCTTGAAAATGCACGTTCTTTTATTCCTCGGAATCGTGGCAGAATTTGCATTACTATGAAAAGTCATGCTTCAACCCTTATTTTAACCATTGAAGATAATGGCCCAGGTATTCGTTCAGAAAATATTGAACGCATTTTTGAGCGTTTTTATACAGATCGACCAAACGAAGATGCTTTTGGACAAAACTCTGGACTTGGCCTTTCTATTAGTCGGCAAATTATCGAGGCTCATAATGGGACAATTACAGCCGAAAATATTATTGATCCTACACTTGGGAAGTGTAAAACTGGTGCACGTTTTATTATTATGCTTCCCCTCGCTAAATAAATCTTTTATCCAAAGTAAAAGACATGAAAACAAAATGTGAAATACTCCACGCAAATTGCCTTCAATTAGGCGGCAAGGGGCTGTTAATTATAGGTCCATCGGGATCAGGTAAATCAACCCTTACCCTTTCTTTGCTCGACCGTGCTGAGTGGTCAAAACGTGAAGCGAAGCTTATCAGTGATGATTATACAATGTTGCGTGCGGAAAATGGAAAGCTCCACGGATACACTCCTGATAATTTAGAGGGCGGTATCGAGATTCGTGGCGTTGGTCTTTATATGATAGAATTTGAAAAGCATACAACTATCGATTGTGTTATTTTTCTCGGTCCAGAATATGAACGTTTTTCCACAAATAAAACTTTTCAATTTGAAGATTTGCACATTCCTCTTTTAAAACTTCCCTCTCTTCGTGAAGCCGATTGTACAGCCATTTGTCAAGCTATTGAAGCATTTTTGTTTAGAAAAATATGGCAAAAATCTGTCTAATTTTTTTCTAAAGATAAAAAATCACAATTTTTGCCTTTTTTTTGCAAATTTTTCTTGGCAGCAAGACAAAGCCTTGTAAAATGTGTTTCCCACCAATATGGTCGGATCTTATTAGTTAACAGGAGTTTGCGTAAATGATTGGACTCGTGCTTGTAACGCACGGTGAGCTGGCTGTCGAATTTTTACATGCCGTGGAACATGTTGTTGGTGTACAAGAAAAGTTCGCAACAATATGCGTTTATCCCGATGACGATATAGATCAGCGCCGAGGTGATGTTATAGCCGCAGTAACCGATACAGATACGGATCATGGCGTAATCATATTAACAGATGTGTTCGGTGGAACACCATCGAATATAGCTATCCCTGCTATTGAAAAAGGACGCGTTGAAATGATTGCGGGTGTTAATTTGCCCATGCTTATTAAACTGATTTCTATTCGCAAATGTCCTGATATTTCATTATCAGACGCGTTAAGAATAGCACAAGAAGCAGGGCGTAAATATATTAATGTACCAAGTATGATTTTATAGTGGATAATAAAATACCAATGTTTTCCAAAGATACCCTCCCATGTATAAGTCGTCATTTCAATATCTGTAATAAACGTGGCTTGCATGCACGTGCTTCTGCAAAATTTGTACAAACTGTTGACAATTTTAATGTTACTGTTGAAGTTGAAAAGGATGGAAAAATCGTTGGTGGATCATCAATTATGGGACTTATGATGCTAGCGGCTTCATCCGGTTGCAACCTCACCATTCGTGTTTCAGGACCAGAAGCAACAGATGCTCTTAATGCTCTTGAAAAGCTTATCAATAACAACTTTGGAGAGGAAAACTAGCGCTTTCTCACCATAAATAAGGATGATGATTCTTAGAAAATAGGAACTTTCCATCATTGTTTTGAATTTTAATTTCTCTTCCCGCTTTTATACCAATATTCATATCCATTATGGATTGGCATAATTATCATAAATGTAAAAGCTTATAGTAATTTTATTATACTGGAGTTTTTCCCTCCTTTCCTAACATTATTTGATCAATTTGAATAGTTTTGCGTATTACGGCTATTACCCGACTTAACCGTATAATTAAATCTTTACAGAAAAAGAGAACTCTTCACCTTGTATTAGAATATGCTTTATTTTAGGCTAAAGATAGATGTCAAAATAATTTCGCACATCAAAAATCTATCAACTTTTCTTATTTTCTGCTCACTTTGTAGTCTTTATAATACATAAGTAATCTTCTATTGCACATCATTGTGATACAGCTCATGAAAACGCAATTCTTATCGATATCATAACCATTTTTTAAAACGAATAAGCTTTGTACGCTCATAATTATAGTAAGCATTTTTTAGACATTCTTTTTCAATACTATTGCCTTATTTTCTATGGTACATGCCTCGCCCTTATTATCTATATTGTGCTTGGAATAGCATCTTTCATTATAAGGAGATAATATTATGGGTCGTCTATTTAGTGCCCTTCAGATTCCTCAACAAACAACACAACAACTTGTATCGTTGCAAAATGGCTTACCAAAAGCGCAATGGATCAACCCGCAAAATTTTCACGTCACCTTATCTTTTTTCGGTGAAGTTGAAAGTGCTACCGCAGATGCACTTATGCACGCCTTTGATACAATAAAGCTCTCTCCTTTTATGCTACAAATAGATGGTTTTGAAGTTTTTGGTTCAGAAAATGCTCCCCATTCTCTTGTAGTTCGCATTGAACCTTGTGAAAAGCTTAATCTTTTACATGAAAAGATGCAATATATCCGGAATAAATTAGAGTTAAAGCCTGATGAAAGACAATTTATTCCGCATATTACTCTTGCACGAATATTTGATATCAATCTTGAAGATCTTTCTTCTTATCTATCTTTTCAAGATGATTTTTTTATCCCTCCTTTTGAGGTTGATCATTTTGTTTTATTTTCATCGTCATCTCCCTCAAGCGAGTCCGTGTATCTTGTAAAAGGAAGTTGGGCGCTTCAAAGATAAAAGGGTGTTTATAACACCCTTTAAAAACTCTTTGAGAAAAGACCTCATATATGTGTAATTGCAGGGAATACTGCATTTTATGTTGGAGATTTATTATTGATGTGTTTTAAGCAGAATCAGCTTCACCAGAAGCTTCTTTTGCTCCTCCTTTAGCTACACCCACTATAGCTGGACGTAACACCCTTTCCCCGATAATATAACCTGCCTGAACAACTTGTTGAACAGTGTTATCTGGAACATCGGCATTAGGAATTTCAAACATCGCTTGATGAAAATGAGGATCAAATTTTTGTCCCTCTGGATGAATTTTTTGCACCCCATGACGTTCTAATGCTGCCATCATGGCACGTTCAGTCATTTCAACGCCTTCTGCCAATGATTTCAAACCAGCATCACTTTCCCGCGCCCCTTCTGGAATGGCTTCCAAAGCACGATTGAGATTGTCAGAAACCGATAACATATCCCGTGCAAAATTAGCAATGGAATAAGCCTTTGCATCCGCCACATCTCGCATAGTACGGCGTCGAAGATTTTCCATATCTGCAACAAGACGTAAAAGCTGATCTTTCAGTTCTTTATTTTCATCCTGCAAAGACGCTAAAAGATCACTAACCTCATTGCTTTCTTTTTCAACGTTTTCGTGTTCCTCTGTTTTATGTGTTTTTAAAAATTCATCGGCTGCCTGTTTAAGTGTATTACGATCAGCTGGATTTTTTAAATCACAATTTTCAAATGAAGCGTCAGTAAATTTGTTTTTTTCATCAGACATAAAAATTTTATTCCTTCATAAGATTCGTTATTCTCGATATCGAAATTCTACAGACAAAAATCAAGGGGTATCGATGTATATAATACAATGAGCTTCTATAGTACAAATACTTACCTGCATCGTTTTAACGCAATAACTGTGACACAAGTTGAGCTGTATAATCAACCATGGGCACAATCCTTGCATAATTAAGCCTTGTAGGACCAATAACGCCCAAAGCACCAATGACTCTTTGTTGTGAATCACGATAAGGTGCTACAACTAAAGAAGAACCAGAAAGTGAAAATAACTTATTTTCTGAACCAATAAAAATTCGAACCCCAGAACCTTCATCCGTTAAATCGAGAAGCTGTGCCATACTCTCACGCGTTTCAAGATCATCAAACAAATGGCGTAACCGTTCTAAATCTTCTTCTGCTTTCACATCTTCAAGTAAATTGCTACGCCCGCGAACAATGAGGTGTATTTTATGATCAGCACCTTCTCCTCCCCAAAGAGCTAATCCCGTTTCAACAAGATGATGCGATAAATCATCAAGCGCAGCCCGTGTTTCTGCGCATAAGCGAGCAATTTCCCCTTTAGCTTCACTCAATGTACGTCCTTGGATATGGGCATTGAGAAAATTCGTTGCTTCCGTCAATTGTGCATGGGTAACCCCTTCTGGCAAATGAACAATACGATTTTCAACTTCACCTTGTTGAGTCACCAAAACGGCAAGAGCGTGCTCCCTATCAAGACGCACAAATTCAATATGTTTCAATGTTCCTTCTTGTTTTGTTGCTAAAACAAGCCCTGCCCCACGTGAAAGATCTGAAAGAACTCGGCTTGCTTGAACAAGAAAATGTTCAACCGATTGTGCATGACCAGCCTCTTTGACTTGCATTTCAATATTTTCTCGCTCTTCGTTTGGCAAATCACCCGCTTCCATAAATGCATCTACAAAAAAGCGTAAACCTGATTGTGTCGGCATTCGACCCGCAGAAACATGTGGTGCATAAATCAAACCAAGATGTTCAAGATCACTCATCACATTGCGAATCGTCGCAGGCGATAATGTCTGTCGTAAAAGCCGCGAAAGATTGCGTGACCCTACAGGTTCACCATCATTAAGATAAGCTTCAACAATATGGCGAAAAATATCACGTGAACGTTCATCAAGATATTTTAGTTCATTATCAATAGTTTTGTGCTTCATCACAATTGTTTCACTACTTTTAAAATCCTCATCTCTTATATAAGTTTTGCCAAGGTTTGGTCAAATAGTCTAAAGTAGTATAAAAACATATTATCCTATTGACCCGTAAAATGCTAGCTTCAGAGTGATGATTGATAAATTACGCAGGAGGTATTTTTTGTTAGAGTGTGTGAGAAATATTTAAGATTAAGAGTTGATCTGTAAAGTGGTCTGCTGTAGGAACTTGCCAAGATAATTTGACCAAGAGAATCTGGATTGTTCAAAAACCGCTGTAAATAGAAAATTTCACCCTTTAGAGCAAACAAGAAATTGGAAATTTACCATAAAAATGCTATCATAAGAAAAAGACATGTCTTTCATATCTTTGCAAGGTTATCTTCATACAAGATAAAAAATTTTATTGGAATAAAATATCATAAAACGTGTAAAATAATCATATTATGTAAAATCAAGCAGAATGTGTGTGTATGAGCATTTAAGCCGGTTTTTAGCACAAAAACAATTCCCCTTTCATTTTTGGAGAAATCTATATGAGAAGCATAGCAGATAAAAAACTTGTCATTGCTACACATAACACCGGCAAATTGCATGAAATCACTACTTTAACTAAGCCTTTCGGTTTAATAATACAATCGGCAAAAGAACTGGGCTTGCCAGAACCAAAAGAAACGGGAAAAACATTTGAAGAAAACGCTTATATTAAAGCTTTTTCAGCAGCAAAAAAGACAGGACTTCCTGCCCTCTCTGATGATTCAGGCTTAGAGGTAGATGCATTAGAGGGTGCACCAGGCGTTTATACCGCTGATTGGGCAATTCAAGCTGATGGTACACGTAATTTTCCCAAAGCTATGGAAAAAATAGAAAATGAACTCCAAAAAGTTGGAGCGCGAGAAAAAAGCCAACGAAAATGCCGTTTTATATCCGTCATTTGCATTGCATGGCCTGATGCTCATGCAGATTACTTCCGCGGATGCGTTGAAGGAACGTTCATTTGGCCTCCACTGGGAGACAAAGGCTTTGGTTTTGATCCTATTTTTTTACCAGATGGATATGAAAATACCTTTGGAGAAATGTCAACAGAGCAAAAACACAACTGGAAACGTAATGATATTCCGCCTCTTTCACATCGCGCACGTGCTTTCAAACTTTTGGCAGAAAACCTTTTAGCATTCTCATGAATGAACCTTTTGGCATTTACATTCATTGGCCCTTTTGTGCAGCTAAATGTCCTTATTGTGACTTTAATTCGCATGTTCGCATCCATGGTGTTGATCAACCACGTTTTGTCACCGCCTTTAAGCGCGAAATAGAAACGCAATATCACAAAATAGGCCCACGCCATATTACAAGTATTTTTATTGGTGGAGGAACCCCTTCTCTTATGGAGCCGCAAACTGTCGATGCCCTATTGCAAGCACTTGCAAAAAAATGGGTAGTCGATGATAAAGTTGAGATTACATTAGAAGCTAATCCATCCAGTGTGGAAGCAGAGCGCTTTCGTGGATACCGTGCGGCAGGTGTTAATCGCTTATCTCTAGGGATACAAGCGCTCAATGATAAAGCATTGCGCAAACTTGGCCGACTCCATAATGTGGAACACGCTCTTTTTGCCATTACTTTAGCACGACAAATTTTTCCACGTTTATCCTTTGATCTCATTTATGCCCGTCCCGAACAAACCCTTGAACAATGGAAATCTGAACTTATACAAGCAATTGATTTGGCAGCGGACCATCTTTCTCTTTATCAATTGACAATCGAAGAAGGAACTGCCTTTAAACGGCTTCATGATGCAGGAAGACTTATCCTTCCCCCATCAGAGCTAGCAGCAGATCTGTATAATCTTACCCAAGAAATAACAGCATTGCATGGTCTTCCTGCCTATGAAATCTCAAACCACGCAATACCCGGTGCTGAATCAGCACACAATCTTCTTTACTGGCGTTATCACCAATATGCAGGCTTTGGTCCAGGAGCACATGGACGTTTCATTGAGCACGCACCGAATCATTCCTCTGCCTGTTCAAAAACATTGTCATCACACCTTGAAAACCGCGAACGTTATGTCACAATAAATGAAAAGCATCCTGAACAGTGGCTTAATTTGGTAGAAACAACAGGACATGGCTGTATTGAAACGGAACATTTAACCACTGAACAACAGGCAAATGAAATGCTCCTTATGGGATTACGCCTTAGCGAAGGCTTAGAACTTATACGCTATGAAACCTTAAGCCCTAAACGCATCCCAATGGAAAAACTGATCGATTTACAACACCAAGAATTGATAGAAATGGTGGATAACCAACGCTTAAAAGCGACAACCAAAGGACGTATTGTTCTTGATCACATCATCAGCCAACTCGCAAACTAAAGTTTTTATAACAACATACTTATTTTAATCATAATCATCATTTTTCACAGAAAAGGCGAGATTAGAGTATCGTGAGATACTCTCATTTCAAAACTATTTACAGTAAATTAGTTACCACCATTTGCTTACACCTTAAAAGTAGAGAAACGTATGGATAAAAAAGCTATAAAAAGAAGTAAAAATAACTCTTATGAACACCCTTAAGTGCTAAAAGCTATCGCAATATTTTGAGCTAGAAAGTGTGTGGTGGTCTAACTTTTTTTTCATAAACGTAAAGATGGTGGGCACTGTAGACTTTATACACTTCACGGAAAATTTTATATTACACTATTCACAAACACCGTAATGGCACGAATGTGACAAATATTGAGAAAATTTCTTTAAAACAAGTATGTGAATGCATAATACGATAATGTATTGTTTTTTATGAAATCGTGGCACCATTTAAAGAACCAGAGAAATGAGCATGAAACCATGTATCAATCTCTAATTATTTAAAAAGGTATTACTCTAGATAATTTTGAAAACTGTAAAACCGAATAAAAAAGGAGAGTAAAAAAGCACACTGATTTTCACCTTTATACCTTTATATTTTCCCTCAATCAGGTTGTGGTTGTATGTCTGTTTCAGAGATTACAAAAAAATAGATATACACAATACTTTTATCCTATTCTGGTATATAAAAGCTGTTGTCGCAAAAAAATACTGAACCAATATTTATTTGAGATACGCGGCTGTATGATTGGTATTGATCTATAAGTCACAGCAAAATCATGAGTTTTATTAAAACAAATAATGCACTCAAATGGCAAATATATCAGATATGAATCGAGATTATTTTGTTAGCGAGCGAAACGACATTAATCCCATATGATTTTATTTGTATGCATACATGCTTATGAGTGTCTGTACGCGTCCTTTAAGGTTATTTTATTAAAAAATTGAGAAAAATACTAGGCTAAAGAAGTCAACGTGATGCTACAAAAGAATTTCTGTGTATCTTTATCATAACCAATATTAAAGCTGATTAAATGAGCTCACCTTCTATCTCGTAATGATTTTGCAACAGAAGTTCTTGGGAACAAAAAGGCAGGGCAAAATATATGAAGTCAAACAAACTTAAAACGCGTTTCCTATGGACTTTACTCTAAGAGAGGCTAATTGAAATAAGAGGTACCTTTTATGAGAGTGCAGAAACCATATTAAGACACGAGCTATGAATGAGCGCATTTATGTTGTATGAATTTTTTACAATAGCAGCATGTTTTTGTGTGTCTTTATGGCTTCAACCGGTCATCACACAATTATGATATAATATTCATTGTTTTCCATTATGATTGCGTATTAACTTCCTTTCCAAACTTTAAAAAACAAATATTTTTAATCCAATATAGTCTGTAAACAGTTCTGCTTCTTAAAGCAGCTCCCTCTTGGCTTTCAAATTATGTAATTCACTTAACTAAAGACGCTACAGGCAAGAAGCCCAATTTAAGAAGATTCACCACTTACTCTAAAACCACTTAATATATTAAGTCTTACGAGTCTCATATCACCACACCTTAAATGGTAATATCTTATGGAACAACAAGACAAAGGTATTTTTGAACCAGCAATCATTTCTTCATGCAAAAAAATCAACAATAAAACGCTCATAAATAGTAGTAAGAGCTTCCACCGCATCAAGGGCTACACACTCATCTACCATATGCATCGTTTGCCCTGGTAAGCCAAATTCAACCACTGGGCAATAATCCTTAATAAATCGCGCATCCGAACTCCCACCTGAAGTGGAGCATTCTGGTATATTCCCTGTTACACTTTTAATAGCATTGGATAAAGTTTGAATGAGTTTATCATTTTTGGTCAAAAAAACATCCCCTAAACTTGGAATCCATTCAAGCTGATAAGAGGGATATTGATCACTATTGTTTTTTGATTGCACCAAAGCAAGACGCTTTTCAATTTCTTCCACCAGTGTTTCTTTTGTCCAAAGATCATTGTAGCGTATATTAAAACGAACTGTTGTCTGCGCTGGGATAATATTGACTGTTGAATTACCGGTATCGATGCTTGTTAGCTCCAAATTACTGGGTTGAAAATTCTCTGTCCCTTTATCTAAAGCAGTTTGTGTCAATGCCTGAATAAGCTTATTTGCCAAAGGCAAGGGATTAGCAGCCCGCTCTGGAAAAGCAACATGACCTTGGCGACCTTTCACGGTAATGATACCAGAAATCGATCCGCGGCGACCAATTTTGATGACATCCCCAACAGTCTTTACACTTGTTGGTTCTCCCACAAGAGCCGCAGTCCATTTTTCGCCCTTTTTTTCCGCCCATTTGAGAAGTTTTATAGTACCATTAACAGCAGGTCCCTCTTCATCACCGGTAATCAAAAAACTTACCATTCCTTTAATGGACCGTTTCTCAAGAACTCGCGCTAGCGCCGCAATAAAACAAGCGATTCCGCCCTTCATATCAACAGCACCCCGCCCATATAATTTTCCCTGATCTATGACAGCTTCAAAAGGTGAATAGGTCCATTCATCCAATGCACCTGGTGGTACAACATCTGTATGACCCGCAAACATAAGATGGGGTCCTTCGTTTCCCATTTTGGCATAAAGATTTTCAACATTATCTGTATTTTTATCCGTAAAAATAGGGCGCTCGACATGAAATCCCATTTTTTTCAAAAATTGTTCCAAAGTTGATAAAGCCCCTGCTTCATGAGGTGTAACAGAAGGACAACGGATAAGTCTCTGTAATAGCTGAAGCGGATCTGTAAGAACAGGCATAAGGTCCCTTCCCATTTTTTATAAGTCATAGCAACTTAAGGTTATTACGCTGAATTACAAAAAAGATAAAGCAAAAACATTGAAGACACTCAGCAAACCAAGCAGGGGAAAACAATCGTGCTGAGAGCTTCAATGGCTTCCTCATTATGCATGAGCAAGTACACACACAACAAAACACTCAACAAAAAGTTCCGTTAAATATTGCCTTCATTTGAAAGTTTTTGACGCCTCTAAATTATATGAATCAAAATTAATTGCTTGCAATCTATGAGCATTTTCCTTCAACCAAGCACGATACGTTTTACTATCAGGACATAGTTCTTCACAAAGAGCCCAAAATCTTGGACCGTGATTCATTTCAACAAGATGAGCAACCTCATGAGCAACAACATATTCCACAACTTCTTTTGGTGCCATAACAAGGCGCCAAGAAAAAGAAAGACGCTTATCTATTGAACAAGACCCCCAACGACTTCTCGTATCTTTATAACAAATTGATTTGACTTTACGCTCTACTTTATGGGCATAATGTGCCACCAAAGGTGTTATAATACGTGCTGCTTGTTTTTTCAAAACGTCAGCAATGCGTCTTGGAAGGTATTCTAATTGACCATAAACGATAATTTGAGGTTCTTGTTCTGCATCTCCTGCAATAATTTCCGTTACCCCACGTCCTTCTCTATGCTTTATGGAATGGCAAACACCCAACAAAGGAATCGTTGCCCCCTCTTTGAGATAAGCATTTTCATGAGAGATTTGTACACGAGCAAGACGCGCCTCAATCCAAGACCGATGCTTTTCAATAAAACTTTGAATCGTACAGAGACTTATCGCTGGTGGTGTTGTTACACAAATCCTCTGTCCGCTCGCATCAATACGTAAGGTAAGACGGCGCGCGCACTTATTTTCCCGCACCTGTACAGGTACAGAGCGATCAGAAAAAATAAAATGCTGTTTAGAAATGCTCATACATTATATCTTCATCATCAATGAATTTGCCCCTTCTCCCGCATTAATCCGGTCAATCAATGACCTCAATACCGTTTCGAGGCAATCCAAATCTTGCGGACGAGAAAAGCGATGATCAGCATCACGAACGAGTGTCAATGTTACATCATGGAGAGGCAAATGATCAAGTAAAGTCATAGTATGCTGATAGGGTATCTCCACATCTTCCATCCCTTGTAGAATATGGATTGGACATCCAACATCTATACATCCCTTCATGACGCAGTTGTCTCTGCCATCTTCAATAAATACTTTTGTAAAGGGAACCGGCTCCGTATAACTAATCGCAGATCGTTCAATATGCTCTGTTTCTTCTAAAATTTTCCACCCCTTTCGACCCAACCCTGATTCTATCAATGTTTGTGTAAAATCAGGAGCTGGCGCAATCAAGATCATGCCAGCAAGCTTCTTATTTTTCTGTGCTAACATCATAGCAAGCTTGAGTGCAATCCACCCGCCCATAGAGGTGCCAATCAAAATTTGTGGACCCTCACAATAAGTTTCAAAAACCGCTAAACTTTCTTTAACCCAGCGTGAAATCGTTCCTTGAAAAAAATCACCACCTGATTCTCCATGTCCAGAGTAATCAAAACGTAAACAAGACAAATCATTCTTCTGAGCAAAACTATCAACCAACATCGCCTTATCCCCTGACATATCGGATAGATAGCCATGAAGCCAAACCAAACCTGGAGATTGGCGCCCCTTGCGATAGCGTACTGCAAGTGCGGTGTTCTCAAACGAAAAAAACTGACAAGGAATATTTTGATCCATAATTCTTTATCCTCCATAAAACGATTTCTTTAAATTAAAAGAAAAACTTTTATAATCTAAATCATTTCAAAAAGTAATAAATCAAATAATGAAAAAGGCGCGAATTATAGTTGTTTTTAGGCGCATAATTGTATATTAAATTAACTGTAGTTGAATCAAAATTAAGGAGCATAAACCATTCGTAAACCGTTTAAAATGACACCTACCCAAAAAGACGGACCACGTTCAAATCAGGATATCCGAGTACCTCATGTTCAGCTTATCAATGATGAGGGGCAACATCAGGGAGTTGTTGCGATACAAGAAGCTCTTGCTATGGCTGCAGATGCGGGGCTTGATTTGGTTGAAATTGTACCAAATGCGGAGCCACCCGTATGTAAAATCATCGATTTGGGCAAATTAAAATATCAAACCCAAAAAAAAGCTGCTGAAACACGTAAGAAGCAAAAAGTCATCGAAATCAAAGAGATTAAGATGCGCCCAAATGTTGATGTCCATGATTATGGAGTCAAACTCAAGGCTGTTCATCGCTTTATTGATCATGGTGATAAAGTAAAGATTACTTTGCGTTTTCGTGGTCGTGAGATGGCTCACCAAGATCTTGGATTAAAGCTTCTTCAGCGTGTGAAAGAAGATACAAGTGAAATTGCCAAAATTGAATTGGAGCCAAAGCTTGAAGGCCGGCAAATGATGATGGTGATAGCACCTAAATAGTTTTGCATTGGAATAATATTTGCATGCAACTCGTCAGCGTGCAACTCATCAAAATGATGCGTATGGTATTATTTAGAAGCACCACATAGAGTTTTTGTGGTGCTTCTAAGGTTTTATAAATGTGTATAAATCCTTTTAAGAGTTTAATAATGCTTTATCGATTTATAAGAAGAATTCGTTATTTTGCATATTAAATGAAAAAGCTCAAACATCGTAAGGTGTTCTTATTTCAAGCTCTCTTATCATGTAATGCGGCAAAAATTTTTGCTTACACATCACAAACGGAAATGATACATAAAAATTATTAAAAAGCGAAATATTTTTTGTGAGCTATTTCAAGTGCCAAAGGCTATCACAATATAGAAATTGGTAAATACAATGGTGAAACTCGCCGTTACCTTTTATTGAAAATTAAAAATAATGATGAACAACAAATTTTCGTTATACCTTTCACAGAAACTTTGCACTACATTTTTCACTCTCACCGTCGTGAAATTGATATGATGAACCTTGAAAGAAAAGGCTATTTTTGTAAAAAAGATTAAGGGGCTTTTTAATTAAGAATGTTTCAATCTTGCATAAAATAATGAGAGAATATAGAAGCATTTCATGGCTAAAAAACAAATTTCCTCTTTTGATAAACATCTTATTATCCGCCTTTTGCGAGAAAATTTTCGTAAACATATGCGTTGGTACAGTGCTGCGATTTTCTCAATGATCATCATTTCTTGTACCACAGCAACCAGTGCATGGATTATGCGTGATGTTGTTAATCAGATTATTGATGCACAAAATTTTCCTATGATTGTTTTGATTTCTAGCTTCATTGCTTTTATCTTTATTCTCAAAGGAGTCGCAACTTTTTCCCAAACTTACTTTCTAAACAAAGCAGGCAATAGTATCATTGCGGAACAACAGCGTAAAATTTTTGCACGACTTATGGAACAAGGAGTCTCTTTTTATCATAATAACACTTCATCTGATCTTCTTGTTCGTGTAACTCATAATGCGACAGCTGTACGTAATATAATTGATACTATTATCACAACTTTTGTACGTGATTTGCTTTCCGTTAGTGGTCTGTTGCTTGTCATGTTCATTCAAAACTTTGTGTTAATCTCCATTACTTTAATCGTAGGACCACTAGCTTTTTTAGGCGTTCGAATGGCTTTAAAACGCGTTCGCCGCCTGATGGAAAAAGAGCTCCTTTCACTTGGTGAAATTATTAAAATCGTACAGGAAACGGCTGTTGGTATTCGAATCATCAAGGCCTTTTCACTAGAAGAGGTCATGAAAAAACGGATGGACAAAGCCATTTGTGATGTTGAAAAACAAACAAACAATATTGCCACACTCGAAGCTATTACCAATCCGATTATGGAAACACTCACGGGTGTTGCCATTGCAGGTATTATTTGTTTTTCCGGTTATCTTGCAACCCAACGCGCAGGTGTTCAAGGTGAATTTATGTCCTTTATTGTTGCTTTACTTTTAACTTATGAACCCGCAAAAAGACTAGCAAATGTACGTGTCAAAATTGAATCTGGCTTGGTCAATATCCGTACAATGTTTGAAATACTCGATTGTCCCCTTACAGTTATAGAACATAAAGAAGCTAAAGATCTGAGTAAAAAGCAGGGAACTATTCGTTTCGAACATGTTTCTTTTGCATACACTAATAACAAAATGATATTGAAAGATATCAACCTAGAAATAGAAGCCGGAAAAATGACAGCATTGGTGGGACCATCCGGTTCGGGAAAGTCAACCCTTATCAACCTTATTATGCGCCTCTATGACCCCACAAAAGGACGCATATTGATTAATGATCAAGATATTCGCTACACAACATTTCGCTCTCTGAGAAACCTGATGGCCTATGTAGGACAGGATACTTTTCTCTTTCAAGGAACTGTTAAATATAATATCGGACTTGGAAAAGAAGGGGCTAGTGATGACGAAATTATCGAAGCAGCAAAAGCAGCAAATGCTCATGACTTTATTATGAGTTTGCCAAATGGTTATGATACACAGATAGGTGATAATGGCTGTAACCTTTCAGGGGGGCAAAAACAACGGCTCGCTATCGCTAGAGCAATGATTCACGATAGCGAAATTCTGATTCTTGATGAAGCAACGAGTGCGCTTGATTCACACACCGAAGCACAAATTAATGAAGCCATTCACCACCTTACCAAAGGACGCACAACGATCATTATTGCTCATCGCCTTTCAACGATTGCTCGTGCTCATAAAATTGTGGTCATACAAAATGGACAACTGATTGAACAAGGTACTCAGAAAGAATTGCTAGCAAAAGAACATGGGTTTTATAAAAAAATTCATAATATCCAGTTCAAAGACATACCTCCTAATTTCTAGATCCTTAAATAAGATTTGAAATAAAAATGGATAGAAGGTAATGCTCCATTTATAAAAAAGGCTTGTTACCAAAAAAAGTATTACTTCAATCAAGAATTGGCAAAGAATTTATGGTTTATTGAAAATAAACTTCTTGGATTTAGATGAAAACTTTACTCGCTATTTTGTTGAATGCAATTGACTTTAACAGTGAAACTTCAAAAACCCCTTTCCTTCCTCAAATAAGTGTTGAAACATTCATAAATGTTTTGAATCCTAAAAGAGAGAGCATCAAGGTCTGAAAAAATTGCCGCGGATTATGATGATGAATCTGGATTAATACTACCTTTATCCGTGTTTATCCCTGCACTAACAATTTTTTCTCCACACACCTTAAAGGACAAAGATTCTACCCAATCTGATCTGTAAACAATCCAGATTTTTATTGAGTTCGTTCCACTTGATAACAAATCATGTGATTCACTTATACAAGACTTACCCTAAATATTCACCCTGTGCTTTCAAAATACTTTGTCAAAAAGACTTACATGCCTTATATCACCAAACCTCAAATGTCAGTCTTTTATGGTACAACAGGATAGGCTCACAATTATAAATTGTGCTGCAAATTATAGATACACTCAGCGTAAAAGAAAAACATTAAAAAATAAGAGAAGATTTATTATAAAACTTTTTTACTGTTGTAGATTGCTTTAAAGCAAGCTTTGCTGTTTTTTCTACATCCGAAACTAAAGTGATATTCCTCCAATACCTTAACTTCTTGAAGAGTTTATAAATGCACAACGTTAGTGCTTATATAAGGCTATGATTTCAATATGAAAAAAAACAGATGAAAAGTAAAATGACATTCCTCTTTCTTTTAACCGCCTAAATAGAAAAATACGGCATATAACTCTGATAAACATTTTTACAAAAAATATCTTTTGACCTGCATTTTAATACTTTGATTTATAATCATAATTTATTACTTTACATCTTAAATAAAAGATAAGATGTAATTTGCTTATTGTAAATTTTCTCTATATTTATGATGAATTAATCAAAAGCACTTGTTGTACGTCATAAGAGATATTGGTGTATGCATAAAAACTCTTAAGATAAGCAATAAAAATACCTCTACATTTTCAAGTGAAAAGATTGTCGGCAACATGAGAAGCTGGAAAATAGAATGATAATGCCGGCTTATATCTTTAATAAATACTTATACCTTTATTAACAATGGTAGTATGGATTTTATACCATTCATAAGAGGTACTTTATATCATTTCACAAGCAATCTTATGAAATAGGCTCAAGCCACATTGAGAAATGTTTCTTTAAAACAAGCACATGAATTTGCAACACAATAGTGTTATATTTTGGAGTGTTCTGTTTGGGGGGCTATTCATTATAAGAAAAGTGATCTCATTCAAAAACACAATAAACAAAAATCGAATATTTCAGATATATTTCTTCACGCCTCAAAAAATCTTCTTCTTTTATAGGATTTCTAGTCTATGTATCCTTCCTCAGATTTAGAAATGAGAGACAAAAGACAAAGAATTTATTTTTTAAATTCAATCTTTAATAATCTCTTTCATAAAAGAGACCAATGCTAGAATTTTGTTCATTTCCTATGGCACCTTTAGCTTTGAGATGACGCGAAATATCTAAATTAATTGTTCCTTTCGTCGTTCCATCGGACCCTGCTTCAAAGCCCAAATAAATATTATTGTGTATGTAGCGTCCAATACGTAAGCCTGTATTACCCTTCTCATTAACGATAACATCAAGATCATCAAGCCCAATTTTAGTTCGTAAAGTATTCAACAAAGATGTATTAGAAGCACCTGCAAGATCAGCCGCTGCTGCTGCAAGTTGAGCAATCTGAAATGGTGATAATTCATTAAGAGAGCGATTAAAAATCAAACGCGCCAAAATCTCATCCTGAGGCAAATTCGGTTGTGAAGAAAAATTAATATCAAGATTATCAATCGTCCCACTTACCGTTACAGTGACGCGAATATCACCACTGTTATTGTTGGTTACAAAATAAACCGTAGGATTAAGATTACCGCTAAAACTCGCTTGCCCTTGATCAAAATTAAGACGTTGCGAAAGAATATCAAAACGTCCACGAATCATTCTAAATTCACCAACTGGATGCACATCATTCAATGGGCCTGCTAGATTAATGCGTCCTCCAAGTTCAGCATCTAAGCCTTTTCCGCGTACAAAAAATTGATTGCGTGCTGTAATACTCATATTTGATAACACGACAGATGAAGATTCTTGTGTAACTATACGGCTTTTGCTTTTGTTCGTTTTCTTAACATCAGCACGTTCAAGTGTTGTTTGAATCGATTTAGTTAAATTCTTATTTCTAATATCAAGAAACTTAGCACTTTTAAAATGATCAGGAACAAAAACTTCAGCTTTTTCAACGATGATATCACCACCAACAACAAGATCATTTAAAAAATGACCTTTCATTGTCATCTCACCTGACAATGTTGCCAGAATCATAGAACCATCATTATAATTGGCATTATCAAGATGAAATATCAAATCTGTCTCTAGACCATTAGAGATACGACCTGAAGCAGAAATTCTCCCCCCCTCAAACGAAGAAGCTGAAGCTTTCTCTATAAGGATATGATCACCATTTAATTTGCCTTCAAGCGTTATATTATTCAATCCTACATTTGTTTGTGAATCAAAAAAGCTACCGTCGCCTATAGAAATATTTCCTATCAATTGTGGCTTTGATAACGTTCCATTAAGAACTGTATCAATTCTTGCTGTACCCGTTATATGTGCACCACGCTTAGCTAATAAGAGATTAACAAAATCAAGAGGCATTATCCCTTTAACGTTTAATTTTGCCTCTGAACGATTAAGAGATACAGGCCCATGGACGGAAAGATCTAATCCTTTATCTCCAGTAGCTATCATATTTTCAATATGAAATGTCGATTTTTTATAAGAACCACGAGCATTTATATTGATTGACATTGGTCCTTTATGCGTCATAGCGGTTAAATTTTCACTAGAAAGCTCAAAATGAGCAGATGGATCCTTCATTATTCCACCAATATCAATTTTGCCTATCAGTGTCCCATCAAGCGCTTGTCCTGCAATAAAACCATTCGCCAAACGTGCAGATAAATTTTGCAAATTAATATGAAGATCAAGCGTATTTTTCTCTAGAGATACATGCCCCTGAGCTTCTGCTTGTACTCCTTCTCCTGTTAAATTTGCATTTAAAGTAAGATTTTGATCTACAGTGTTTCCCGTAGCAGAAAGAGAAAAAGGCATAATTTTTTTATCTTGAAAAGCAACGGTTGTCAGTCCCTCACCTTTTATATCGTACGTTATATCAGGTTTTTTTAAATGACCACGAATCATAACATGCCCTGTTACACTCCCTGCTGCTCCAAGATCGGCTTTCCACAGATTGACTAAAGTAGCAGGAAGCGCATTCATTGTAAGTTGCAAATTCAGGGTATCTTGAATATTCCCTGCTAAGATGATGTTGCCTCCATTTATTGCAATTCCTAATTCATTGATTGTCATTCCATCTTTATCAAAAGCAATTATGGATGGTTTCAGCAATGTTGCATGAAAAATGTGTTGTTTTAGATCCACAGTTTCAATTTGCACTTCTCGTTTTATACTGTCTGGAAGTTCCTCAACCATTAAACGACCAGAAAGCTGTGCATTGAGAGTATCATGCAACATCGCTTGGACAGTAAAAACCGTTTGTCCATTATTTCTATCGGCGTGAGCATTTAAACGATTGACCATTATCAAAGGTGTTTGAATATGTTCTGCATTGATAACTCCTTCAAACTGTGTCATGCCAAAAGGATCGAATATGTCAGCATCTATTGCCAATTTTTTTATTTTATTCTTGGAAAAATTCAAATGGCTAACATGCGCCTTCACATTGGTTTTTTGTCTGCCATTTTGTTCATCAAAAATAAAATCTCCTTTTACTTTTCCACTACCATCCTGCAAAAATAACGCTGAAAGTACAGAAATATCATCGGCATCAATATGCAACGCTCCTTTCAACCCCCCCCCAAGTTGTTGAGAAAGAGCACCCGTTATTTTTGCACTTCCCCCTCTAATATCGATATTTTCAAGTTTTCGAATTTTATGAGAATCTTTAAAAGAGGCCGATAAATGCAAAGGTTTCTTAGCAAAAATCCCTTCACCTTTTACCACCCCCGTTAAAGCAGTAACTGGTGCTGTATTATCTATAAGTGCATCTATGTTAAATGTTGTGTTTTGAAGTTTCTTCCCTACGATTAATGCTTCAGCAATATGAGCACGTGTATTTAGTTTTATATGGCTATTGCGCCCTCTCGCCGTACTTTCAATCGTAAGCGCACCGCTTATCTTTGGATCTAATTTGGACAAATCAGATATTTCAGCAGATAGATCCATTTTAGCGCTTTCATCTGAAAAATAACCATTAGCCTTTATGTTTGTATATTGATTTTTCAAATTAAAATGACGAAAAATGAAACCCTTCGTATTTCGAGTAGCACCACCTGAAAGAGTGATGTTTCCTTTGAATAAACGATCAAAAGACTGCACGCCTATTTTCATATCGTCAGCCATTCCTGATAATTGGAGATCAAAAATGCCACTCAATAAATTGATCGTTCCTTTGGCTTTAATATCTGCACTACCAGAAAGTGATTGTTTACTGAACACTTCCAAAGGAGTTAATGTTTGAGCTTTTAAACCGAGATCGCCTTTAAAAACAAAACCCTCCATTGTCCCTTTTAACCAAGAAGAAAAACCCTGAGCCGTAACACTCAGATCATGAATCAAAATTGGTTTATCCGAAACAATATCCGTATCTAAATGCACATGAACCGCTTGGCTTAAATTTTCTACTAACGCTCCCTTAATTTTTTTAACCCCTTGAAGCGTTCCTTTAACCTGAACACCAACATGACGAGAAGCTGCATTATCAAGATTTTCGCTTACTCCTCCCATATCAAAAATTGCATCGCGAATATAAATATTTTTATTGCTTAAATGACCTACAACCAACCGCCCATTCCAAGATTGTTGCCCTTCGCGACCATAGTCAATGTTCAAAGCAAGAGTATTCGCAGGTTTTGATACTTCCGATACAGGTAAATGAATAGACTCCTGTTCGTTATCAAGAGCCATTTTACCATCAACAAAAAGCCGCCGCAAAAATCCATCAGCGGTTATTTCAGCATTGGCTATAACATTCATTGCTTTGCTCTGAATAACCATCTGATCAAGGTGTGTCACACCTTCTTTTGTTCTTCTTGTCTTTGCTTTTAATGTTATATCAGATTCGAAGAGACTACGATATTGAGAAGGTATTAAAGGGCTCAGTGTTCCCTCTAGTTTCGTAGAAAAACTGTGTCCTTCTGGAACACTTGCAAGAATAACATTACCATCTAAAATAGAATGATGATCGGACTCTAAAGAAAGTTTGATAACCAAATCATCAAAAGTACCATCACCTTTCACGACGAGATTTAATGCTGGACGTTGTTCAATGTTAAAAATATTCGCCAAAATACCATTTTGTGGTTCGTTAGCAGAAATATCAATTTGAGCTGTACGATTACTATCAGATATCTTGGTGACAACAGAAAAAGAACCTGGTGCATCTAAACGATGCGCCGCTATATCGACATCAAAATTACCACTAGCCAAAGTGAGATTACCTTTTAATGACATATCAGCAGAAAAACCAAAAAGATTCTGTTCAAATGTCACATGTTGAGCTATAAGCGTATTGATAGAAAGAGCAAGCGGCAATTTTGGTAAAGAGAACTTGCCCGTCCCAAGGGAAGAAACAAAAGAAGAATTGCCTTGCGGTTTGCGTAAAAATGTAACCTGTTCTGCCGAAAGCTGGTTAATGTCCATCCGCCCTCTCAGCAACGCTAGACGATTCCAATCCATTTTAGCATTGGTAATTTTAAGCCAAACCCCTTTTTTATCACTGACAGTAATAGCATCAATTGATGTTTGAGAAGACAGTGTCCCTTGTATATTATGTAAACGAACTTGACGATTGGGCGTTGAAAGCTTTCGTTCAATTAAAGAAACAAACCATGAGCGATCATCTGTTTTCATTTCGCTAGAGGGAAGAGTATCTCCTCTTTGCGCAAAAACAAAACCACCCACCCCAAAAAACAAAAATACAAAGAAGAAAGCTGATAAATGTACACCTTTTTTCATTAAAATGCTTGCCCTATACCCACATAAAAACCAATGCGAGGATCACCCTTCTCTCTCTTTAAAGGAAAGGCTAAATCAACGCGTAAAGGACCAAGACCCGTCATATAACGACCTCCTATACCGGCTCCCCATTTAATTTTTTGAGAAAAATCAAAATTCGCCTTTTCCCCTACGGCACCTCCATCAAGAAAACCGACAAACCCTATTTTATCATTTAAAGAAACACGCAATTCTGCCGATCCCTCAACAACTGCCCGTCCACCAACAACCGCATCATTTTCTGTTTTGATACCAATATTACGGTAAGCATAACCACGAACAGAGCCCCCACCACCAGCAAAAAAAAGCGTATTCGCGGGGATTTGTGCTGTATCATTCCCAAGAATTGTACCAAGCTTTGCCCGCGTAGCAAAAACAAAACGATTCCCTTCATCCAACGCCCAATAAGAACGACCTTCTGCTGTTACTTTTGCAACAAAGTTGCTAAAACGCATCTCATAAAAAGGCTCAATGAAAACTTCACCATATAAACCTTTTGTTGCATTAAGCTTATTATTACGACTATCGTAAATCAAACCGCTAGGGAAACCTATTGTTGTAAAATTACGGCTCCCAAAATAAATATCACGTGAATAACCATTTGAAACTTCTACAGCAGCCTGTCCCGATAGATTACCATTGAAAATATGTGTAATTCCTAATCTTCCTTTGATGGCCTTTGTCGTATAATTTTCTAGAACATCTTGTTGTATTTTTAATTCTGATCTGAGATCTGTATCTGGCGTGAGTACACCAGGCTTTATAAACGTACCACCGAAAAGATAATCAAAATTTTTAAAATTATACGATTGCTTTTTATTGCTACCAACACCACTTATTTTTGTTTCAATTTTAAGAACCTCTGCATGACCAAAAAGATTGTTATGCATCCAATAAGCTTCAAAACCAGCACCATCTAATGTTGAATAGCTACCGCCTACACCAAAACGACGCGGTTTACGTTCTTGTACAACAAGTGAAAGCGGTAAACTGCCATCTAGATTAATGGTATCAGCCTCACGTATATTGATAGCACGAAAAACACCAAGGCGCGCAAGACGTTCATTTGCCTTCGCTAACGCATCGGAATCGTATTTCTGACCTTGCTTCAATCCGGTCATCCATGCGATATAAGCTGAATCTACACGTGGTTTATTACTTATATTACGCACACTTAAAGGACCATAATGAGCCTTTTGTCCAAGATCAACAACAATCCGTCCTTCAACACGCAACGCAGCATGATCAGCCACGACCTCACTTTTCATAATTTTAGCTTTGGCATAACCTTGTTGACGCCATCCTTCTATCGCCCATTTTTCTGCTTTCAAAATGGTTTCAGATTTAGCAATAGCCCCAACTTTATAGCCCAATTCTTCAATTGTGGGCATTTTATGCGCTTTACGTTTTTCAAACGGAGCTACTTTATCAATATCTGCAATACTAAAAACATATTGTGGACCGGCATTAATTGTAATAACAATATTGGATTGTGCTGGAAGTTGAGTTACCGGACTTAAATCAGCGACTTCTAAGCCATTAATTTTAATACTAATAACACCACCGTAGCGTCCATCAGCATAAAGAGCAGAAAGAATTGCTCGATAATCTGAACGCGCCTTGGCTAGCAAACCAGAAGAACTGGCGGACGCTTTCTCTTTATCAGCAACAAGAGAAGAAACAGATTTAACTATTTTTATACCTTCTAATGGCGCGCCTGGCGGAGCAACAACATCAACTTTATAAAATCTCTCTGTACTTTTGGCATAATTTGAAGGAGAATTTGTTTTCTTTTGACCAAAAAAAGGTATGCCGAAAAAATCAAATGCAGCAAGTGGCTGTGGAAAAGCAAAAGCGAAACACAAGCCTATAAATACACAGCGCACAGTCCCTGATTTTAACAAAATTCTTGCCTGGTATACCATAAAATCAGATACCTTATAATACACTTTGCATCTACTACACTTTAAATAATATAAAAATGGGAAAGGTAAATATAATTACTTTGCACATTTTACACGTTTTATCACATCAAATAACATTCTGCGATACATAACGTCACCCTCCCCTTATATTTTCATAAAATTCTGCACTGTTGCATAACACGAACAGCCTCATTCTTTTTCCTTAACATATTTATTTAGCTTATTATAAACGTTTTATTGCGTTCCATACTATCATGGTTAAATTTGTACAAATGACTTTCCATGAGAACGCTAAAAAACTGCCTACGTATATAGATCTCTCTATAAAAAAAACCATAGAGATGCTTCTTGATTTTTATGCATAGATATGATTGTCTCTACAAAGTCTAAAGGGGGAAATAAACAAATGATCGCACGTGTTACAACTGTCGCTTTTCGCGGTCTAGAAGCAGTCCCTGTGGATGTACAGGTTATGATTTCATCTGGTAAAATAGGAATGGCTATTGTTGGATTAGCTGATAAAGCAGTTGCAGAAAGCCGTGAACGTGTACAAGCAGCCCTCCACGCTTGTGGACTTTCTATGCCTACTAAACGGATTACGATTAATCTTGCACCAGCTGATTTGCCTAAAGAGGGCTCGCATTATGATTTGCCAATCGCCGTAGGCTTAATGCTTGCTATGGGAATCCTCCCTCCCGAAGTAGCACAAGACTATATCATTTTAGGAGAATTATCACTGGATGGTTCACTTACCGCTGTTAATGGTGTTTTACCAGCTGCCATGACAGCTTTATCACTCGATAAAGGACTGATTTGTCCTTTCCAATGTGGACCTGAAGCTGCTTGGGCAAATGCAGAAATAAATATTCTTGCCCCAGAGACTCTGCTCACTATAGTCAACCATTTCAAAGGAACCCAAATTCAAAAACGTCCACAACCGCGCCAATATACTATCGAAACTGAACTTCCAGATCTTTGCGAAATCAAAGGACAGAAAACAGCCAAACGTGCCTTAGAAGTTTGTGCTGCTGGACGCCATAACCTCTTGTTTGTAGGACCTCCTGGTGCTGGGAAATCTATGTTAGCGCAACGCTTACCTTCCATTTTGCCACCTCTTGATAGCCGTGAGCTTTTAGATGTCTCTCTGATTGCTTCTATTACAGGAGAAGCGGTTCATAATACCATTTCACTTCATTGCCCCTTTCGTTCCCCACATCATTCTGCTTCCATGGCCGCAATGATTGGTGGGGGACTTAAAGGACGACCGGGAGAGGTCTCCCTTGCCCATAATGGTGTGTTATTTCTTGATGAATTGCCTGAATTTTCTCCGCAGGTTCTTGATTCTCTTCGTCAACCCTTAGAAAGTGGGGAATCGGTTATCGCCCGCGCTAATCACCATATTAGCTATCCTGCTCGCTTCCAACTCATTGCCGCAATGAATCCTTGCCGTTGTGGTATGGCAGGCGAAAAAGACCATGTTTGCGCTAAAGGAATACGCTGCCAAATCGATTATCAGTCCCGTATTTCTGGTCCTCTGCTTGACCGAATTGATTTACGGATTGATGTCCCTGCTTTGACAGCTATGGACCTTATGCAACCAGAACAATCAGAAAAAAGCTGCGATGTTGCCAAACGCGTCGCACGATGCCGTACCATTCAAGCTAAACGTTTTGCAACAATGGGGTTTGATCATATTCGCACCAATGGCGATTGCCCTGCCAAAATTATAGAACAGATTGCCATTCCTGATAAAAGTGCGACCACACTCTTACGAGATGTGAGTGAAAAAATGCACCTCTCTGCACGCGCTTATCATCGCATTCTCAAAGTTGCACGCACAATTGCTGATCTTGACGAATCAGATAATCTTTCACGCTATCATCTCGCAGAAGCTATTTCCTATCGACTAGGCACAGAAAGATTAACAGCTCTTAATTAAAAAACTATTCATCAATAAAAACTTATTGGAAAATACCGCAAATAAAGTTCTGTAAGTTTACCATCCTCTTCTAGAGATTTCAGCGCATAATTGAGTATATCAACCAATTTTTCATTCTTTTTTCCAACAGCAAGCTGCATTCCTTGTCCCAATAACTGTGGCGCCATATATGCCCCCCCAACAAAATGACAGCAATCAACAGATTTTTGTTTTTTGAACCATAACGATAAAGCAAATCCATCATCAAAAATAAGGTCAATTTTACGCTCCTGTAATGCTTTATAGAGCTCTTCTCTCTTTTTAAATTCTTGCCATTTTGCTTTAGGAAAATAATGATGAAAGAGCTTTTCGTGAATACTTTTAGACAAAACACCACTGGTTAAATGCACCAATTGATCGCTTATTGGCTCATCGAGATCTAAAAGTCGAGAAGCAACAAATCGCGCTGGAAAGCGCAAATATGACTTTGTAAAAACAAGATCTTGCTGGGTTTTACTTGTTTCTTTTAAACCCGCAATAATGACTTCTGCACCACCATTTTTAACATATTCTACAAGCTCTTTCCAAGGAATTACTTCTACTTCACAAAGCTTCTCTAATTTTAATTTTGAGCAAATAGCGCGCAATAAATCGATATTATAACCTGCAAGATGCCCCGTTTGATCAAGGAAATTAAAAGGAGGAAAATCAAAAGTTGTTACAAAACGCAAACGAAGAATATCCGTCGTATCAGGTTGTACCAAATGTTCATGCGAATCAAAAAAAGAAGGCAACCTTTCAGCTTCTCCGTAAGAGGAAAATAGAACCCCCCCTGCTACAAATAAAATACGAATAAAAATATTGTATGGATTATTGAATAAAAAGTACCATAAACGCAATTGAAGATGTTTTATATATATAGATTTTTTTATTTTCAAAATCTCTCCCCCATTTTTAAAGCTAAGATGCAACCCTTCTCAATTATTATCTAACGCACTTCACCAAAATATCTGGCGTTTAATAAATAAAATTCTTGCTATTTATAAAAAGTAATTTGAGAGAAAGGCGATTTGATTTTTTAAATATAAGAAATAAGCTGTACATACTTTAGTGGCACACTCCATTTTATCAAAACCATTTTCTTGCGTATCACAACCAGAGGGAGTATATAGACACTATTAAAGAAAAGAGTAAAAATACCCTTCAAATGCCGAGGGTTTTCTCAACATTAAGGTTGCATCAACATTTAAGAACCGGAAAATAAAATGATGATGCTGGTTTGTGCCTTATTGTCAATATGGGCAAAATGAGGGACATGAATCTTGTAGTATTCACAGGGTATTTTGCGTTATACTATTCAAACATCGTTTTAAAATGAGTTTAGGAACATTGAGAGATGTTTCTTAAAAAAGCGCGTGAATAACAGTGCAATGGGCTTTGTTTTAAATAAGGGACGTAACCTCCATTACAGAAATGAGAAAAACAAAAGCGTAAGACAATGCGTCATCACCCCCATTCTTTAAAAACATCGCCGTAAACGTTTTTAAAAGTTGTAAAACTGAATAAAAGAACGATAGTGGAAACGTGCTTTTACATTTACGCCTTTATATTTTCCACATTTTAAAGATAACATAAACTAATATACACAGTCTAATATACCCAATATTTTCGCCTCAATCTAATATACAAAAATTTGAGCTGCTTAGAGAGCTCGTAACCTTTGTTTTAAATATACGGCAGCATTAGAATTGAAAATTGATTTATGGATAAAACAAGTAAGACCTTTGTTAGTTTAACACAAAAATGTATAACTAATTTTGAAACATCACGCATATGCAAAAATAAACAAAATAAATAGCATCATTATTGTAAAGCTTAATTGACCTCATCCCCACTCTCAAAGGAAAAGGATTCCTATTAGCGTTGACGTCTAGACAATCCTGCTTCTCTCGACTAATTCCTCGGGGCTATCCACTCATGCGCTTCATTTAACTAAAGATTATACAAATAAACCCTGCTCCGAATATTCACCACGCACTTTAAAAATACTTAATGTATCAAGGTAGTGCTTACTTTCCTTATATCACCGCCCTAAATGACGGAGTTTTACGACATAACAGTACAATCTCATTTCATCATTCTCTTCATTATATATCGACAGATATTGAATCTAGTTCTGATATACGGTAAATGTTTAATGTGGTTATTCCATAAATAACTGATCAGAACATTAAGCTTTAAAAAAGCAGATAGAATATTGTAAATTGAACACAGGAATGGACTAACTTATGAGTGATGAAATAACCTCAGCGGCACAAAGTGATGATTATGGCGCTTCTTCTATCAAAGTCCTCAAAGGTCTTGATGCTGTACGCAAACGTCCTGGTATGTATATTGGTGATACTGATGATGGATCAGGTTTACACCATATGGTCTATGAAGTTGTAGACAATGCTATCGATGAAGCTTTAGCTGGTCATGCTACTCTTGTAAACGTCACACTCCATGCTGATGGTTCTTGTTCTGTTCGTGATAATGGACGTGGGATTCCAACAGATATCCACCCAACAGAGGGTGTTTCTGCAGCTGAAGTTATTATGACACAGCTTCATGCCGGCGGAAAGTTTGATCAAAATTCTTATAAAGTTTCAGGTGGATTACACGGTGTTGGCGTCTCAGTTGTGAATGCATTATCCGTTTGGCTTAAATTGCAAATCAGACGGAATGGTAAAATTCATGAAATATCATTTACCCACGGAGTGGCTGATGCTCCATTAAAAATTATTGGCGATTGCGATAAAGAAAGTGGAACAGAAATCAGATTTTTACCAAGTTCTGAAACTTTTACTATGGTTGAGTTTGATTTTGAAACTTTGGAGCGCCGTTTACGGGAATTGGCCTTTCTAAATTCTGGGGTTTATATTCTCCTTGTTGACGAGCGTCATGCTGATACTAAATCAGTTGAATTACATTATGAAGGTGGATTAACGGAGTTTGTCAAATATATTGATCAATCAAAAAAAGCCCTGCTTGATAATCCTATTTACATTGCAAGTGAAAAGGATGGTATGAGCGTTGATGTTGCCCTATGGTGGAATGATTCTTATCATGAGAAAGTCTTGTGTTTTACCAATAATATTCCTCAGCGTGACGGTGGAACTCATTTGATAGGTTTTAGAAGTGCCCTTACGCGTCAAATTAATGGCTATGCTGAATCTTCAGGTATTGCTAAAAAAGAAAAAGTGAACTTAACCGGTGATGACTGCCGTGAAGGATTAACAGCTATTCTTTCTGTCAAAGTTCCTGATCCAAAATTTTCTTCACAAACAAAGGATAAGTTAGTCTCTTCTGAAGTGCGCCCTATTGTTGAAAGTTTGGTCAATGAAGGTCTTTCAGTGTGGCTGGAAGAACATCCTCATGAAGCAAAACTTCTTATTAGTAAAGTGGTAGAAGCTGCAACAGCACGTGAAGCAGCACGTAAAGCACGTGAGCTCACAAGACGAAAAGGGGCGCTTGATATCACTTCTCTGCCAGGAAAGCTTGCCGATTGCCAAGAACGTGATCCTGCAAAATCAGAAATCTTTATTGTCGAGGGGGATTCGGCTGGCGGTTCAGCAAAAAGTGGGCGCTCACGTCAAAATCAAGCAATTTTACCCCTTCGTGGTAAAATCCTCAATGTTGAACGAGCACGTTTCGACCGCATGCTTTCATCTGATATGATTGGAACACTTATTACAGCTCTTGGAACGTCTATCGGTAAAGATGAATTTTCACCGGATAAGTTACGTTATCATAAGATTATTATCATGACAGATGCGGACGTTGATGGAGCCCATATTCGAACTTTGCTGCTCACTTTCTTTTTTAGACAAATGCCCGAGTTGATTGAACGTGGACATCTTTATATTGCTCAGCCTCCTCTTTATAAAGTATCGCGTGGAAAATCTTCCCAATATATTAAAAATGAAGCAGCATTTGAAGAATTCTTGATCGATACTGGATTAGAAGAAACAACGCTTGAGCTTTCAACGGGAGAAGTTCGTGCAGGGGCTGATTTGTATCAACTCGCTAAAGATGCTCGTATATTACGTCAACTTTTAGATGGTCTTCATACCCGTTATGATCGTAATATTGTTGAACAAGCAGCAATTGTTGGCGCTTTTAATCTTGAAGTCTTTGCAACACAAGAAAAAGCGCAAAAAATAGCAGATACTATAGCACACCGCCTTAATCTGATTGCTGATGATATGGAACAAGGTTGGAGTGGACAATATACAGCAGATGGAAACTTATGTTTTGAGCGTATTTTGCGTGGTGTTAAAGATGTTGTTACGCTTGATGTGGGACTTATAAATTCAACTGACGCACGCCAAATTGATCGCATTTCTCAAAATTTTATCGACATATATCATCCTCCTGTTCTTTTACGTCGCAAAGATAAAACAGAGCGTATTTTTGGTCCTATGAGCCTTTTAGAAAGCATTTTTACAAATGGTAAAAAAGGTGTTACTCTTCAACGTTATAAAGGCCTTGGGGAAATGAATGCTGAACAGCTTTGGGAAACAACGCTTGATCCTAATGCACGTTCTCTTTTGCAAGTAAAAATTAATGATGCAACCGATGCAGATTCACTCTTTTCTCGTCTCATGGGTGATGAAGTTGAACCTAGACGTATTTTTATTCAAGACAATGCCTTAAGCGTTGCCAATCTTGATATCTAAAGGTACTCTTCTGTTTTTAGCTGTGTAAATGTCGCAGTTTTATACGTTGTTTTTTCGTATTTGAACATTCCCTCTTTATTTCATTTACGATAAAAGAAAAATAAGGAAGGTCATACACATGGCAGTTGAAACAGAACGTGTAGGAGCCAAGGGTGGCATGGAGCACTCTTTTGGTTTTACAAGAGTAGATGAAACACAAAAACAATCCATGGTGGATGGTGTGTTTCATTCTGTTGCTGAAAATTATGACAAGATGAATGATATCTTATCCTTAGGGCTACACCGTGTGTGGAAAAATTCCATGATTTCTTGGCTTTCCCCACCAGCACTTTCTCATTGGAAAGTTCTTGATGTCGCTGGTGGTACAGGTGATATTGCTTTTCGTATTCTTAATGCTTCACGCCAAAAAGCCCATGCTACAGTGCTTGATATTAATGGCTCAATGCTCAACGTTGGCAAAAAACGCGCACAAAAAAATGGTCTTGCTCCTCTGATTGATTTTGTTGAAGCCAATGCAGAAAATCTACCTTTTGAAGATCAAAGCTTTGACGCTTACACTATTGCTTTTGGAATTCGCAATGTTCCTCATATTGATCAAGCTCTTAGAGAAGCTTTTCGTGTTTTAAAGCTCGGTGGACGTTTTTTATGTTTAGAATTTTCAAATGTCGAGATGCCTTGGCTCGATAAAATTTATGATCTTTGGTCTTTCCATGCTATCCCTAAGCTGGGTCAATTTATTGCAAATGATGGTGATGCTTATCGTTATTTGGTTGAATCTATCCGCAAATTTCCTAAGCAAGATGATTTTGCCCATATGATCAAGCATGCGGGATTTTCGCGGGTATCGTACCGTAATCTCACCGGTGCGATTGCAGCACTGCATTCAGGTTGGAAAATTTAAAAATGGTGCAAATTTCCCCTTACTTTCAATTGATGCGTGCAGGATGGGTTTTAACACGTGAAGGTGTTTTAAGTGCTCTTCCTCATGATGACCTTCAAGGATTTCCAGCGCTATGTCATCGTATAGCGAGTGCATTAGCACGACGCAAAACAAAAAAAAAACAGCGTTCTGAAAATATTTCGTATGCCATTAATAAGCTTGGACCCTCTTACATAAAACTTGGTCAATTTCTTGCCACAAGACCTGATATTGTTGGGCGTGATATTGCGGAAGATTTGTCACAACTACAAGATCGTGTCCAAACATTTTCTTGCACTGCCGCTGTCGCTCAAATTGAAAGTTCTCTTGGTCGCTCTATCGATGATTTATTCATAAATTTTTATCCCCCCATTGCTGCCGCTTCTATTGCTCAAGTTCACCCAGCTGAATACAGTGATGAAACTGGTCATAAGAAAAAATGTGCTGTAAAAGTTATTCGTCCTAATATCAGAGCGCGTTTTTCTAAAGATCTTAGAGGATTCTATCTCATTGCTCACTTACAAGAGCGCTATATCCCTGCCTCTCGAAGGCTTCGTCCTGTTCGTGTGGTGGATACTTTAGCACAAACAACACGCCTTGAAATGGATTTACGGTTAGAAGCAGCAGCTATATCTGAAATGGCTGAAAATATTCAACATGATACAGGCTTTCGGGTTCCGCGTATTGACTGGGAACGGACAGGACGTAATGTTCTCACAATGGAATGGATTGATGGTATCAGAATATCCGAAATTTCCAAACTCAAAGAAGCAGGATTTGATTTGCAGGCGCTTGCCATTACGCTTATTCAATCTTTTCTTCGTCATACATTGCGTGATGGTTTTTTTCACGCCGATATGCATCCTGGTAATTTATTTGTAGATGCAAAAGGATGTATTGTTGCTGTTGATCTAGGCATTACAGGAAGACTTGGCAAAAAAGAAAAGCATTTCCTTGCTGAAATTCTTTACGGCTTTATTACCCGCGATTACCATCGGGTTGCACGCGCCCATTTTGAAGCAGGTTATGTTCCTTCATACCATAATATTGAAAGCTTTGCGCAAGCCAACCGCGCTATTGGTGAACCAATACACGGACAATCAGCACAAAGCATTTCCATGGCTAAATTGCTCACTTTATTGTTTGAAGTCACTGAATTATTTGACATGCAAACGCGACCTGAACTTTTATTGCTGCAAAAAACGATGGTTGTCGTGGAAGGTGTTGCCCGCACATTAGACCCCACTTTTAATATGTGGAAAGCTTCTGAACCTGTTGTCAAAGAATGGATTAGTAAAAATTTAGGGCCCGTAGGCGTTGCAAAAGACTTTAGTGAAGGAGCGCAAGCTCTCCTTTCGCTGGCACGCAAAACACCACAATTGGTTCAAAATTTCCAACGGATAGAAGAAGATTTAGATCAAATGAGAAAAACAGGTTTTAATCTTTCTCCTGCCACCCTCAAACAACTTGCTGTCGAACAAAGTCGCAGAAACCGTTATGGTCGTTATAGCCTTTTCATCATTGCGCTTTGTTGCGTTTGTCTCACTTTTTACTTTTTTCATCTTTTCTAATTTCCTTAATATGCTAAAAATATCAATAATGAAATCATTGCAATCATTTTATTTCTTGGAGGTATTTTATGGCCAGTATTACTATTCGTAACCTGTCTCCTGAAACCAAAGAAGCTTTGCGCATACGCGCCGCGAAAAATGGTATTTCTATGGAAGAAGAAGTCCGACGCCTTTTAAGCAATCCCACTCCTTACACCACACAACTCTCTCATACTAGTGCTGTTGAAGTGCAATCATTGAAATCAAAATCTCTCCTTCTTATTATTGGAGGAAGTATTGCATCCTATAAAGCACTTGATTTGATGCGCCGTTTACAAGAACGTGGAGCACACTTAAAAGTTGTGATGACAAAAGCAGCACAAAAATTTATTACGCCTTTAGCCGCTGAAGCTTTAAGCGGTAGTACTGTATATACTGATTTATTTTCACGCGAAGAAGAACACGATATTGGACATATCCGATTAGCACGTAATGCTGACCTTATTATTTTAGCCCCTGCTACAGCCAATCGCATTGCAAAAATAGCCAATGGCATAGGAGATGATCTGGCTGATTGCATTCTTTTAGCGGCACGCTGTCCACTCTTAATTGCACCTGCTATGAATCCGTCCATGTGGGCGCATCCGGCCACTATTCGCAATGTTGCACAACTGCGCGCAGATGGCGTTCATATCATTGGACCAGAAATCGGAAATATGGCTGAACGTGACGAGATAGGATATGGGCGCATGAGTGAACCTTTAACGATTGTCGCTACCATAGAGGCTCTTTTGAATGTGCATGAAAAACCTCTCTCTGACCGCCATTTCATCGTTACCTCTGGCCCTACCCATGAACCAATTGATCCGGTGCGTTATCTTGCTAATCGATCTTCAGGAAAACAAGGTCATGCCATCGCAACCGCTCTTGCGCATTTGGGTGCAAAAATAACACTTATTTGTGGACCTGTTAATCTTGCAGACCCACAAGAAGTAAAAACCATTCATGTTGAAACAGCACAACAGATGTTACAAGCCGTTCAAACCGCATTGCCTGCTGATGGTGCCATCTTCGTTGCCGCTGTTTGTGATTGGCGCAGTCAAACGCAGTCTTTACACAAAATTAAAAAGAATGCTCATAAAATACCACCATCCCTTCATATGGTCGAAAATCCTGACATTTTAGCAACGATTGGACACGCTCCAAATCGCCCCTCATTGGTCATTGGTTTTGCTGCTGAAACATGTGATATCATTGCCAATGCGCAAAAAAAATGTGTTGAAAAAGGAGCTGATTTCATTCTTGCTAATGATATTTCTCTTCAACTAGATGGCACAAGTGTCATGGGTGCTGATACAAATCAAGTTTATCTCGTGAGTAAGGAAAAAGTTGAACAATGGCCCCATATGAGTAAACAACACGTAGCGCAAAAATTAGCAAACATGATTGTATCATTTTTTGCCCCCCAAACACCTACTCCTCATGAGGAAAATATACCCCATTTCAAATAATAACCCTTCAAATGCATTCATATTAAAACACCTTATAAAATAGAACTAACAATAGGTGTCTATCTATCTCGATTAGTATACAATATTTTGATTTATAGTGATAATCTAGCGTTGTTCATATTAAATTAGAATCCCGAATATCGTAAGATTCTCTCATTTCAAATCTCTCTCATGTTGAATCAATAAAAACCATTTTCTTGCACGTTGCAAAGAAGGATAGCCGTATGAATACAAAACGTTTAAGAAAGAACTAAAAACGCTTATAATGGACCGTCTCAAGAACAGAGCTGTCGAGCAATACTGAGAGAATGATGGTGCCCGCCGTGCTCTTTTATTAAGTGTAAAGATAGTGGTGCCCTATAAGTTTTATATTATTCACGAGAGCTTTACCCTTATACCATTCACAGGCACTGTTGGGAAATGTTTCTTTAAAAAATTGCCATAGTCTTCATACAAAAGTAGGATCTATTGCACCACTGTCTCCCCAGCTTATAAAAAAACAAGCTATCATTCACTTTGCCTATTATCAATTTTGAGAAAGCTCTTGCACTGAATAAAATTTATAAAAGCATTTTCTTTCTTCAATGTTTTTATCCCGATATTGCTCCTATTTATGATGTGCAAGTAAATGATTTTGATTATTTCATGATGAGAGCAGCTAATGAGAAAATATGACAACTTTATTTGAAGCTCTTATTCACTATGAAAAATAATGTAATAAATCAATGTATTTTAACATCTCAATACAATTTGAAGCATATCTTACACTGATGCTCATAAAGAGTGTAGATAAAATTCATTGCACCACTGTCTATAAGTTTATGAAACTGACGCCTTTATTATTTTCCTCAGTGATCGGTCTTTAAAATTAAATGTGTGTGTCCTCTCTCCAGCATACCAAGACCACAAAGACTAGAATTTGATCCATGATATCCTCACATTGTGATGTTTCATGAGAAGCATTTTTAGTCCTTTATCGAAAGCTTTGTATCCATACATTGGTCTCGCCTATAATGTGCAAGTAAATAATTTTTTGATGTTGAATAAAGGCTTTGAAATTAAAGAATATTTCTATATTTTGGATTCTTATTCAAGTTGAAAATGATCAATTCTCTTCATAAATTAATGGTGTTATTATCTAAAAATTATTTGATACAGTGTACCACTTGTATGAAAAGTGCTTCAATGAATTCTACTTCATTGCACTTATAGCTTTTAAAATTCAAA
Organism: Bartonella sp. PS17NMGDW; assembly: GCF_042193555.1. Classification (NCBI taxonomy): domain Bacteria; kingdom Pseudomonadati; phylum Pseudomonadota; class Alphaproteobacteria; order Hyphomicrobiales; family Bartonellaceae; genus Bartonella; species Bartonella sp. PS17NMGDW. The sequence goes on along the minus strand of NZ_JBHILY010000002.1, from coordinate 162,972 downwards.
ATCTCATCATTTTTAATCATCAGTGGTGTCTCCCACTCTTTGCTTCTTCTCAAGAAATTACCCTTCCATGGGATATGGACGATCAATCGCCTAAGCTTATTTTCCACTTCTATCATATTAATCATTCTGTTGCCCAAATCAGAATATCTACAAGCTACTACGTTACTCCGATTCCATTGAACTCAATATGTTTTGAATAAAAGCGAGAGGCAAAAGCATGCCGCCAAATAGTATAAAAGTACAGAGCATTAGGAATTGTACAAAACAATTAAGCACGTAGATAAACGAAGTTAGACAACACTACTGAATAAATAGAAGTCAACAACTTTCCTCCCAAATAGTTCTTATTCCTTAATTTTTCACATATATCATATAAACGCAATAACCTGCACTCTGTAGAAAAATATTAAAAATTTCTTCTACAACAGCTGCTTTTTAAATTCTTCTTGATTTTTAAAAATCAAAATTTCTATTTATTCAAATTTTATTTTAAACAAAGAAGCCTTAGCCGTTTTTTATAATGTTCTTGAAAAGAAATCTTGTAATTCAAAAAATAAAAAATTACACTGTGCATTCTTTAAATATATTTCTTGTTTTTTTGCTTCTTTCCTTAGTTTATTAATCTATGATTTTTACTGCTGCCTATCGTGCTTTACAACGTCTTCTGACCTCGCAATATAGTATTATGATACTGAAAGCATTGGGGATTACTTTTTTCATTCTCGCCATTTTATGGTTATGTGTGCACCAACTTTTTGTGTCTTACTTTTGGCCCTGGATTGCTCAGTTTCTTCCTGGACTCCCTAGTTGGGCGGGATGGATTGGTTTTAGCGTGCTTATCATTTTTAATCTTGGTTTGGCTCTTTTGTTGGCTTTTTTGATTGCACCAATCGCAGCTATGATTGGTGGTTTTTTCATTGACTCTGTTGCTGAAATCATTGAAAAAGAGGATTACCCAAACGAGCCTATTGGACAAGCTTTGCCGTTTCAGCGTTCTCTTATCATTTCCTTTAAATTTGTTATTTTAAGCCTTCTTGGTAATGGAATTGCTTTTATTTTATTCTTCATACCAGGTATTAATTTAATCGCTTTTTATGTTATTAATGGTTATTTGCTTGGTCATGAATATTTCTTGTTTGCTGCTTATCGTTTTCGAACAGAGCAAGATGCACGTGCTTTTTTACATACTCATTATACAACGGTTTTTGGTGCAGGATTATTGATAGCGCTTTTTGTTTCGATTCCAATTCTTAATTTATCAACACCGCTTTTTGCAGCCGCCTTTATGACATATTTACACAAAATGCTTTCCCAAAAGACCATGGCACGCATTACACAAAAATAATGTTACTTGACTTTAAGGCTAATAAAACTTGCCAGCCAAAGAAAGCATAATATTAAAATCTTATGCTTTATCTTTTATTAAAGCAATATATTGATTTATAAAGATAATTTATCGTTTCATAACATGAGTGAAAAACCTAAATATCATGAGGCTTTCTCATTTTAATCCTATCCATATTGGATCAATTGAAATCGTTTGTTAATATGTCATAAACGAAGGTGGTGTGTGGATAAAAGTACTTTCAAAAAGGCGTAAAATATCTTTTATGAATCCTCTCAATACAAACATTATCGTCACATTAAAACTGGAAAAGAGTATGATGGTATCGATTTGTACCTTCTATTTCAGTAAAAATGAAGAGCATAATGTATTTTATACCATTCATGGAGAGTGTACACTCTTCTGAGCACCGTCATAAGAGAGTTTTGGGGATTATTGAAAAATATCTGTGTAAAACAAGCACATGAATGAGTAATATGATAGCATTTTTGAGGGTATTCTATTTTAATTGTGAAAAGCGCGCGCTTTAAAAAAACCTTTTGAAAAAAATCTTGCTCTGATGTTAGCGTTTCGCTAATATGGTGTTATCATATACATTATCTTAAATGGATTATTTTAGCCTTGTTAACGCCTTATATTATAAGGTTTCTTTTCTTCAAAACTGTTGATACGAATGATTAATTGGATATTCATTTTTATTGAAAAATAAGGGGGTTGTTAACCATCGCAAGGAGTGAATTTTAATACCAAAGTAAAAAAATAAAAACATGTAAGTTCTTAAACTTATGAGAAATTTGTTATAGGGAATACTCTTCATAGATATGATTGTTATGATATTGGAAAATTAAAAAATTAAAAAACAAGCTATACGTACACTGATAAAAGTATTAAATAGGCTTCTTTGTTACACCGGTAAAGCAAATGTGACTGCTTAGGTTCATATTCTTTCAAATTATGCGAAAGATGTGTAATATTTAAAGGAAGGTTATAAAGATGAACTGGATTACAAATTATGTTCGTCCTAAAATTAATTCTATATTGGGGCGCCGTGAAATTCCAGAAAATCTATGGATTAAAGATCCTACCAGTGGTGAAATGATCTTCCATAAAGATCTGGAAGCTAATCAATTTGTCGCTCCCAATTCTGGCCATCATATGCGTATCAGCGCTAAAAATCGTCTCATGCATTTTTTTGATGATGGTGTTTATACAGCTCTTGAAAATCCAAAGGTTGTAACAGATCCTTTAAAATTTCGTGACGAAAAACGTTATATTGACCGGTTAAAAGATTATCGTTCTAAACTTGGTGTTGATGATAATATTTTAAGTGCACGTGGTACGATTGAAGGCTTACCAATTATTGCAACTGTTCAAGATTTCGCCTTTATGGGTGGATCACTCGGTATGGCTTCAGGAGAAGCTATTATTAAAGCTTTTGACACTGCCATTGCCGAAAGGCGCCCGTTAGTTCTTTTTTCTGCTTCTGGTGGCGCACGCATGCAAGAAGGAACGCTCTCGTTGATGCAAATGCCTCGTACAACTGTAGCGATTGAAATGTTGAAAGAAGCAAAACTTCCCTATATTGTTGTGCTGACTAATCCAACCACCGGTGGTGTTACTGCTTCTTACGCCATGCTTGGTGATATTCACATTGCCGAACCTGGCGCTATGATTGGTTTTGCTGGTCCACGTGTGATTCAACAAACTATACGTGAAACCCTACCAGAAGGCTTTCAAAGTAGTGAATATCTGCTCGAACATGGTATGATTGATATGGTTGTATCGCGTTTAGAAATGAAAACAACAATTGCGCGTCTTTTACGCTTGATGATGAAACGCCCTGCTGTTTTTAACCCTTCCGATCCATCCCCAACAGACTTTCAAACATCGCTTTCTAGGACAAAAGCAGCTTAAGTTTATGCAACAAAGCCAAATACAAAGGGTGGTGGATGATTTACTAAAAAATTATCCGAAAAAATTTGATCTTTCTTTAGAGCGTATTATTCACCTTTTAGAGCGTCTTGGTAATCCGCATTTAAAACTTGCCCCTATTATTCACATCGCTGGAACAAATGGCAAAGGATCTGCCTCAGCAATTTGCCGTGCTCTTTTAGAAAGTGCAGGATACTGCGTTCATGTCTATAGCTCACCTCATCTCGTCAACTGGAATGAACGCTGCCGGTTAGGTCAAAAAGGAGGTGGTCAACTTGTTACAGAAAACCAATTGGCTGAGATAATCCGTGAAATTATAAAAGTAAATCGTCAAGAGCCGATTACTATTTTTGAAATTTTTACAGCCGCTGCCTTTATGCTGTTTAGTATACATCCAGCTGATGTTGTCATTTTAGAAGTTGGTTTGGGAGGACGTTTTGATGCTACCAATGTCATTAACAAACCAGCTGTATCGCTTATTATGCCCATTGATTATGATCATGAAACCTTTCTTGGAAATACAATTGCTCAAATCGCTTTTCAAAAAGGAGGGATTATCAAACCAAATGTTCCAGTAGTCATCGGGAAGCAAAATTATGAAGAAACTCTTGCTACTTTAATACCCCTTGCCGATAAAAATAAAGCACCTTATTCTCTATTTGATCAAGATTATCAAAGTTATAAAGAACATGGACGTATGGTTTTTCAAAACAATCAAGGTCTCATGGATCTTTCACTTCCTAACCTTATTGGAGACCACCAAGTTGCCAATGCTGGCGCATCTCTTGAAGCAGTTTGTCAAGCGGGTTTTCAACTTTCAGAACAAACCATAAATGACGCTTTGAAAAATATCTATTGGCCCGCACGGATGCAACATCTTATCCAAGGACATTTGGTTGATCAACTGTCTCCTAATATTGATTTATGGTTAGACGGTGGTCACAATCCTGCTGCTGGAAAAGTTATTGCGGCAGAACTTACACAATGGAGAAAAAAAACAGATCGTCCCATTATTATGATTGCTGGTATGCTCAATACCAAAGATGCTGTTGGTTATTTTCGTTTCTTAGCGAACCTTGTCGATAAAATATATACGATACCGCTGATTAACAATAATGCCGGTATCTCTCCAATAAAATTAGCTGAATCAGCGCAAAAAGCAGGAATCTTTGCTACTCCACAGGCGCATCTACAAGATGCTTTGCATAAGATTAGAGCCGAATATAAAGAGGCAATTGTCCTTATTAGTGGTTCCCTTTATCTTGCGGGCGATATTTTGCGTGACAATAAAACACCTCCGTGCTAAAAATCGATTATTTTAAAAGCGTTGAAAGATAGACTTTTTAATCATGCAACTTGATTGTGCACTTTATCAACATCCTAAACTTGTTACTGTTTTTGGCGGATCTGGTTTTGTAGGACGACATGTCGTTGAAACTTTGACTAAGCGGGGATATCGCGTTCGTATCGCTGTTCGTTGTCCACAAAAAGCTTATTACATGCTCCAAATAGGAGAAGTAGGACAAACCCAAATGCTTAAAACGGATATCAAGCATCGTGCTTCTGTTGCACGCGCGTTGCTTGGAGCTGATGCGGCAGTGTTTTTACCTGGTAGCTTAAAACAAGCAAATCAATCGAATTTTAAAAACACACAAATTGATGGTGCTTACAATGTTGCTGAATTAACAGCACAAGCTGCTATTCCACTCATCTATATGTCAGCACTTGTGGCTAACGAGAATGCTTCATGTCTTTATGCACGTGTTAAGTTTATGGGTGAACAAATCGTTCATAACAAGCATCCTCAAGCAATTATTATCCGTCCATCCGTTATCTTTGGACCAGAGGATTGTTTCTTTAACACCTTAGCAGATTTGTCACGTTTTTTACCAATTATGCCTCTTTTTGGGGGTGGGCAAAACAAATTGCAACCCGTGTATGTTGGTGACGTTGCTGAGTTTATCGCGCGCACTTTAGATGGACAGGTTGCTTGGGGAAAAAATTATGATCTTGGTGGTCCCCAGATTATCACCTTTCAAAATACTCTTGAAAATATACTCAAAATTATTCACCGTAAAAAAACAATCCTATCCATGCCCCTTTCTGCTGGTCTATTGATTGGAGGAATTTTGGGAACTATCGGTAAATTGCCTTTTGTACCAACACTCGTAACAGCCAATCAGATACGTTTTTTGCAAATGGATAACATTGTTTCTAAAGAGGCTATAGAGAATGGATATACTCTAGAAGGTGTGGGAATTACCCCCAGAGCAATGGCTGCATTCTTGCCAAGTTATCTTTGGCGATTTCGTCCACATGGTCAATTTTCGCAAAACTTATTCGTCTAGAATAAATTTTTTCAAAACTGAGTTAATTATTTGATTTATAATTTATAGCTCGTTGTTAGCGATTCTGAAATCAGAATGCTCAATAGAGTAATGTTTTTGCGTTTTAAATGCTCTATTCAGTATCACAAAAAATGTTTAATCGTATACCTATAGTATTTTGATAAAAATCGTTGAAAACAAGAGAAAAGCACTTCTTATAAACTGTCTTTATCCAAGAGCAGATGCAACATTGGAATCCTAAAGAACCGATTCTGAATTGCCTATTCATAAATATGATAACCTATGACTTTGCATTATATTATTTTGGTAGAAAGCTTAATAATGAGATTAAAGTAAGGTAATACTTCCTTTTTCAACAACCGCATAAGCGCGTAGAATATAAGTATTCTACTTTCGATATTATCCCATAAAAAATCGATATAAAAACTGTGAAGCAATGCACAATTTTTATTATTTAAAAGGTATTCTCTCTGGAGATTTTTAAAAGCTTTAAAGTTACGTGAAAAGGATAGAGTTTTGTTTATATAATAAGACTTATCATGAAGATCTCTTATTCTTTCAGTAACATCATTACTCAGATTCATAAATGCATATTTGTTGCACAAATTTATGGAGATTTTAAAAGAGCTTTTTCACATAAGGAAGTCCTCTTCTTGTCTTGCATTTTTTTTTAATTTCTCCTACCGTCTTGGAAAAACTTATTTTAAAGGAATAAAGAATGGCAGCTCAAGATTTTGTTGTCAAAGATATTGCACTTGCCGCTTATGGTCGTAAAGAACTTGATATTGCTGAAACTGAAATGCCTGGTTTGATGGCTTGTCGCAAGGAGTTTTCCTCTAATCAACCTTTGCGTGGAGCGCGTATTTCTGGCTCATTGCACATGACAATTCAAACAGCTGTTTTAATTGAAACATTAAAAGCAATTGGCGCCGATATACGGTGGAGCTCTAGCAATATTTTTTCTACGCAAGACCATGCAGCAGCAGCTATCGCCGCAACTGGTATTCCTGTATTCGCCGTTAAGGGTGAAACATTGGAAGAATATTGGACTTATATAGATGCAATTTTCCAATGGCCAGATGGTAATCCTTCCAATCTTATTTTAGATGATGGCGCTGATGCCACAAACTATATTTTAATGGGAAGTCGTGCAGAACAAAATAAAGATATCCTATCGCATCCCAAAACAGAAGAAGAAGAAATTTTTTTCAAACAAATACAAAAGCGTATGGATGCAACGCCAGGATTTTTTACACGACAGCGCGCAGCAATTAAAGGTGTAAGCGAAGAAACCACAACAGGTGTAAACCGTCTTTATCAGTTACAAAAAGAAGGGCTTTTGCCTTTTCCTGCTATTAATGTCAATGATAGCGTCACTAAATCAAAGTTTGATAATAAATATGGATGTAAAGAATCATTGGTCGATGGTATTCGACGTGGAACAGACGTGATGATCGCTGGTAAAACTGCCATTGTCTGTGGTTATGGTGACGTAGGAAAAGGTTCAGCAGCATCTCTTTCTGGTGCTGGGGCTCGTGTTAAAGTAACAGAAATTGATCCTATTTGCGCTCTTCAAGCAGCTATGGATGGCTATGAAGTTGTTAATTTGGATGATGCTGCTTCCAGTGCTGATATTATCATCACGACAACAGGCAATAAAGATGTTGTTCGTTTAGACCATATGCGACAAGTAAAGGATATGTGTATTCTTGGGAATATTGGTCATTTTGATAACGAAATCCAAGTCGCAGCCCTTAGAAATTTGCCATGGACAAATATTAAACCACAAGTTGATATGATCACCTTTCCCGATGGAAAACGCATCATTTTGCTCTCTGAAGGGCGTTTGTTAAACCTCGGGAATGCGACTGGGCATCCCTCTTTTGTCATGTCAGCCTCGTTTACTAATCAAGTTTTAGCGCAAATTGAACTTTTTACCCGTACAGAACACTATACAAATGAAGTCACTGTTTTGCCTAAACATCTTGATGAAAAAGTTGCACGTCTACATCTTGATCGGTTAGGAATAAAATTAAGTGTTTTATCAGAAGAACAAGCCGCTTATATTGGAGTCACACCACAAGGACCTTATAAACCAAACCATTACCGTTACTAAACATTTCCTTGGGTTAAAAAAGGGTAAGATGTCGTGCGCAGCTTTGGTGACTATAACCCCAAAGAAAAAGCTCAAAAAATGATTCGAATCTATGCGTATATATTTTGCCTTTTTTTCTTTTTTTCTCCAACATGCGCTGTTGCTCAGTCATTGGAAGGTTATTTACCATTTTTCTTCACTTTACTAGATGGTCCATGGCTGCTTTTAGCGCTGTGTGGAGGAATTTCTTGTGCTTCACTTCTCACGTGTCTAGCTGTTATTATGTGTGCAAAAAAAACTGCACAGAAGCCTTTGAAGATAATTCAGGCAAATTTTTCTGAAAAACTTAAATATTATGAATGGCTTCTGGAAGAAACCGAGCAATTCCTTCTTATTTGGGAAAATCCAACAACCTTACCCCGTGTCGTTGGTGCCCTTTCTGCATTGCAAAAAATAGGAATCGATCAGAAAGATTTTCAGCGTTTTGAGCTCTGGGTTGAAGAAAATTCTCTGCGAGAACTTGATTATGCATTGACTCAACTACGTTGTAAATGTCACTCTTTTGATCTTTCTATCACCACCACAAACAATGTACTGCTACAAGTTACAGGCGTCATCGCAGGAACAGTCGCTATTGCTCGTTTTCAAGATATCTCAAAACAACAGAGTGAAAATGCTCGTTTACAGAAAGATATCGCCCGCCTTCTTACTGAACTGAGAATGCAGCGTAATCTTCTTGATCTTATTCAAGAGCCCGTATGGATAAAAGATTGTGAAGGAAAAGTTTGTTTTATCAATCGCGCCTTTAGAGAAATGACAGACTTTCGTGAAGGCAGTGATGAAGTGGGGGATCTTTTCAATGAAAATACACAACGCAAAACAGATGAAATAGAAACAATTTTTCAAGAACATGTTCACACAGTTATTGATGGAGAACGACATCGTTTTCATCTCACACGTATTACAACAGCCGAAGGGATGGCAGCTTTTGCGCGTGATGACAGCGCATATGAAAATCTTGCTCATGAATTACGTTATGTTCTTCAAAGCCATTGTGAAACACTTGACCAAATTTCAACAGCTGTAGCTATTTTTGATACAAACCAAAAATTAAAATTCTGTAATCATGCTTTTAAAGTTTTATGGCCGTTGGAGACTTCCTTTTTAGAAAGTGAACCAAGCCATACATTATTTCTTGAACGTCTACGTGAAAAAGGGCTCATTGCTGAACACCCCGATTGGCGCGCATGGAAAGAAGAACTTTTTAAAGCCTATCGACAAACAGAATCGAACCAACAAATTTGGAATCTTCCAGATGGGCGTACGGTGCGTGTTATCTCGAACCCTCATCCACAAGGAGGTGTCACTTGGCTTTACGAAAACCTTACAGAAAAAATTGATCTTGAACGCCGTTATAATACACTTATTAAAATACAAGGTGAAACACTTGATAAACTTTCCGAAGGCGTGGTTGTTTTTGGTACTGATGGACGCCTTCGTTTATCGAATCCTGCCTTGTCGAAATTGTGGTCGCTTCCTTATAATTTACTGGTAGAAGGGACCCATATTACACAGTTACAAAGCCATTGTTCAGCCTTAATCTTAGGACAAGAATGGGATCAATTTACCAAATTCATTACCGGTTTTGCTGAAAAACGTGAAACATATTCAGGTCGTATAGATCTTAAAAATGATATGATTATTGACTATACTCTGGTTCCTCTTCCCGATGGACAAACAATGCTTACTTTTGTGAATGTTACAGACACTGTCCATGTTGCGCGTGCTCTTCAAGAAAGAAATGAAGCATTAGAAAGTGCTGATCGTTTGCGTAATGAATTTGTCCAACATGTTTCCTATGAATTGCGTACACCTCTCACCAATATTATTGGATTTTCGGATATTTTACGTGATCAAATTTTCGGCTCTATCAATAAACGTCAACAAGAATATCTTGGGCATATTCATTCAGAATCAGGAACTCTTTTAAATATTGTTAACGATATTCTTGATCTTGCTACCCTTGATGCAGGCATTATGGAGTTGGACATAAAATCGGTTAATATTGCAGATGCTATGATACAAGCAGTAGCACGTATAGAAGATCGCCTTAATGGACGCCATATTACGCTTTTACAACAAATTTCTCCTTCCTTAAATTCCATTTCTGCTGACGAAAAACGCTTGCATCAAATTTTTGTGAATGTGCTGAGTAATGCTATTAATTTTGCAACGGAGGCGAGCACTATTGAATTTTGCGTTGATGAACAAGATGATAATATTGTCTTTAGCGTTCACAATGAAGGCTCTGATATTCCAAAAGACGTCCTTGATCGTATTTTTAAACGTTTTTCTTCTCATTCACACCATGGCGGGCGTGCAGGAGCGGGTCTTGGCCTTTCCCTTGTGAAGAGTTTCGTTGAACTACACGGTGGACATGTTGAGATTCTTACCGGTTCTGGAAAAGGAACAACAGTTAAATGTTTTTTCCCACTTCCCAAAGGAGATAAGATTTTTTAATTTCAATCTTTATTATAACAAAAATTTTTCATCCATTTCATGGAACCCTTAATGAACTTTAGTTTTTTTCTTGAAAATGAAGAGGCAACAAAGCTTTTTGCACAACATTTAACCCTTTCTTTAAAGCCGGGGGATCTTGTAACGCTGCAAGGAGATCTTGGGACTGGAAAATCAACTATTGCACGTACAATCATCCAAACACTTGCGAACGATAATACTATGGATGTTCCAAGCCCTACTTTTACTCTTGTGCAAAGCTATCAACTTCCACAGTTTGAAATTATTCATGCTGATCTTTACCGCCTTTCTATGGCAGAAGAAATTGATGAATTAGGGCTTCATGAAGCTCGTGAGAAAAATATTTTACTTGTTGAATGGCCAGAAAGAAATACAGCTCTTTTAGAACTCGCCACTTTTGCACTCACCTTACACTATAAAGAACATGGGCGTCATGTAACACTCAGATCAGCACAACATTCCATTGAACGTTTGCAACAGTCTTTTGCAATTCGTACATTTTAAAAAAACATCGACATGAGCATGAACATCATCATTTTTTAATTGATAATACCTCAATACGTACCGAAATTTGAGATGATGAACAACATAAAGAAGTCCCTCATGGATGTAATCAACTATGAAGATGAGATGAAATACTGGCTCTTTTATATAACAATGACATAAATTGCAAAGGACTCCAAACAAAAATCTCCTTATTTCTAGATTGATATTGCCTTTTTATGTGTTGAAAGCACTATCTATCTCTATAGTCTTATTCAAGAAGAAAATACCTTTATGAAATTATCATTCACCCAATATTTTTGACGCGCATATAAGGAAAGAATTGCCTATATTCTTCATACAGGGCAATTTTTTATAAAAAATAGTCAATTGAATCATGCATAAAAGTACGAATTCTTAAATTCATTTAACATTTTGATTTTATTATCTTTTTATTATAATATAATGCAAAAAAGAATGTTTAAAAAATCAAAAGGAGAGACAAAGCTTCTCTCCTTTATAGTGATTATATGTGGAATTAACTAAGCCCATCTTTTATCCATTCAGAAAGACGTCCTTTAGAGGTAGCACCAACCATATTCGATGAAATATTTCCATTTTTAAACATTAATAATGTAGGGATAGAACGTACTCCGTATTGGGTAGCCAGTTCCGGATTTTCATCAATATTTACCTTAGCAATTTTAACTTGATTTTGCATTTCCATTGAAATTTCATCCAAAATTGGAGCAATCATTTTGCAAGGTCCACACCATTCTGCCCAAAAATCAACCACAACAGGGGTGGAAGAGGTTAGAACTTCACTTTCGAAATTGTCCTTATCAACTTTTATACACGTCATTGATTTATCCTTTATATTCACTCTTTATAGATTGGTATGATAACAATTCATATCAAGTTATTGCAAAGATAAATTATTAAAGGACTTTTTTACACCAGAGATTGTGCATTATGTTTGTTTGGGCGATTTTATAAAAGTAAAAAAGCGTAAGGATACTTTGAAGGAAAGGAATAACTTATAAGGCAACTTCACCAAGAAACGCCTCGAGTTTTTCTGGAGAAAGCTTAAAAATTTTGGCTTCTTTACTGTAGATAAGCAGAGCTTGGATATCTTTATCAGGATGAATAGCTTGTAATAATTTTCGGTAAAGAGCCATTTGCAACCAGTGATGGGAAGCAATAGCAGCTTCATTTTCTGGCGGGGTTCCTGTTTTAAAATCGGCAAAGATGATGCTGTTTTGCGTGATGTAGAGACGGTCAATTTGACCAGAAATTGCGTGTTCTTTTCCACGAATTTTTACAATACCCATTAAGGAAACCTCAGCACGTGAATGCTCAGAAAAAAGGGGCTTGAGGTAAACATGATCTAATATTTTCCAAACATGGCGAAGAGCATCTTCTCTTTGGCTCTTATACCAATGAGAGGCTTTGATATTGAGATAGTTTCGAGCATAGTCTCGACGTTTTTTGGGGGGGTAATCGGGTAAATATTGTAATAATCGGTGAACGATATTACCATATTCAATGAAAAAAGCTCTGTTAGTGTTTGTTTCTCCTAAAACAGGGGAGATGGTAAGCTGTTTTGGACTTGAGGACAGCTCTGTATCAGCTTCAATGGCAAGGCTCGCGACTGAGGGTTTTAACGGTTTTGGTAGCACTGGCTCTTCTGGTACTTTATGGGAGAAAAAAGCAGGCAAAGGTGGTAAGGTTTGGCATTCAGCGCAAGGGACTTTTGGGTTTATAGAAGCAGAAGAAGGAGGTGTAATACAATAACGCCAAGCTGCAATATCTTCCGCAGAATCTTTTATAGCAAGAGCATGCGGTTCAAGGGCTTTTTTTACCAGTTGTAACCATGTATGAGATGGCGTTTTCTGTCCTTTATATCCACAAATAAACAAGCGATCCTCAGCGCGGGTCATTCCTACATAAAGAAGGCGCCTATATTCTTCTTCTGCACGCTCTTTTAAGTGTGAAATTGCTTGTTTAGAGAGTTTTGTATCAAACTTTTCATTGGGACGCCAAATAAAGGTTTGTTTTCCGTTCCATTGTGCATTGTTTAAAGGAACTTTAAGCAAGTGAGGCGCATGCTGAGGATGCCAAATCGCACTACCAGGATCAACTAAAAACACAATAGCAGCCTCTAGTCCTTTTGCAGCATGAACAGTCATAATGCGGATTTCTTCATTATTTTGTTCAAATTCACGTTTAATTTCTGGTTCACTTGCACTTAATGTTTCTAAAAAAGCTTGTAATCCTGGTAATCCTGTTTTTTGAATAGTGAGCGTATAATCCATAAAAGCATCGAGCACATCATTTGCTTCAGATCCTAAACGAGACAGAATTTTTTGTCTTCCCTTATCATTATTCAAAATATAGCTATAAAACTCGAAAACCGGTATTTTATCCACTAAAGCGCGATAATGGTTTAGCTTTTCAAAAGCATCTTTAAAAGATATCTGCGATGATGCGTGCGTACATAAGCTTTGCCAAAGAGAGCCGGTGCGGTGTGCAGCAAGCTGATAGAGTTCCTCTTCACTAAGAGCAAAAAGGGGGCTTTTTAAAACACAAGCAAGAGAAAGATCATCTTGTGGCTGCAAAACAAAACGTGCAAGCGCCATTAAATCACGGATACTAATATGTTTGGTAAGCTGTAAACGATCAGCCCCTGCTACGGGAATATTGCGGTGTTTAAAAGCACGGGTAAGAGCTGAGACAAATTGATCACGTTTACGAACCAATATCATAATATCACTTGCCCGTATTAAGCGTCCTTTTGCTGGAAGCATTTCACCTTTTTGTAACCAGTTGGCAATAGTTTCAGCAATTTTTTCTGCTAAACGAACTTCAGGGGTATCTAAATGATCAACGCTTAAATGCCAATCATGAGGAAATTCACTCGTCTCTTGGGAAATTGCATCCCATATAACAACTTCACCGGGACTATGAACACGAATAGCTTCATGCACCGTTTTTGTATTTTCTGCCGAAAGTCCTTTATAGTTTTCTGGTGTTTCAAAAACAATATCAACGCTTTTAAGAACATCCGCTGTAGAGCGAAAAGAGTAATGCAGTTGTATTTTTTCAAATTGTTGATTGGTTTGCTGCACTTTTTTTTGAATGATTCGTCCATTTTCAGCAAAATTTTCTGGAGCTGCGCCTTGAAAAGAATAAATAGATTGCTTTTCATCTCCAACAGCAAAAAGAGTCCGTATATTTGTTCGTTGGCTATAACCTGAGAAAAACTCTTGTGCCAACAGTTGAATAATTTGCCATTGCTCAGGATTAGTGTCTTGTGCTTCATCAAGTAGAATGTGATCAAGCCCACGATCAAGTTTATAATGAACCCATTGGCTTGCACCTTTACGCTGTAACAAATGAAGTGTACGCTCAATAAGGTCGTCAAAGTCTAAGAAGCCATTGGCCTTTTTTAGATTCGTATAGATTTTGAGATAAACAGCACATAACTGAAAAGCAGCCATATTGAGAGTAGCAACTTTTGCGCATTGATATTTCTCTAAAAGAATAGAAAGCTTTTTTTGTTTATCTTCAAGCATTTGTTGAATAAAAGGCCAAATTTCATCTGATTTTTTACGAGATAAATGTGAAAAATTACGCGGCTCACCTTTTGTTGTAAAATAAATATCAGAAATAATATTGAGAATATTTGTCTCATCATGCACCTTTTCTAATTGGGAAAGTTTTTCCACCATATCCTTAAAGCTTTGACTACCATTGATTTCACAATGCTTAAGAGCATAAAGAGGAAGGCGCGCTGTTTGTTTAATTTGTTCCAGCAGATATTGATTTGTTTCATTGGGCGCTAAGTTAAAAAGCGCGCGCAATTTTTCTTCTCCATTTTCAGATAAAAGAGAAGATAAAAAATCAGACAATTTATGTTGCTTTTCAACTGCCTCATAAAGCAATTGGTTAAAAGTATGTTCGCTAATAACTTGAAGTAACTGTTGCAAAGCAGGTTGTACATCACGACGGGCTAAAAGTTGACGACGAGATTCTTGTCGTAATTTTTTTCGACTGATATCATCGGGAAGTTCAAAATGCCCTGCAATATTGGCTTCTAACATAAATTGATGCAAGAGAGATTCACAAAAAGCATGAATCGTTTGGATTTTTAAGCCACCAGGCGTTTCGAGAGCACGCGCGAAGAGTTGTCGTGCATAAGTTAGTTTTTGCGCATTAACAGGTTTTTTTTCAAACCGTGTTAAGGTTTCTTGCAGCTGTGCATCATCGAGTTCATTCCAACTGGAAAGCGTGCGAAAAATTCGTGATTGCATAACAGCAGCAGCAGCTCTTGTATAAGTAAGGCATAAAATACGTGCTGGAGGCGTACCGTTTAAAAGCAAACGGATAACACGTTCACTTAAAACGTGGGTTTTTCCAGATCCAGCATTTGCAGAAACCCACACGTTTTTTTGGGGATGTGTTGCTGTTGCTTGTGCATCAAGAGCGGCTTCAGGAATAGAAAAAAACGTCATGATTACTCTTCTTTATGAAAACCACTTGACCATTCCCACAACCGAGCCAAATGGTCGTAGTCACCTTCATATCGTTTTGACATGGGGACAGCATGTGAAAGATAACCTTGTTGTGGATTTTTATAATAAGTTATGAGTGCGATAAGATTTTCCCATGCATTGTCAGCAAGATCAACAGCACTTAGATGAGTTTTTCCGTCTTTTTTCTTTAAAAGAATTGATTGGGATTTAATTTCACCTTTTTTGTTAAGAGGAATGTAAAATAAATTTGAGGGGGTAAAATCTTGAAAATCTGGGAAGCCCCCTTGTATGAGTAAAGCTGTTTCTAAAGCCAATTGCGGAAATAATAATTCACGAACTTGTTTTGATGAAGGAGGGGTTCCGGTTTTGAAATCTAGAATTTCAACCGTTTTATCTGGCAAAACATCAAGACGATCAGCACGTCCTGAAAGGGTTACTCCTGTTGTTCCTATAGGAATTTTTTGTGATACCACTTCCGAATATCGCTCTCGCAGTCCTAAACTTTGTTCCCATTGAATAAAGCGTGGAGCAAGATTTTCAAAACTATTCCACCAAATTACTTCAATATCGGGTGGAAAATTGAATTTATCAAACTCTTTACGTCCAATAGAAAGCAGTACATTGAGTGCATTTGCATCATTTGGATTTTTTATTTGTGTGCAAAAGGCTGCAAGAATAGCGTGATAAAGTGTTCCACGTTCTGAAGCGCTAGGATCATGAATAAGTTCTTTAAGTGGTTTGAGCCGTAAGATTTTTTTAGCATAAATAGCATAGGGATCATATCGTAATGTTTCTATTTCAGTAACTGAAAAATGACGCGGGCGTATATCAAGAGGCGGAGCAGGGCAAGGACGTTCCACCTCAGAAGTTATGCTTGTATGATCAAGCATCTTTGCCCAATGGCGTAGTATTTCACCTCGTTCACGGATTTGTTCCCAAACCTGTTTTCCTACAACTGTTTCCATGCGTTGTAGCCAGCGTGAAGGAATGGAAGGCGTATGATTAACGCGCAATGCGCGACTCATCACCACTTTATCCATTCCCATCGCCCATTGAAAATCATGCGCGGAAAGACCAATACGCTGCTCTGGTGGTTCCAGAGTTAACATCATTTTCATCGGTCGCGATAAAAAAGCATCATTTCGGGTTGATATCGGCCATGACCCTTCATTAAGACCGCCGATGACCACTGTATCAACTGTTTGCAAACGTGATTCCAACGTACCCCAGATGAATAAACGTGGATGTCCTCCAGGCGAAGGTGTGACAGAACGGGTTGCTATTATGGCAGAAAACATAGCGGGCCATTCGCAAAGATGAAATGTTAATCCGGATTGATCACTGACCAATTCACGTAAAAATTTTGATAGGGTTTGTCCTGCTTCGTGTTGATAAAGATGTGCAAGAGAATTATTCTCATTGCGCCCAAAATTTTCAAAAACCTCAACAGTTGCTATCGCAGCTTCGTTGATGGTACATTCTTTCTCTTTTTTCATAAGAGATGTTAAAGGTTCAACAGCTTTCCTCAAAAGATGACAAAGGAAACGTGCTTCTTCACATTTCTGCTGATCAAGAGCGTTGATTTCAGAACTATTATGAAAGTGCGTTTCAATCCATTTTTCAAGAAATTGATCACATTCGCAAAGATTGATGCGTCCTGTATTCCCTCGAAGAACAAAAAGTTCAAAATTTTCTGCCATTTCCCGTAAACGATGACGGTTTTGTTGGAGTGTTGTCAGTGGATGTTTAAGAAGAGAAAGAAAAGCAATGGGATCATCGGGTTGCAACACATTTTCTAAGATAAGTCGTAAGAGAGTTACAGGCAATGTTTGTGCAAGTGGTATTCCGCCTGAATCATTTGCTTCAATTCCAAATCGCTGTAATTCCACAACAACACGGCGTGCTAAATTACGGTCGTTTGTAATAAGGGCTGCAGTTTTTTGAGGTTCTTCAATAGCTTTGCGTAAGGTAACAGCAATCGCGAGAGCTTCTTCACGTTCATTTATAGCTTCAATAAATGACCAATCTGCACAAAGATTTTCATAATCGTTACGGACAATTTGTACCCATTTATCTGTTGTAGAAGCTGGTCGGAGTGCTTCTGATAAAAGAGCCATTCGTTTTTTCTTTGTTATACTTTGTTGGCCAATTTCGCAAACATGATGACGTTGACACTCCATGAGAGTTAGAAGTTTTTTTAAATGATATTGAGGATGGCTAAAAACATTTTCTGCAAGATCAAAAAAATCACAAGCTGTTTTTTCTTCATTGCTTGTGCTTAGTGCATTCCATTGTTCTTCATCCATATGAAGATCAAGGCCAGGAAGAACAACAGCCCCCTTTGGTAGAGAAGCGATAACCTTTAAAAGATGAGAAACTGCGGGCATAGAACCTGATACACCAGCTGCAATGACCGGTTTATCAGGCGGCATACGTCGTAAAGTTTCTGCATGCATTGTGAGTGCTTGATTACGCCATTCCGCGGGATTACTTCGTTGTCTTTCTGTCAAGATTTTTGGCCAATTTTGCGTAACAATAGTCAAGAAATCGAGCGTTATTTGCCACCATTCAGCGACCATATCAGATGCAATATTTTTAAGTTTTGACCAGTCTGCTCCTTCTGTTTCAATTTCGTCCATCAAATGTGCTAAATCTTGCGCGAGCCAAATAGCATCAGCACTATGAGCCGGAATAAGCACATCTTCTGTACCAAACATGGCACGCAGATGCGCAGGCAAATTTTCACGCCATGGACGGATAAGGCGCGCTAAAAGTAAAAGACGTTCGCTTTCTCCAATAGGCGGATCGAGAGCGCTGGTATGATTTTCAACAAAAAGGAAACTGTCTTCATCTACATCTCCTAGAGCACGAATGGTTGGCAAAAATGTTGATTGTGTATCACTTCTTTCAACAAAAGCTAAACGCAAAGCGCGAGCAGCACGACGTGTTGGAACATAAATAAGGCTATCAGCAAGGGCAGTTTGAATATCTCCACTGGAAGCGAAATTATCAATAAGGCTACCAGAAAGTAGTGCATCAACAAAGTGAGGCAAAAAAGCAGTTCCCGGAGAAATAGAAAAGACACGCGGTTTATAGGTCATATGATCTCATATTTGGGATAACAAATTTCAGCTTATTGATTATTTGTATTATTTTGACTGTATACAATATTTATACAAGGAAAAACTGAAAAGCTATATTTATACAGCAGATTTTTTAGTTTAAATTTAAAAAAATATTGAAGTAAATTATATGTCTTAAATCATCGCGAAAAAATATATAAAATTTTTCTGATATTTTTCAACGTAGAATTGGCTACAGTTTATTCTCTAACTCAAATAGGTAATATAAAAATAAATATTAAAGTTTTAAAAGGTGCTAGGGGTACCAATGCATTGCAGCTCTTTGAATATAATAAATTTACCGTATTCTTTATACAGTGCAATCTGAAAATATCCTTTACATACCCCACCATTTTCAGAAAAAAATAATATGTCTACCTTTAACAGCGAAAATAGATTACTTTTATGGAGAGAGTTTTGCAAAAGTTTATCGTGCAAGCCTCTATCTTGCTAGGATCACATCCCTTATGCAAAATAGAATGCCCAAAAATATCATTATGTTGCAATTTTATATGTTTGTTTTTAAATAGACATCTTTCATTGTACTTGAGCTTACCTCGTAATGTCGTCCCATAATAATATAAATGAATAGTATAATGTAAACTTCCGTGAATGGGATAAGATACATCACACACCACCATCGTTACATCATAACGCTACAAACCACCATAATCACTTTTTTACCCTCGCCCAATATTTTGAAAGCTCTTGGCTATAGAGAAAATTTATAAGAGGCTTTGTATTTCTTGCTTCAAGTGTTTTTACGCACACACCAATCCTACTTATGACGTGAAAACAAATGATTTTGATTGTTTCAATATGAAAAACGATAAATTATCATTATAAATCAAATTATTGTAGAAAATATTTTTCTTTATTTTAAGAGCGTACTTGATAATCCTTAAAAGCTGCAAATTTTATTTTCGGTGCCCGCTCTGCTTCATAATTCAATGAAAAATGATTTTCTGCTAAAAAAACTGGATCACCTTCTAAATCATACGCAATAGCAGAGCGGTGATTGCTGAGAAACTTTTGCAACTCATCTTTGCTCTGCGCTGAAATCCAACGGCATAAATTAAAGCGCGCTGATTCAAAACTTACCGGCAGAGAATATTCCACCTTAAGTCGTTCCGTTAAAACATCAATTTGCAAGGCACCAATAACACCAATGAGAGAAGGCGACCCATCATCAGGAATAAACAATTGTACAACCCCTTCTTCAGCCATTTGTTGCAAAGCTTCTTTGAGCTTTTTTGCTTTCATTGGATCGCCCAAACAAACACGACGCAAAATCTCTGGTGCAAAATTTGGTACTCCCTTAAAGAGGATATCTTCTCCTTCAGTCAAAGTATCGCCAATACGCAATGTTCCATGATTAGGAATCCCTACGATATCACCGGCATAGGCTTGGTCAGCAATTTGGCGTGAACGCGCAAAGAAAAATTGTGGAGCCGAAAGTGTCATCGGTTTTCCTGTTCGAACCAACTTTGTTTTCATACCACGTTCAAGTGTTCCCGAACATACCCGAAAAAATGCAATACGATCACGATGATTAGGGTCCATATTCGCTTGAATTTTAAAAACAAATCCCGTCATTTTAGGTTCCATGGCTATGACATTGCGCTGATCTGCACTTTGATCACGAGGACTTTGACCAAAATCAATAAGCGCATTGATCAAATCACGAACACCAAAATTTCGCAAAGCTGAACCAAAATAAACCGGAGTCATATGACCTTCACGGAAAGCTTGAAGATCAAAATTCTTGCAAACACTTTGAGCGAGTTCTACCCCTTCAATAAAAGTTGAATGTTGATATTCAGGGAGTAAATGGACAACCTCTCTGGGATTTGAAACTATCCGCTGTGTTATCTCATCATCTTTTTGACGAAAACGATTATGATGAAGGTCATAGGTACCAACAAAATCTTTACCCGTACCAATTGGCCATGTTATAGGCGCAGTATCAAGAGCAAGCTTTTCTTCAATTTCATCTAAAAGCTCTATAGGATCACGTGCCTCACGATCCATTTTATTGATAAACGTAACAATAGGAATATCCCGCATCCGACATACTTCAAACAATTTCAGTGTTCTTGGCTCAATTCCGCGTGCCCCATCCAATACCATGATAGCACTATCAACAGCTGTGAGAGTGCGATAGGTATCGTCCGCAAAGTCCTCATGTCCTGGAGTATCTAGGAGATTAAAAATATGATTTTCATATTCAAACGTCATCACCGAAGTCACAACGGAAATACCACGATCACGCTCAATATTCATCCAATCAGAACGGGTTTGAATACGATCTTTTTTGGCTTTTACTTCTCCTGCAAGTTGAATAGCACCACCAAACAATAAAAGCTTTTCTGTTAATGTTGTTTTCCCCGCATCTGGGTGAGCAATAATTGCAAATGTACGGCGTCGCTTTACTTCCTGCACTCTTCGTTCCATTATTCCTCCGTCGGCCGTGCAAGTGTTTCAGCAATCAGTGCACGCATTTCATTAATCCCATAAAGCGCTATAAATGATCCCCATCGTGGACCTCGCTCTTGTCCAAGAAGGACTTCATACAACATTTGAAAAAAAACATTGGAAACACCAGGCCCACCTTCAGGGCTTTTTTTGCTATGATCTTGATAACGTTCCGTTAATCGTGCAACATCAAGAAGCATATTTTGTAACATGTTGCCATCAATAGTTTCAGGTAAATTAGCTAATTTTTCCTCAATTTGTGCTAATGTTGCTCGTTCGCTATCATCTGGTATACGAAATTTCTTGTTTGGTTTAACAAAAACATCAAAATATTTAATAGCAAACTTCACCAATTGATCAAGTTCTGGATAAGTTTGTGCATTTGCTCCTTTAGCGTAACGAGAAATAAAACCCCAAAGAACTTCTGCATTCTCCGCATTTGAAGCACTTACCAAATTTAGGAGCATCGCAAAGGATACAGGCAAATCAACCTGCGGTGGACAACCATTATGAATATGCCATACAGGATTATTCAGACGCTCTTTCCATTCTTGGCGACCATAGGCTGAAAGATGCGCATAGTATTCATCAACCGCTTTAGGAATGACATCAAAATAAAGCCTTTTTGCTGTTTTAGGCTTTGAAAACATATAAAGCCCTAAACTCTCTGTTGGAGCATAAGTAAGCCATTCATCAATGGTTAAGCCATTTCCCTTGGATTTGGAAATTTTCTGCCCTTTCTCATCTAAAAAGAGCTCATAGTTGAATCCTTCTGGGGGCTTTCCACCTAATACTTTACAAATTTTAGAAGAAAGATTTGTGGAATCAATAAGGTCTTTTCCTGCCATTTCATAATCAATGCCAAGCGCTGTCCAACGCATTGCCCAATCTACCTTCCACTGACACTTAACCTTGCCCCCTGTAACCTCTGTTTCTATGGTTTCTCCTGTTTCTGGCTCAATATAAGTAACTGTACCTTTTTCAACATTACGCGCAATCATCGGTACCTGTAATACTTTTCCAGAAAAGGGAGAAATCGGTAGAAAGAGTGAATAGGTCGCTTGCCGCTCTTCACCTAATGTTGGTAAAATAATTGCCATAACCTTGTCATAACAGGCAAGAATTTTCAAAAGCGTTTCATCAAAACGACTGGAACTGTAATAATCCGTAGCACTTGCAAATTCATAATCAAAACCAAAACGATCAAGGAAAGCCCGTAACCGGGCATTATTCGCTGCCCCAAAAGAAGGATAATCATCTCCAAAAGGGTCCGGTACACGGCTCAACGGTTGACCAAGATAATGTTCCATCCTTTCGCGATCAGGCACATTCTCAGGAATCTTGCGCAAACCATCCATATCATCAGAAAAACAAAGCAATTTTGTTTTTACTTTATTCTCCGTAAGAATATGAAATGCATGACGCACCATGGTTGTACGTGCAACTTCCCCAAAAGTTCCAATATGCGGTAAACCAGAAGGGCCATAACCTGTTTCAAATATCACACTGTCTGGATAACCCGTCTTTTCATACCGTTTGATAATCTTACGTGCTTCTTCAAATGGCCAAGTTCTCGATTGAGAAGCTGCATCTTTTAATTCAGGCGTAAGGTTAAGGGTATCACACTGATCACGCATCATTATTTGTCCTAAAAATTACACTCTTTCAAAATAGGGTGTATGGTTCTTGAATTTATTCGTCAATAATAGCAAGCAAAAAGATGAAAATTTCTTTATACTCTTAAGTCACAATACAAAAACCGCCCTCGCTATAAACATATTTTGTTCTGATAAAAATCAAAAACATTCAATATTATAAAGCAAAATTGACTTGTTTTGATTATCGAAGCCTTCATTGCTATTATTATCATGGGTTTTGCTTATTATATTTATTAGCGCAAAAGATAAGCTTCTAATATTGAACGAAAGAACGGTAAAAACCAACAGAAAAAATGCTTCAACTAGGCATTTCATACAAAAGCACTAATCCACATTACACTTGTCACCGTAACTTTCTATTTCTTTTCTTTATCGCCTTGATGACGCATTGCTAATGTACGCAAACGTAAAGCATTTAATTTAATAAAACCAGTTGCATCTCTTTGATCATAAGTACCTTGATCATCCTCGAAAGTTACCAACTCACTCGAATAAAGTGATTTTTTACTTTGGCGCCCTTCAACAATCACGTTTCCTTTATAGAGTTTTAACGTGACTTCACCTTCAACATGTTCTTGAGATAAATCAATAGCTGCCTGCAGCATCTTACGTTCCGGCGAAAACCAAAATCCATAATAAATGAGTTCTGCATAACGTGGCATCAATTCATCTTTCAAATGAGCTGCACCACGATCTAGCGTTAAAGATTCTATAGCTCTGTGAGCCGTTAAAAGAATGGTCCCCCCTGGGGTTTCATAAATACCCCGCGACTTCATACCCACAAAGCGATTTTCCACCAAATCTAACCGACCAATACCATTATCGCGCCCATAATGATTTAATTCTGCAAGTAAAGTTGCAGGAGATAAATTTTTTCCATTGATTGAAACAGCATCACCTTTTTTAAAGCCAAGAGTGATTCTTGTTGCTTGATCTGGAGCATCTTCTACCGAAAGAGTACGCATATGGACATATTCAGGAGCAGGAAGTGCTGGATCTTCTAAAATCTTTCCTTCTGATGAAGAATGCAATAAATTTGCATCCACTGAAAAAGGTGCTTCGCCTTGCTTATCCTTTTCTACAGGAATTTGATGTGTACGAGCAAATTCAAACAGATCTGTCCGACTCTTAAAATCCCAATCACGCCATGGAGCAATAATCTTTATATCAGGGTTAAGAGCATAAGCGGAAAGCTCAAAGCGCACCTGATCATTGCCTTTGCCCGTTGCCCCATGAGCAATTGCATCTGCTCCCGTTTCCTTAGCAATTTCAATAAGGCGTTTTGAAATAAGTGGGCGTGCAATTGATGTTCCTAAAAGGTAAGTCCCCTCATAAACGGTATTGGCTCGAAACATCGGAAAAACAAAATCACGCACAAATTCTTCACGCAAATCTTCAATATAGATTTCTTTAACACCTAACATTTCAGCTTTACGACGAGCAAATTCTAGCTCTTCCCCCTGCCCCAAATCCGCTGTAAAAGTTACAACTTCAACGCCTAGCGTACTTTGCAACCATTTGAGAATAATTGACGTATCCAATCCCCCCGAATAAGCCAAAACAACTTTTCTAATATTTTGCCACTTCTTCATTTCAAAGTTCTATATGAGCTGCTCTTTTATTTCTACCTAGAAATCAAAACAATGCAACAAGTATAAAAATAAATTCTCTTTAAGCAACATTAAAAAGACGCAAAAAAGGTAAATAAAAACGCTTTAGAGTGTAAATAATGAATACTGCTTAAAAATAAAAGGAGATTTACGTGTCATTTCTACCGGAGTGGTCTATTGTTGTACAATTTGCTTTAGCATCGTTGATTTTAGCACTTATTCCAGGACCTGATATGATGCTTTCTGTAGGACGAACCATTACACAAAGCAAAAAAGCTGGAATTATGTGCGCCTTGGGTAGTGCAACAGGGTTTGCCATTCAAGTTACCGCTGTAGCACTTGGCTTATCAGCGCTTATTTTTGCTGCACCACACACTTTTATTCTTCTAAAAATTGTTGGCGCCTTTTACCTTTTATGGTTTTCCTTTCAAGCGTTACGGAGAAATCCGACATTTTCCTTTGAACAGACATCTTCTAAATCTCAAAGCGCTAAACGTAACTATCTTGCTGGTATTGGAATCAATCTTTTAAATCCTAAAGTTATACTCTTTAACGCCACATTTTTACCACAATTTATCAATGCGGATGATCCTATGGCAACACAAAAGCTACTCTTTTTAGGACTCTCTTATATTCCTATTTCTTTTCCCATTACAATTTCTATCGTTTTTACAGCGCATAAATTTACCAAAATTCTCAATAAAAATCCTCTTTATATTCGCTTTCTCGACTGGCTTATTGCTGGTACTTTTACTATCTTTGCCCTCCATCTCCTTATAGTTACAAAACATTGATTTATAAATGTAATTTATCGTTTTTAATTTAAATGAGAACAAAAATATTGTAGGATTCTCTCATTTTAAACCTGTTTATTTTGAATCAAACAATATCTTTCCCTTGTACGTTATAAGCGAATCGGGAGTTTTCGTGTGTAAAGCGAAATCTTTTTAAAGAACGTAATAAACAAAAGAGTGAGGCAATATACAATCTCCACTTTTTAAAAGATATTACCGTAGATGCTTTTAAAAGTCATAAAATAGAATTAAAAGGTATGGTAATAATATGGAAATTAGTTAAGACCCTTAAGACTTCATATTGCCTCTAAATGAGGTTTCCTCCTCATTTTAGAGATTACGCAAACAGACTACTATATACAATATTTTCCCCCATTGAGCATATAAAAGCTGAAACTGTTCGTCTAGCACTTATCCATCTTAATCTCTGTCTCACACATGCTATTATATGCTGATTTACTGAAAAAAAGCATAGGCTTTAATATCGCAGAAAGTTGTATTAACTAATGACCAATGGCATTTTCAAGTCGCAAACGTTCAGATTTCCGTAAACGCTCTGAAGCTGATTTAAGTTGTCCACATGCCGCTAAAATATCGCGTCCACGCGGTATCCGAATAGGAGAAGCATAGCCCGCTTGATTAACAACATCAGCAAAACGCTCGATTTGCTCCCAATCAGAACACTGATAATTGCTCCCTGGCCACGGATTAAAAGGGATTAAATTGATCTTAGCAGGAATCCCTTTCAATAACTTAATCAATCCCTTAGCATCATCTAAACTATCATTGATATCTTTCAGCATAACATATTCAAAAGTGATTCGTTTTGCATTGGAAAGACCAGGATAATTACGGCAAGCCTCCATTAATAAAGCAAGCGGATATTTTTTATTAATGGGAACAAGCATATCCCTTAATGTATCGTGTACTGCGTGGAGTGAAATCGCCAACATAACACCAATTTCTTCTCCGGTTCGGATAATTCCAGGAACAACCCCACTGGTTGAAAGCGTAATCCGACGTTTTGATAAAGAAAGCCCGTCACCATCAGAAGCAATCAATAAAGCTTTTTTAACAGCTTCAAAATTATAAAGAGGTTCTCCCATCCCCATCATAACAATATTGGTAATTTTGCGACCTTCAATGGGAACTATTGCCCCATCAGGGTTATTTTTATCAGGAAAATCACCCAAACAATCACGTGCAACCAATAATTGTGCCAAAATTTCTTCCGCAGTCAGATTGCGAACAAGCATCTGCGTTCCCGTATGGCAAAAAGAGCAAGTTAACGTACACCCTACTTGCGATGAAAGACATAAAGTACCACGTCCTTCTTCAGGGATATAAACCGTTTCAATTTCAACAGGCCTTCCAGCTCCACGTGCAGGAAAACGTAAGAGCCATTTACGCGTACCATCTTTTGATATTTGTTCTCCAACAATTTCTGGGCGCGCAATGGAGAAATGACACTTAAGTGTTTCTTGCATTGCTTTAGAAATATTCAGCATCTCATCAAAATTTGAAACGCCACGCACATAAAGCCAATGCCAAAGCTGACGCACACGCATACGCGTTTGATGCTCTGGTACACCAACTGTCTTTAAAGCCTGCACCATCTCATTTTGCGACAAACCAATTAAAGAGAGCTTAGAACTCTCCTTCACGATCACATTATCTGTTTCTCGCGCAAAACATGAACCAACTGGTCTAAGGTCATAGGAAATGGCCATTGCTTTCCAATTCACATCACTATTTTAGAAATTATCAAAACCTTAATGGCACTTTTGAGCTGCATTTAATGCAGCAGTGATCCCTTTTAAGGAATAAGTATAAGTGGTATGCGTTCCTCGTTTTGATATCGCTTTCACTGTCATATTGCTTCCTGCACGCATAGCAGAAACAAGCTGCTTTTCTAGCTCTGATGAAGCCAACCAAGCTGAGGAATCTTTCGTGAAAAAATCAAAGTCCTTACCTCCAATGGTCACTGTCACTCTCGACCCTTCTTGAAGGGTATAACCAGCCATAAACTGCGGTTCAAACGAAATAGGTGAATGAGAACGCTTGGTAACCAAGAAAAAATTATCACCATGATTAACTGTCGTTGGAAGAGCCTTCAAAGGTACCGATAACACATAGCAAATCGTATTTTTGGGCGATTTATAAGAATAGGCTCCCCACGCTTCAAATTGATTTAAACGGCTTGGCGTTTGTGCACATGCCACGCCCGCTGTAACAAGAACCATTACAGATGCAGCAATAACAGTCTTTTCAAACATCTTCATTTAGCTCACTTCTTTAGTCTCTAACAAGATTCTCTTCATTGGAAAAATTCAACAAAAACTCCTCGATATTCATGTGTTATTGTCTTAATTCCTTCAATAAGCGAAATATTTTCACACTAACCAGAATAGATTTCTACGTTTCATTGTGACCTTTTAATCGTTACCAAAACATAAACTTCTTATTCAATAATCACATTAAAAAATAACATCTTCATTTTACGCTACTCATTTCGTTTTTGTATAAAAAAAGATTTCTTTAAGCTATAGAACTTCAAAACGAGATGAAAATATACCATCACTCTGTTAAGAAATAAACCATACTCTTTATGT
The DNA here is from genome assembly GCF_042193555.1 of Bartonella sp. PS17NMGDW. NCBI lineage: Bacteria > Pseudomonadati > Pseudomonadota > Alphaproteobacteria > Hyphomicrobiales > Bartonellaceae > Bartonella > Bartonella sp. PS17NMGDW. The sequence continues at coordinate 135,425 of NZ_JBHILY010000002.1, read as the reverse complement.
CACAAGCAATCTGATGCAAAATTTTGAAAATACACACCGTACTCCCCGCAAAAAAGCTTAATCGCCTTACGGATATCACTCCTCGACTTTATGCATTCAATACATTTATGTTCGCAAAATACTCCATCTTTCACCCATTATAGTGCATTCATACTTCGTATTCAATATCGTCCCGATAACACTTTTTCTCAATCTTCAAAATATCTTGTAAAAATAATAAAATATTATCAAGATATTAATAATAAAACATAAAGAATTCAGATTCTATCTCAATAATCACATACCACTTTGTTTCTTTTGATCTTATTTCCCTATATATTTTATCTCCAATTATTAATTTCTAAAATGATTTTAGTAGCTTATAATAGCTTAATCATATTATTTTAATATGTTAGACGACATTTTCCTTTCTGTTATAAAAAACTTCCTAAGAATTCTTTTGAAAAGTTTCCTTCTCTTATTTCTAAGTAATTTATCAACAAAAATATAAAACCTTTTCTACAGCAATTCTAACCTTATCATTTTTTAACAACATTTTAATCAATTAAAGTGGATCTTAATAAATCTTCCCATGCACAAAGCTGTTTCACCCAACCTAAAGCTATAACTTTCATTTTTACCCCTTTCTTGTACAGTTTTTATCCACACGCTAATTCCGTTTACAACATGCAAGAAAATGGTTTTGATTGATTCAACATAAACAGGTTTGAAGTGAGAGAATCTTACAGTATTCGCATCTCTCATCCAACATGCAAAATAGTTAATTATATTTATAAATCAATATCTTGCTATACTGAGCATACACTCTTATTTTTTCTTGAGCATTAAAATATTATCCCTAAACACTCAAACTCAACTTACGAAAAATTCGATGCATAAATAAACTTTTCTGTTGATTTCTTTCCCGCTTTCAAAGGACGAAGATTCTTAATCCAATCTGGACTGAAAAAGTTTGGATTCTTGTCGAGCAGTCTACTCTTGTCTTCCTACTTATTTGATTTACTTAACCAAAAGCTCTACAGACAAGTCCTGCTAAAGAATATTTACCACACATTCTAAAAGCACTTAATATATTAAGAAGACTTACATGCCTTATCTCTCCACACCTCAAATGATGGCTTTTTACAGTATAACAGGATAAAAGAATCCATGAAGCATAATGTTTAGATGCTTTAATATACAAGAACAAGAAAAAACAAGTACTTCGTTTTGTTACTTGCTCTTTAAAAAGAAAGTTCGCTTAGAAACGATTTCTCATAAATTGCATGACATAACCTTTTGCTATCAGTCTTTTAAGATAAAAATTATATTATTTTCTACGTTCCGTGGTGTATACCTTGCAACTTATGCACTCATAATATCTTCTAAGCTGCATTTGATTCTGAAGTTTGAATCAGTAAAGCATAAAGCGCATTAGCATTATGCGTATTGCGCAACTTTTGCACAACATCAGTGTGACGCAAAACACGTGCGATCTGTGATAAAGCTTTTAAGTGATCCGCACCAGCATTTTCAGGTGCTAAAAGGAGAAAAACGAGATCTATAGGTTCGTCATCGAGAGCTTCAAAATCAACAGGACTTTCAAGACGTGCAAATATACCAATGATCCGATTAATATCAGGTAATTTTCCATGAGGAATTGCAATACCTCCGCCCAAACCCGTTGAACCAAGCTTCTCGCGCTGTAAAACAACATCAAAAATCACATGCTCACTAAGACCTGTTAGCTTGGAAGCTTTTTCGGCTAAAATTTGCAGAACCTGTTTTTTCGAATTAGCCTTAAGAGCCGGAATGATCGCTTCCGGTGCTATTAACTCACTCAAATTCATACTTTAATTTTCCTCTTACACGCTAAAATGCTCATCAATAAACCTATAAACAGTATAGATACTTAATGTTCTTTCACTTTTCGCAACATCGCATGTGTTTTTACTTTTCAATTTATAATGGATGATGGCTCAATACATCTCATATCACTTCTATCACAACAATAAATAGTATTCGGATCATCATTAACGGCATGAGAAACCAAAGAAATGAAGTTGTTCATAAAGTTAATTTCCTTACGACTCTAGAAAAGGTCATTATTCATAAATTTATTAAACTTGTCATAAGAGTTGATGTATAATTCGCCATCAGAGTTTTTCTTTCTTTAAAAATGAGCCCTTAAATTAAGATGAAAAGCATACTGAGCAAAATGGACCTTTACTTTGAAAATTATTGTATAGCTTGAACATCGCCTTATAACAAGAATATAAAGGTTTTTAGAGATTTAATGATTAGTTTAAAAGATTTATAGATTTATCCTGATATCTGTAGCCCAGCTCCTATTTTCAAATAGGCCATATAAACCAATAAAATACGACAACTCCTATTGAATAACCGCAATATATAACCGGTGCTCCCATCAAAATACCTAAAACAGCATCATCGATATATTATTTGATTCGACAGAAAAAAATATGATAAATATCTTTTACCTTTCAATAATGCACGCATTTATTAAGAGCTTCGTTTATCACTCATTATCAAGTTAATCTAGTGATATCTTTCTATAATACAATCATGAGCAAGCTAAACTTATAAAACAACAAATTAACCTCTAATGATGAAGCCTTTTTCACCGCTCAATAACAACATTAAGGTTATAGTCATAAAAGAAGTTTTGGCATAAATAAGGAGATTTTCAGTAATAATGTTTGGTTAAATTTAAATGGAAACTCGTGAAAGCTGTAAAATCAAAGAGAAAATTGATTTCCCAAATAAATTCTGCGTACATCAACGTTGTTGATAATATCATTAGGACAACCATGAACTAACACCCGCCCTGTATGAATAATATAAGCGCGATCGACAAGCCCTAATGTCTCACGCACATTATGATCCGTTATTAAAACACCAATACCACGCCTAGTTAAATGACGAATAAGTTGTTGAATATCGAAAATAGCGATAGGATCAATTCCTGCAAATGGTTCATCAAGTAACATAAAATGGGGACGAGAAGCTAAAGCGCGCGCAATTTCAAGTCGCCGACGTTCACCTCCAGATAACGAAAGTGCAGACATTTTACGCAAATGATCAATTTTAAATTCATGTAAAAGGCTATCTAATTCTTCACGTTGTTTAAGGCGATCTTTTTCAACGACCTCTAAAACAGCTTTAATGTTATTTTCTACTGAAAGACCACGAAAAATCGAAGCCTCCTGTGGAAGATATCCAATACCTAAACGCGCACGTCGATACATCGGAAGATGCGTAATATCAAATCCATCAATTTTAATGGATCCTCCATCAGATTTTATGAGCCCCATAACCATATAAAAACAAGTTGTTTTACCTGCCCCATTAGGCCCTAAAATGCCAACGGCTTCTCCCGTACGAATGCCAAAAGAAACACCATTAACAGTTCGTCTTCCTCGATAAATTTTAATCAAGTTACTGGCAATCAAGGTCCCTTTTAAGGGATTTTTTGAAGCTTCACTTTCAAGATTATACCTATCGGTCTGTCTTTTTCTTTTGATTCCAAACATGAAATCTTAATGGCCATTCTTTTGATTTTGTTTTAAAATAATAGAAACACGACCTTTTTTCTTAGGCGTCTCACAACCTTCTAAAAAAGCCTTTCCGCTTTCCATATTTGCCGTTAGTTTGCACCCCGTGGCCACATTGTCACCATCAGTTAACACAACATGACTCCCTGTCAAACTCATTATTTTTGACTTTCCATCAAAAACGCCTTTATCACCCGTAGCAATTTGCGTAGCAATTTTTATATAAACTTTTCCTAAAGCTTCCATTTTTTGTATACTCGACGAACCAAATAAAGAAACAGATGATGCCTTTGTATCTTCCTTGTTTTTATCAATTTCTTTATGTGCTTTATCGTAGTAAACAACTAATTTTGCCGTTCTTAAAAGACGTTCACCTTGCACCACTGAAACATCACCTTTAAAAAGCGCTATCCCTTCTTTATCACGTATTTCCAAAGAATCTGCATGAAGTTCTACCGGTTCTTTGTCGCTTGATAAACTTATTCCAAAATGAGCCACTTCAGCATATCCTAAAATTGCTCCTCCTCCTAACATTCCCATGCTAAAAGCTAACGTCACACCTATCCATCTTTTGTACGATTTCATTATTTCAATTCTTCTGTTTGTATATACACATACTTCTCTTTATAAATATCCTTTGAAGATTCAAATTGATATTGCGTCATTGCTTTTGAAGCACTAAATGCACACCACCATGGAAATACATGTTTTTTCCTTTTTCTCGAATTTGTAATGCATTTGCGGCAAGATGCAAACCGGCTTGCTGAATATTAACACGTTGGTCTGTTTTTAACTGTCCCTCGGATAAATTAATACTCGCTGACATAAATTGTGCCATCATCCCATCATTCGTCGTAATGGTGAATGGCTTGTCCAACTGTAAAAAACCATTAATATTATCGTAAACCCCCCCTTGTGCTGCAAGAAAAACCTGTCTTTGTTGACCCATAAATGCTTTAGCTGTAATGTTTTGTAATCCAATCATTCCAGAGTGTGTATGATCTTGAAATGCCTTTTCTGCTTTAAGCCAATAAGGTTCATGAGCACGCGTATACCCTTCTAACTTTGGATTGAGCATCGTCAAATTCACCACGCCACTTTCTTCATTATTCAAAGGCATAGAATCAGAAGTAACGGGAACCAAGAAAAACGTAAACCAACAAAAAACCAGCGCTGAAATCAACGCTAAGAGAGGTAAAAAAAATTTTAATATGCTAACGCGACGCGAATGACGGGATGCTTTTTTAAAAACATCTCCGAAAGATGATTGCGTCGAAAAGGCTTCATAATGATTGTGTACGGACATACTCTCCTAATCTCTTAAATACTCCGCATTTTTAATCTGTATAACCTTTATAGAAGGTATTTTCAAATTTTGTTTCTTGCAATTTGTTTTTTCTTCGTTTTATTTTGCTTTTATCCGTTTATATATTGTAATATGTATGAAGTGCACAATTACAAAAAAATTTTTGTGTGAAAGTGAGGCTATTGTGGTAAAATCAGAGCTTGTGCAAATTATCGCTCGTCATAACCCGCATCTTTTTCAACGGGATGTGGAGAATATTGTAAACGCTATTTTTGAGGAAATTTCAACAGCACTTGCAAATGGCAATCGTGTTGAACTTCGTGGATTTGGAGCTTTTTCTGTAAAAAGCCGTTCAGCCCGTAATGGACGTAATCCACGAACAGGTGAAGCTGTTTCTGTTGAAGAAAAGTGGATTCCTTTTTTTAAAACTGGCAAGGATTTACGCGACCGTCTTAATCAGTGAGAAACTTATGATAATTAAACGTATTCTTCTAACAAGTATCGGTGTGATTCTCGCAGCTTTTTTGATTGTTTTTATCGTTGCTAATCGTCAAATGGTTCCGTTAACCCTTGATCCTTTTCGAGCAGATTCTGAAAGTTTTACTTATCATGCTCCCCTCTTTATATGGCTCTTTATTTTCTTTGGTTTTGGTATTTTATTAGGGAATCTGATCAGTTGGTTTTCCTATCACAAATACAAAAAAGCTCTCAAAAAAAGTAACGCCGAGATAGAGAAATTGAAAACGTCTATCACAAATCTGGTGTAATGGTATTTTAATTAAATCTTTTCTCTTCTCTCTGTATTTTATATTCAGTACAGAGTTAAAGGTGCTCTTTTCTTTTTTATACATATTTTAATTGGCTTTAGCTCTTTTGCACTTTTACGAAACACTTAAGAACTTTATAATATATTTTCATACCTCATATACCGTGATACAAAACATGCCCGCACAATGCTTTCAATCCTCCTCCCATAACAATAGATATCCGCAGGAAAAGTTGCCCCTTATTTTAGAAACAGGTGTAAGTGAAAACTATGCTCTCATTGATTCTGGTCATGGACAAAAATTAGAACGTTATGGAGCTTACCGCATTATTCGACCAGAAGGTCAAGCACTATGGAAACCCGCTTTACCACAAAAACAATGGGCTGATGTTGATGCTATTTTCACAGGAAACCGTGATGAAGAAGGGGTTGGTCGTTGGCATTTTCCTAAAAAGCCACTTGATGAAACATGGACTCTTTCTTGGAATGGATTGCCTTTTCTAGGCCGTTTTACTTCCTTTCGTCATGTGGGGGTTTTTCCTGAACAAGATGCCCATTGGCGCTCTATGGAAAAACAAATTGTTAAAGCCGAACGTCCTATAAAATTGTTGAATCTTTTTGGCTATACAGGTATTGCCTCTTTGATTGGGGCACGAGCGGGTGCGAATGTTACCCATGTTGATGCTTCTAAAAAAGCCATTGCGTGGGCAAAAGCTAATCAAGAAAAAGCAGGATTACCAGATCATTCTATTCGCTGGATTTGCGATGATGCTATGAAATTTGTCGAGCGTGAACTGCGTCGTAAGAAAAGCTATGATATGATTCTTCTTGATCCCCCTGCTTATGGGCGTGGACCCCATGGTGAAATTTGGCAACTGTTTGATCATTTACCCGCTATGATCACAAATTGTCGTAAACTTCTCTCTGATAAACCGCTCTCTGTTGTCCTTACAGCTTATTCTATTCGTGCTTCCTTCTTTGCACTTCATGCTTTAATGCGTGATGCATTTGTAAATCTTGGTGGTACGGTCGAATCAGGAGAACTCATTTTGCGTGAAGAAGTTGCAGGACGTGCTCTTTCTACTTCTCTTTTTAGCCGTTGGATTGCTTGAATATGTGTAGACCCAAAACTGGTACAGTGAAAGAAATTACCTCTCTTAGCAACCCCATCATAAAAGATCTTAAAGCACTTAGCCAAAAGAAAAACCGTAATAGAGAAGGTCTTTTCATGGCAGAAGGATTGAAATTGGTCATTGATGCTCTCAATCTCGGCTGGACAATACAGACGCTTATTTTTTCTAAAAGTAAAATCGGTAATGCTGCTATCGAAAATACTGCCGCACATGCTGTAGCCAACGGTGGTTTTGTTATTAAAGCCTCACAAAAGGTTATGGAATCACTTACCCGACGCGATAATCCACAAACAGTTATTGGTATTTTCAAGCAAAAATGGCACTCTCTTGAAATGATAAAAGGACAGATTAAAGATGTTTACATCGCGCTTGATCGTGTACGTGATCCTGGAAATCTTGGTACCATTATTCGAACTGCTGATGCTGTAGGTGCTAAAGGTGTTATTTTAATTGGCGAAACAACAGACCCTTTCTCGCCTGAAGCGGTCCGTGCAACCATGGGATCTATTTTCTCTGTGCCACTTTATCGTCTTGATGAAAGCGCCTTTTTAAACTGGTCTGCTCACTTTAAAGGTATGATCGTTGGAACACATCTCAAAGGATCTCTGGATTATCGCACACTTGATTTCAAAAATGGCCCTATTATCCTTTTAATGGGGAATGAAAAACAGGGATTATCAGATCTTCTTACAAATCGGTGTGATAAACTTGCGCGTATTCCACAAAGCGGACGCGCAGACTCGCTTAATCTAGCTGTAGCAACAGCTGTTATGCTTTATGAAATCCGTCGCCCCTATTTAATACTGGAACCATGTGAGGAAAAATATGACGCCTAAATCACTCCCTTTTCTTCTCTTGGGTTTGGCTTTTACAGTACTACTTGATCAAGCTGTCAAATACTGGGTTATGCACAATATGCCTTTAGGAACAGAAATTTCGCTTATTCCTTTTCTTTCCCTTTATCATGTGCGTAATTCTGGCATTGCATTTTCGTTTTTTTCTTCCTTTTCTCACTGGGTAATCATCGCCATCACAATCATTGTGATTATCTTCCTTCTATGGCTATGGAAAAATACTGAATATAATAAGTCTTTAATGCGCTTTGGCCTTATCCTTATTATTGGGGGAGCAATTGGCAATCTCATTGATCGTATTCGCTTTCATCATGTCACTGATTATATACTCTTTCATATTGATGATATTTTTTATTTTGCTATTTTCAACCTTGCAGATAGTTTTATCACTCTCGGTGTTATTGCCATCCTTATTGAAGAATTGCGCGCTTGGATGAAAGCAAAAAATCATTCTAACAATACATCTTCTCATTGATATGCTCATTGTCTTAGAAAACAGAGATCATTGACCATCATAAGCCTGATTATAAATTGATTTTTCTTGGATAATTCTTGCAGCTAATTGTTTTTCGTGTTTCTTTTCATAAGATTATAAAATCTTATTTTTCAACTTTACACTTCTACACTTGGTCAATGCAAAAGAAATGAACTCAAATAGAAATCAATATTTTTTATCCATATGTCCTCTATCAAATTCAGAGAGAAAATATTTTACAGCATTTAAAGTTCTATTATTTGCTTAGAACATTTGCTTTTCATATGTTTTTAGTTTTTACAGGTATTGTTTTTTACAGAGCCCTTCTTAAGCGCTTCGTTAAAAAACTCTCCTTTTTTGGTTTATATATTGTTTAATAAAAAACATTTTTTCAACTATCTTCAATGGTGTCTTCTTAAATCAACCTATTGATTATAAATATAAATTACCGTTTTTCATATTGAATAAAAGCCCTTAATAGCCTAAATCTCTTTTATTTGAAATCTGTTCATGCTGAATTTATTAAAACCATGTCTCTTGCAAGACACAAGCAAGTCAATAATCTTGATTTATGTAATATAAACAGATTTGCAACCAGAGAATCTTACGATATTCGGAATATTATCTAGCATACAAAAAGACAGTTTATCATTATATCTCAATATGTTATATAAATCCAATTCAATAGCTCTTCTAACCGTGCAAAACAGGTGCAATATTGAAGATTGAAAAATAGCGTTATGATAGTTGCCGCTCTTCTCATAAACGCAAAAATAGTGGATATTTTATAAAGGATTGTATTACATAGTTTCTGTGAATAATAAAAATTTTTGAGTGTAGTCTTTATTATCTTGTAAAAATATGGCGAAAAATGGAAACATTTTTTATTAAAATGAACCATTTCCTTACCAATTTGTAAGGTTCCTTGCTTATATAAATCTCTTGTAATTTTTAAATAAATCGCCATAATAAGAGTAGGTATACTGGAATTCTGTCAGTGATTCTTAAGGGTTTTTTGTATTTGCCAAATTAAAGCTTATGCCAAGCTTATCTGTATAATGACAGAGATACTTTTAAAGCCCTGTACCTGACGGAACATATGCTAAAGGATTTTATATTATGGCTAATTTTAAAGATTTACGTTCGGCACCTGCTTCTCATGCCGATGCATCAATTGATCAGGGATTACGCGACTATATGTTGGGTGTCTACAATACAATGGCCATTGGTTTGCTTATTACAGCTGCTGCCGCTTATGCAATTGTATCATTAGCAACGACAACGGATATGGGCCAAGCAGCAGCTCAGATCAATAGCAGTGTTTATCTAACATCATTTGGAGTAACATTTTATACATCGCCATTCTCTTACATTGTTATGTTTGCACCACTCATAGCAGTTTTATTCCTCAGTTTTAAAATTAATACATTGAGTACAAACGCTGCTCGTAGCCTCTTTTTTGGTTATGCTGCTCTGGTTGGTCTTTCACTGTCTTCAATCGTTTTGCGCTATACGACAGAAAGTGTTGTGCAAACCTTTGTCATTTCCGCCGCAACTTTTGGAGCTCTTTCACTTTATGGATACACAACAAAGCGTGATCTCACAGCAATCGGTTCATTCCTATTCATCGGATTGATCGGCTTGTTTCTTTCCATGATTGTGAACATTTTTCTTGGATCAAGCGCTTTGCAATTTGCTATCTCTGTAATTGGTGTTTTTATCTTTGCTGGTTTGACAGCCTACGATACCCAAAGCATTAAGTTGATGTATTATGAAGGAGATGAAAGCGACACCAGAGGACGTAAAGTTATTATGGGCGCGTTGAATCTTTATCTTGATTTCATCAATATGTTTGTCTTCTTGCTACAATTTCTTGGCTCAAACCGTGATTGATTGCAAAAATCATAACTTAATTAAAGAACCTTGTTTCTAAAAGAGACAAGGTTCTTTTGTTTTTAGTGTAAGTCTTTACCCTTTGTCTCTTAGGGACTATTCTTTTCGCAAAATGACAAAAATACCCTATAAGCAAAAATTTCCTTGGTTTACCGGTTTTATCCAACAAAAACTCCATAGCTCCTTTTTAAATGCAATTCACAGCCGTTCTCATCATCAATCAAACATCATCAATAAAAATAGTAATTATGATCTGACCGTTGCTTCCTATAATGTGCATAAATGTGTAGGTGTTGATAAAATTTTTAATCCTACAAGAATTGTCCGTGTTATTACTGAATTACAAGTTGATATCCTTGCTCTTCAAGAAGCAGATAGACGTTTTGGAGAACGCATCGGTTTGATTAATCTTCAGCTATTAAAAGCTGAAACCGGTTTGATTCCTGTACCTCTTAATACTATGTCACCTCATGGACATGGTTGGCATGGGAATGCTCTCTTTTTGCGAAAGGGATATGTACGTGATACTTTACAAGTCACTCTTCCTAGTATTGAACCACGTGGGGCTGTAATTGTAGAGTTGGAAATGGCAGCAGGCCCTATTCGTATTATTGCGGCTCATTTTGGCTTATTACGTTACTCTCGTAAACAACAAACAAAAATGCTCCTTGAAATTTTCCAAAAACGCTCCCTTATGCCTACACTCCTCATAGGAGATTTTAATGAATGGCGGATGGGAAAAGGCTCATCTTTAAATCATTTTTTTCCCTATTTTGATAGCACTTTTGAAGTTGTACCAAGTTTTCCCTCTCGCTTTCCTTTTTTAGCCCTTGATAGAGTTTTTTCTTTTCCACACCAATTGATAACAAGTATTGAAAATCATCATTCACCGCTTGCACGCATTGCTTCAGATCATTTGCCTATCAAAGCCTATCTTAATCTTTCCAACGCAATCAACATTCTTAAAAATAAATAAAAAAATTAATGTGCTTCATCCCAATTTTGAGCCGTCATGACTTTTACTTCAAGCGGTACAGATAAAGATAAAATCGGCATTGTAGCATTTTCCATAACATTTTTAACAACAGCCATGGTTCTTTTACTTTCTTCTTCTGTTACTTCAAAAATCAGTTCATCATGCACTTGCAGTAACATTTTTGCTGATAGTTTTTCTTCTTTTAAAGCATCTTCCATATGTATCATAGCGCGGCGAATAATATCGGCTGCAGAACCTTGAATTGGAGCATTGATAGCTGCTCGCTCATTAAGAGAACGAATTTTTACATTCTTTGCTTTTATTTCTGGATAATGGATACGACGTCCAAAAATTGTTTCTACATAACCATTTTCACGTGCAAAGATTTTGGTCTTCTCCATATAATCTTTAATTCCTGGAAATCTTTCAAAATACAGTTGAATATAACGACCCGCTTCTTGGCGTGAAATTCCCAATTGATTGGCTAATCCAAAAGCTGAAATACCATAAATAATACCAAAATTAATCGCTTTTGCACGCCGTCGTATATCTGAATGCATTCCTTCTATCGCAACGCCAAACATTTGTGATGCCGTTATAGTGTGAATATCATGCCCTTTAGCAAAAGCTTCTTTTAATGCTTTTATATCCGCAATATGTGCAAGAATGCGCAATTCAATCTGACTATAATCAGCAGAAAGTAACACATGTCCTTTGGGAGCAATAAAAGCTGTTCGAATTTTACGCCCTTCAGCAGTCCGCACTGGAATATTTTGCAAATTTGGCTCTGATGATGATAACCGCCCTGTTGATGTTATTGCCAAAGAATAATTCGTGTGAACTCGCCCTGTTTTTGAAAAAATATAAGAAGGCAAGGCATCTGTATAGGTAGATTTTAGCTTTGCAAGTTGACGCCACTCAATAATTTTACGCGGCAAAACATGACCTTCAGCAGCCAACTCTTCTAAGGTCTGTGCAGAAGTTGACCATTGTCCACCCTTAGTTTTAGCGCCTCCAGGTAATCCCATTTTGCCAAAAAGGATATCCCCTAATTGCTTTGGCGAAGAAAGATTAAACTTTTCATCAGCTTGTTTGTAAATTTCCTCTTCTAAAATCAAAGCAGCTTGTGCCAATTCTCCTGAAAGACGCAATAAAATCTGCCGATCAATAAGAATCCCACGTTCTTCCATTTTTGCAAGAACTTCTACAAGGGGTCGATCAAGACGCTCATAAATTTTTGTCATTCCACGAGCAACAAGTTGCGGTTTTAATACTTGCCAAAGGCGTAGCGTTATATCAGCATGTTCCGCCGCATAAAGGGTTGCTTGTTTTAAATCTACTTGTGCAAAAGAAGTAATTTTTTTTCCGTTATGCGTTAAATCTTTATAGGAAATTGGTTTATGCTCAAGCCAACGTTCAGATAAATCATCCATATTATGGGTTAATGTTCCAGCATCAAAAGCATATGATAAAAGCATGGTATCATCAAAAGAGCTTATCATAATGTCGTATTGCTTCATCACCAACCAATCATATTTTATATTCTGGCCAATTTTTAACACCGATGAATCTTCTAATATCGGTTTTAAAAGTGCTAAAGCTTTTCGGGTCTCAATCTGCGAGGCAATGCGCCCGCCCCTCAAAAGGTCCTCTTCTCCTTCATCAAAATGTTCAAGAGGTATATAAGCTGCTTTTTCTGGCTGTAATGCGAGTGAAAAACCAACAAGCTTTGCTTGCATCGGATCAAGAGATGTTGTTTCAGTATTAAAAGCGAAAAAACCCTGCTCTTGTGTTTGTGATAACCAATCTTTTAAAATTTCCTCATCAAGAATTGTTGTATAAGCATCTCTTGTAATTTTTTGAGTCAGCGCTTGATCTTTACGTTTTTGTGCAAAAACTTGTGGAGAATTTTCAGAAAAATTATGAAGAGATGCGCGCTCAGTATTATTGATATCAGAATCATGCCTGTGGCTCAGTTTTTCCCATTCAACATCTATATCAAGGGCATCAATAACAGCTGCATCGCATGACGTTGCCTCTGCCACGCGACGCGTTAATGTTGAAAATTCCATCGCTTTCAAAAAAGCAATTAAACGTGGACCATCTTGTGGCTCCAAAACAAAATCATCTAAATCATTATCTATAGGAACATCTGTTTTAAGCCTAACAAGTTCACGAGAAATTTTAACTTGTTCTCTATAAGCTTGAATGTTTTCGCGTCGTTTTGTTTGTTTAATTTCTGTTACGTTTTGCAATAAAAGATCAAGAGAATCAAACTGATCTAACAACTGAGCTGCAGTTTTGGGACCAATACCTGGAATACCTGGTACATTATCTGTTGAATCTCCAATTAATGCTTGTAAATCAATCATTTTTTCAGGCGCAACACCCCATTTTTCTACAACTTCTGAGATACCTATATGTTTGTCTTTCATTCCATCATACAAAGATACATGCGTATTTACGAGTTGCATAAGATCCTTATCAGAAGAAATAATGGTTGTTTTTGCCCCAACCTTTGTTGCCAATTTTGCATAGGTAGCAATCAAATCATCCGCTTCAAAGCCTTCCTTTTCAATACAAGGCAAATTAAAAGCCTTCGTTGCTTGGCGTATTAGCGCAAATTGAGGAATTAGATCTTCAGGAGGTTCAGCGCGATTCGCTTTATATTCAGGATAAATTTGTTTCCGAAAAGTATCAGATGAATAATCAAAAATAACAGCAAAATGTGTTGGAACAATACCAGTAGCTGTATTACGAGCATCACAAAGTAATTTCCATAACATATTGCAAAAACCAGCTACTGCTCCTACAGGAAGTCCATCCTTTTTACGTTTTAAAGGCGGCAAAGCATAATAAGCACGAAAAACATAGCCTGATCCGTCAACCAAAAAAAGATGATCTGTTGCTTTCATGACAATTCTATTTCTCCATTTCAGCTAAAAAACAAATTACCTGTATATATTTTTTTTCACTTTTATTTTTATTTTTTCATTTTGCCTCTAAAAAGCCATTTTTTCTTTTCATAACACATGAAGTCGTTGCACTTTATATTAAGTACCTAGAGCTTTTCTTTGCTGTTACAGGATTAATAGCTTTCATTTTGCTCCTCCTATGATAGCTGAGGTACGATGTAGCGACAGGGTCGTTGTGGTGTTCCCCTCCCCACAACGACCATTTTTTTGACATCCATATTCTTTAATTTAAATAGTGATTTTTTTAGAGAAAAAATGATGTTATTCATGAATTTTAAAGTTATTCCACAGAGCTTTTTCACCTATCTTGTTGATAAAATCAGCGTGCAACCTTTTTTCTTGCGGACTCAATCTTGAAGGTAAAGCCTGTGGGCGAATTTTAACTGCATAAGATGTATCTTTATCATTCTGGATATGTTCAAGTCCCCTTCTGTTATCAAAACCCAATACACCTTGCTTTCCACCGATCAGTTCAATATAAACATCGGCTAAAATCTCTGCATCAAGCAAAGCACCATGAAGAACACGATGACTGTTATCAATTCCAAAACGTTTGCATAAAATATCAAGAGAATTAGGACCCATAGGGAATTTACGCCGTGCCATAGCCAATGTATCAAGAATATTATCAACACTGATAAGCGGTTTGTTGACGCGTTTTAATTCTGCGTTAATAAAACCAATATCAAAACTCGCATTATGCGCAATCATTGTCGCACCTTTGATAAATTCCAGAAATTCATCAACAATATCACTAAAACTTTTCTCGTTTTTTAGGCGTTCATTGGTTAATCCGTGAATTGCTACAACTTCATCAGGAATAATAACGCCTTCAGGGTTTAAATAAACATGAAATTGTCGCCCCGTAAGATAACGATCAACCATTTCTACACAACCAATTTCGATTATGCGATCTTTTTCTTTATCTAAACCTGTTGTTTCTGTATCAAAAATAATTTCCCGCATGACTTCAATTCTTTAGTTTTTTTATCACATCAAAAACCTGTTGACGTGTATTCTCTAAATCTTTCCCTGTATAAATAATAAAATCAGCACGTTCTCGTTTTTTTTCATCCGGCATTTGTCGAGCATTGATAAAGGCAAATTTTTTCTCATTCATACCTTGGCGAATCATTACACGTTCTTTTTGTATTTCTGGTGGAGCAGAAACAACAATAACGCTATCCACACGACTTTCACCATTTTTTTCAAACAGAAGTGGAATATCAAGAATAACTAATTTTTTCCCTTGTTTACGCGCTATATCAATAAATTCCCTTTCTTTTTCTTGCACCAAAGGATGAATTATTTTTTCTAATGTTTGTAATTTTTCCTTATCATCAATCAAAATTTCAGAAAGTTTCAAACGGTTAACTTCACCTTTTTCAACAACACCAGGAAAAATACTCTCTATGAATGACAAAACTGGCTCACTTTTATAAAGCCGTTGTACTGCTTCATCAGCACTAAAAACAGATATACCCGCTTGCTTGAAAAAATCAGCAACTGTTGATTTTCCCATAGCAATTGATCCCGTTAATCCTATGATCTTCATTCTTTCTTTTCACTCATATCCTCTAAAATAGCTGTCCGTAATGTTTTTGTTACCTGTGGTCTTATTCCAAACCACTGTTCAAACCCTATAACAGCCTGATGTAGAAGCATCCCAAGTCCATCAACCGTCTTGAGATCACAAGCTTTTGCCTGTTGTAAAAAAGGAGTTATTAATGGTGTATAAATAATATCTGTTACTAACGCCGTTTTTTTTGCTTTATGAAAATCGCAAAAAAAAGAATCACTTTTTTCTTCTGGATTTTTTATGCCAATAGAGGTTGTATTAACAATCAAATCAGCTTGATGAAGTATTTCATGGATTTTATGCCAATCGTAAACTTTAATGTATTTTCCAAAATGCTGAGCTAAATTATCAGCGCGTTGTTTTGTACGGTTAATCAAATAAATCTGTTCAAATCCGCGTTTTTCTAAGGCATATATGATAGCGCGTGCGGCACCACCTGCTCCAAAAACAAGAGCTGTTTCTCCTCCCCAATCAGATGCAAAATCATCAAGATTAGCGCTAAAACCATAGGCATCGCTATTCGTGGCACAAAGCTTATCTCCTTCATACCAAAGTGTATTAACAGCACCAATCATTGTTGCTCTCTCATCTTTATAATCTGCTAAACGAAAAGCTTCCTGTTTATAAGGCAAAGTAACATTTCCTCCACAAAAACCTATTTTTTGTAAAGATGCAATAAAATGACTGAATTTTTCAGATGTTACTTCTTGTGCAAGATATTCTCCTTGTAAACCATATTGTTTAAGCCAAAAATTGTGAATTTTAGGCGATTTTGAATGATGAATTGGAGAACCAACAACAAAAGCACGCGGATAATTTATTTTTTTTATTGTTAAGTCAACCATCAATAATTCCTAAATGACGCAGTTTTATGAGTAGAGGCAGCAAAGGTAAACCAACAATGGTAAAAAAATCTCCTTCAATTTTTTCAAAGAGATGAATCCCTTCCCCTTCAATTTGATATACTCCCACGCTGTTTAGAACATCTTTTCCTACGCGTGCTAAATAATGTTCAATAAATTCTGACGAGAGCAAACGGACGGACATATGTGCACTAAAAGCTTCAACCCAAATTTTTTGACCATTTTTAAATAAAGCTACCGCACTATGAAGAGAATGGGTTTTTCCTGATAACTCACATAAACGTTGATGTGCTTCCTTAATATTTGTTGCTTTGTGAAAAACTTTACCTTCCAAATCAAGCACTTGATCACAACCAATAACGAAAGCATCAGGAAAACGATCTGAAACATTTTTTGCTTTTGCACTCGCAAGAAAACAGCTGAGTTCTTTAGATGTTTTTTCTTTTGCTTTTTTTTCTACTTCTCTTTCATCAAAAGAAGCTCCTTCAATGAAAAAATTTAAACCTGCTTTTTTTAATAATTTTGCACGATAAAAACTAAGAGATGCTAATATTAACGTATCTGCGTTCATGAGAATTTTCTCTCATTTTCCTTCACGAAATCGTGATAAAAGTTCAAATATTGCAGCAGCAGTTTCTTCAATAGAGCGTCTTGTGACATCAATAATAGGCCAACCAAAACGTTCGCAAATGCGTTTTGCATAGATTAATTCTTCAGCTATGTTGATACGATTTGTATAACTATCAAGAGCAAAACCTTCTCCCAAATCTCGATTTTGACGAATATGTGAGATTCTTTCAGCTGAAGCAATTAAACCAATAATTAAAGAATTTTTTGCCTCTAAAAGGGATTCTGGCAAATCAATATTAGGAATAAGAGGAACATTAGCCGTTTTTATTCCGCGATTTGCTAAATAGATACTTGTTGGCGTTTTAGAGGTTCTTGAAATTCCAACAAGGATCACATCTGCTTCGGATAAGCTACTGGAAGACTGTCCATCATCATGCTCTATTGTAAAATCCAGTGCTTCAATACGGCGAAAATAATCTGCATTAAGATCATGTTGTGCGCTCGCACGTAAATGTGTTGGCATTCCAAGGTAAGACTGAAAAGCATTTAAAACAGGATGCAATATATCAATACATGGAACTTTTATTTTTTTACACTTTTTTTGAAGGAGAAGTTTAAATTCTTCATCAATCATTGTGTAAAGAACAATACCTGGCTCTTGTTGTATTTCATCAAGAGCTTTTTGTAACTGTATTTCATTACGAATCATAGGATAGATATGCTCTGTTACCTGACTCATTGTATACTGCGATGCTACAGCTCTTCCAACAGAGATTAATGTTTCTCCCGTTGCATCAGAAAGCATGTGTAAATGAAAGATTTTTTTTTCTTTTGTCACAGAAATTTTAACTCCTTGTTAAGATATGTGTATATATCCTTACCGTTTTTTATAAAACTAAAATTTAGGAAAAATTCTTCGTTTTTATACACAAATTAAATGCTTGTGATAATTTTATACCTCTTATAAAAAAGAGGGGATAATATCTTTAAGATAGTGTTATTTTTATTCTTTTTTTTAGTCTCTTTTGTGGATAAAATTGAGGATAAATAATAATCCACACTAAACACAGTTATAAATAAGAAGAATCCCTTCTTTAATATAAATTTATTAATATAAATTTCTGTAAAAAATACTTTTGAATAGCATTTAATTAATGCTATAATTCTAACTCATATTTTTGTTATAAAATAAATTAAACACTATTTGTATTTTTATATTTTTTCAATTTTTTCATACAATTACTTAATATTACAGGGATAAATTTCATATAAATGGTACTTGCAGATTAAAAAAATTGAGTGTAAAATATTTTTTTTCTTAAGAATATTTCATTCATAAATTTCCATAAATTATTTAAGATAATCTTCTCCTTAATTACAAAGAGCATATTTCATGCAAAAAATGAAACTACAAGAACTTAAAAGCAAAAATCCCGTTGAACTTGTTTCTTTTGCTGAAACATTAGAAGTTGAGAATGCCTCTCTTATGCGCAAACAAGAATTAATGTTTGCTATCTTGAAAAAACTTGCTCTACAAGATGTAGAAATTATAGGAGAGGGTGTTGTTGAAGTTTTACAAGACGGATTTGGTTTTTTGAGATCTGCTGACGCTAATTATCTTCCTGGTCCCGATGATATTTATCTTTCACCAGCACAAATACAGTCATTTTCTTTAAAAACAGGCGACACCATTGAAGGTCCTATACGTAGTCCAAAAGAGGGAGAACGTTATTTTGCTCTCCTTAAAATTAATACAATTAATTTCGAAAAACCTGAAAAGATTCGTTATAAAATTCACTTTGATAATCTTACTCCTCTTTATTCAAATGAGCGTTTCCAAATGGAAATACAAGATCCTACAGAGAAAGATATGTCATCACGCGTGATTGATTTGATATCTCCATTGGGAAAAGGACAAAGAGGGTTAATTGTCGCTCCTCCTCGGACAGGAAAAACAGTTTTACTTCAAAATATTGCTCATTCTATTACCACTAATCATCCTGAATGTTATCTCATTGTTCTTTTAATTGATGAACGACCAGAAGAAGTTACAGATATGCAGCGTTCAGTAAAAGGAGAAGTGGTTTCTTCTACTTTTGATGAACCTGCAATACGTCACGTACAAGTAGCAGAAATGGTCATTGAAAAAGCCAAACGCCTCGTTGAATATGGACGCGATGTTGTTATTCTTCTTGATTCTATTACACGTCTTGGACGTGCATATAATACAGTTGTTCCTTCTTCGGGGAAAGTTTTAACAGGTGGTGTGGATGCAAATGCTCTCCAGCGTCCAAAACGTTTTTTTGGTGCAGCACGTAATATTGAAGAAGGTGGATCTTTAACCATTATTGCAACGGCTTTGATTGATACAGGAAGTCGTATGGATGAGGTTATTTTTGAAGAATTTAAAGGAACAGGTAATTCTGAAATTGTTCTTGATAGAAAAGTTGCTGATAAGCGTATTTTCCCTGCTATGGATATTTTAAAGTCAGGAACGCGTAAGGAAGAACTTTTGGTAGAACGACAAGATTTACACAAAATTTTTGTTCTTCGTCGTATTTTAGCATCTATGAATGTAACAGATGCAATTGAATTTTTGATTGATAAATTAAAGCAAACAAAAAACAATAGTGAATTTTTTGATTCAATGAATACGTAGAGTCATTAAAGTTTTTATTAGGATAAAACCTGTGGATACAATCTTTGCTGTTTCGAGTGGATTGTTACCTTCAGGGGTTGCAGTCATTAGGCTTTCTGGTCCTCATGTTGTGGATATAGTTAAAACGCTTTGTGGTCGTTTACCTAAAGCACGTTTTATGCATTATGGAAATCTTACTGCTCGTGATGGGAGCTTTTTAGATTCTGGTTTAACTGTTTTTTTTCCTGCTCCTCATAGTTTTACGGGGGAAGATTGTGCAGAATTCCATTTACATGGAGGAAAAGCCGTTGTTAGTCGTTTTCTCGATGAATTGTCGACATTTTCTGGATGCCGTATTGCAGAAGCAGGTGAATTTTCACGTCGTGCTTTTATGGAAGGAAAATTAGATCTTGTTCAAGCAGAAGGTCTTGCTGATTTAATAGAAGCAGAAACGGAAAGCCAACGGCGTTTAGCTGTTATGGGTACAAGTGGACATTTAACGACGCTTTATCGTGATTGGCGTCATAAGCTTATGAAGGCGCGTGCTTTTATTGAGGCAGAACTTGATTTTGTTGATGAAGCAGATATTCCCAACGCAATATCTGATAAAGTTTGGAAAGATGTTGAGGATCTTTGTACTTCTATTCGTGAATATATTATTGAAGGAGAGCGTGCGAGTATTTTACGTGATGGATTAAAAATTGTTATTGCTGGTGCTCCAAATTCTGGAAAATCAAGCATTATGAATCGTCTTTCAGGAAGATCTGTTGCTATTGTAACGGAAGAAGCAGGAACAACCCGTGATGCTTTAGAAATGAGAATTATTCTTGGTGGTTTACCTATTTTTTTAACGGATACTGCTGGTTTTAGAAAAACAGAAAATAAAATAGAACAAATGGGAATAGAAGTTGCTAAACAGCATGTTAGGGAAGCTGATTTAGTTATTTTGGTTTATGATATAGGAAATCCTGAACAAGTTGATTTACCAGAAACATCGGCTGAAATATGGTGTGTTGGCAATAAGCTTGATCTTTATGAAAAAAATGATCAGCATTGGTCTATACAATTTTCCGCATTAACTGGTTTAAATTTTGATTATTTTATCAAAGAACTTGAATCATTTTGTCATCATCGTGCTTCTGAAATTGGAAATATTGTTCCGGCGCGTAAAAGACAACTTCAATTATTAAAGGAGGCTGTTAAAGAGATTGAATATTCTCTTAATTATCATTCTCTTGATCTCAGTTTACGTGCAGAACATCTCCGTTGTGCAAGTGATTTTATTGGAAAAATTACAGGAGATATTGATGTTGAAGATTTGCTTGATATTATTTTTTCAGAGTTTTGTGTTGGTAAATAATGATTCACGTGAAACATTGATTATTTCATAGACAGATTATAAAGATTATGTAATTTATATACTGTTTCACGTGAAACCTTAGAATATTTTCTACGGAATGAATTAAATGCAATCATATGATGTTGTTATTGTTGGTGGTGGTCATGCTGGCTGTGAAGCGGCTTCAGCTTCAGCGCGTGTAGGAGCCAAAACAGCGCTTGTTACACATAAAATATCAGCACTGGGAACAATGTCGTGTAATCCTGCTATTGGTGGTCTTGGAAAAGGGCATCTAGTTCGTGAAATAGATGCATTAGATGGTCTCATGGGAAGAGCAGCAGATGCTGCTGGAATTCAGTTTAGACTACTTAATAGACGTAAAGGACCGGCAGTAAGAGGACCACGGACGCAAGCGGATCGACAACTTTATAAAAAAGCAATTCAAAAATTATTAAAAGAACAAGAAAATCTTACTCTTATTGAGGATGAAGTTATTGATCTGGTCGTTAAAGATAATTGTGTATCAGGTGTTATTTTAAAAAAACAAGGAACAATTTTATCTGGTGCTGTTGTTTTAACAACAGGGACATTTTTAAATGGCTTTATTCATATTGGTGATAAAACATGGGCTGCTGGACGTATGGGAGATCAGTCAAGTGTGCAACTTGCTAAACGTTTAAAAAATTATCATATAAAATTTGGTCGATTAAAAACAGGAACCCCTGCTCGTTTGAGTAAAAAAACAATTGCTTGGGATCATCTTCCAAAACAACAAGCAGATGAAAATCCCATTCCCTTTTCTCTTTTAACAGAGAAAATTGAACAACCACAAATTGAATGTGCAATAACACGTACAAATGAGAAAACACATCAAATTATTCGCGAGAATATTTATCGTTCTGCTTTATATTCTGGAAATATTGAAGGGTTAGGACCACGTTATTGTCCTTCTGTTGAAGATAAAATTGTGAAATTTGGAGAACGTGATGGACATCAGATCTTTCTAGAACCAGAAGGATTAAATGATGATACTGTTTATCCAAATGGTCTTTCTACTTCTCTTCCTGAAGATGTACAAATTTCTCTATTGAAAACCATTGAAGGGTTGGAAAATGCTGTAGTTTTGCAACCTGGTTATGCTATTGAATATGATTTTGTTAATCCACAACAATTAACGAGAAGCTTAGAATTACGTTCTTTACCGGGTTTGTTTTTAGCAGGCCAAATTAATGGTACAACAGGATATGAGGAAGCAGCAGCACAAGGACTTTTAGCTGGGTTAAATGCGGCACGTAAAGTAGGTAAATTAGATGAAATACTTATAAGTCGTTCTACCGCTTATATTGGTGTTATGGTTGATGATTTGGTTTCACGTGGTGTTTGTGAACCTTATAGGATGTTTACATCACGTGCTGAATTTCGTTTATCTTTACGATCTGATAATGCTGATACGCGTTTAACACCTTTGGCACAAAAATGGGGTATTGTGAGTGAAATACGTTGGGAATGTTATCAGAAAAAACAAGAACGCCTTGATCAAGCACGATCAATATGTCAAAATCTTTTTTTAACACCCAATGAAGCTTCTGCTCATGGATTACACGTTAATCATGATGGAATTCGGCGTTCCGCTTATGATTTTCTTGCGTATCCTCATATGACTTTAGAGCGTCTTTCAGATTTTTGGCCACAATTACAAACGGTTGATTCTAAAACAGCAGAATCTTTAGAAATTGAGGCACAATATGCGGTTTATTTAGATAAACAAGCACAAGATATTGCTTCTCTTCAGAGAGATGAGCGTTTAGAAATTCCTTCTTCTCTTGATATTCAGGCAATTTCAGGTCTTTCAAATGAACTTAAATCAAAAATTCAAGAAGTGTCGCCGCGTTCAATTGCTGATGCACAAAAAATTGATGGCATGACACCCGCCGCGTTATCGCTTATTATTACATATATTCAACGTCAACGACGTGAAAAGGCTAAAACAGCTTAATGGATTTTTCTACAGAAAAAAAATATCAACAATTATTAAATATTGTTCCTTCTGTTTCACGTGAAACGATGGAAAATTTAATTCAGTTTGAGTCTTTAATACTTCAATGGAATGCACATATTAATTTGATATCTGCTACAACGATACCAGATCTATGGACACGGCATATTCTAGATTCAGCACAAATTTTTCCTTTGTATGCTCATTCTTTACATTGGTGTGATTTAGGATCAGGAGGAGGTTTTCCTGCAATTGTGATTGCTATCTTTTTGAAAGAAAAAAAAGTAGGACATATTAATCTTGTTGAAAGTAATGGGAAAAAAGTTGCTTTTTTGCGAACAGTTATTTCTCAACTTAATCTTCCAGCAACGGTTTATCACGCTAGAATTGAAGATGTATATCAAAAAATTCCCGTATCTGATATTATAACGGCACGGGGATTAGCGCCGCTCAATAGTCTTCTACAACTTATTTTTCCTTTATTAACAGAAAAAACAATCGCTCTTTTGCAAAAAGGTCGGGATTACGCTACAGAAATAAAAAATGCCTCTGCCAATTGGCACTTTGATCTGTTAAAACATAAAAGTAAAGTTGATGAAAATTCTGTTATTTTGGAAATTTCTCATATTCGATCATATAGAGGGTAGAGCAAAATGAGCGAAACACGAATTATCGCTATTGCAAACCAAAAGGGTGGAGTCGGAAAAACAACCACAGCAATTAATCTTGCAACAGCTTTAGCGGCTATTGGTGAAAATGTCCTTATTATGGATGTTGATCCACAAGGTAATGCTAGTACAGGTTTAGGGATTGATCGTAATAACCGTCCTTTATCTTCTTATGATGTTTTAGTTTCGGGAATTTCAATTACACAAGCGGCTTTAAAAACAGCAGTACCCAATCTTTATATAGTTCCCTCTACACTTGATCTTTTAGGTGTGGAAATGGAAATTTCTTCATCACAAGATCGCATACAACGCTTACGTAAAGCTTTCTATGATGATCCGGAAATGGAAAAAAAATTCAATTATATTTTAATTGATTGTCCCCCCTCCCTTAATCTTTTAACACTTAATGCTATGGGGGCTGCGGATTCTGTTTTAGTGCCTATGCAGTGTGAATTTTTAGCACTTGAAGGTTTAAGTCAATTACTTGAAACAGTAAAACAAGTGCGATCCGTACTTAATCCATCTTTAGAAATCCAAGGTATCGTTCTAACAATGTATGATGGACGTAATAATCTTTCAAATCAAGTTGTTGAAGATGTACGTTCTTTTATGGGAGATAAGGTTTATCGTACTGTTATTCCACGAAATGTAAGAGTATCAGAAGCGCCCTCTTTTGGAAAACCTGTATTGCTTTATGATCTCAAATGTGCTGGGAGCCAAGCTTATTTGCGTCTAGCATCAGAAATGATTCAACGTGAAAAACAAGCACGTGCTGCTGCTTAAAAAAATAAACTAAAAATTTAAAGAGCAAAATTATGAATGATGATCAATCAAAAAAAAGACTGGGTCGTGGATTAGCGGCATTAATTGGGGATATCAGTTTAAACAGCGATCTTACACGTTCATCAAATACTGACAAATTTACAGAGTCCAATACAGCTTCTCCTGTTTCTGAACGATTTGTTCCACTTGAATCTATTTCGTGCAATCCACATAATCCGCGACGTCATTTTACCGATTCAGAACTTGATAATTTAGCACAATCAATTCGCCAGCACGGTGTTGTTCAACCTGTTATTGTAAGACCATCACGTGATCATCCTCATCGTTTTGAATTAATTGCTGGCGAACGGCGTTGGCGTGCTGCACAGCGAGCCAATTTAAATAAATTACCGGTTATTGTTCGCGATGTAGATGATAAAACGGCTTTGGAATTGGCAATTATTGAAAATGTTCAACGTGCTGATCTTAATCCTATCGAAGAAGCAATGGGATATGAAATTTTGCTGAATGAACATGGATATACGCAGGCAGATTTAGCGCAAGTTATTGGAAAAAGTCGCAGTCATGTTGCTAATACGCTTCGTTTGTTAAAACTTCCACCAAAAGTACAACAATTCTTAACCGATGGGCAACTCTCCGCTGGTCATGCACGCTGTCTTATCACTGTTGAGAATCCACAGGATTTAGCTGAAAAAATTATTCGCGAAGGGCTTTCTGTGCGCCAAACAGAAATACTTGCGTATGAACAGGCAAATCCAAAAGTCAAAAAACGAACTGCTGTTGAGAAAGATACAGAAACAAAATCTTTAGAAAAATTACTTGCAGACGTGATCGGAATGAAAGTGACTATTCGGCATGGCAAAAAAGGTGGTGATTTAAAAATACGCTACTCTTCACTAGAACAATTAGATGATATTTGCCGGCGTTTGCAAAACTAATTAATTATCTAAAATAGCACGAATTCTATCTACATATTTTTGACTGAAATTAAAATTATCTGAAGGTATAGTATTTTTGAAGAGAATTTTTTATCTTCAAAGGCTATTATTGCAGCTAAAGTTGTTTGAAGGGCCATGAGACCAATAACATAATCTTTAGGTGAGAAATTATATTTTCTTAAAAGATCTGTTAGTTTTGATCTAGCAGAAATAGAAGCAATTAACCCTTCAATGCTGTTATCATTTCCGGTATTGGATGCCTCTGGCTCTGGGGGTAAATCCTCAATTTATTTGTTTTAGTTATTCTATTTTTGAGAGAAAATATTCTGTTAAAGGATAATTTACAATGATATTTGGGTTGCTGCTAGGGAGAAAACAAATTGATAGTCTGTTCAAAATAGCACGAATTCTATTTACAACGACTTTTTAAAATAGCAAGTATTCTATACGTATATTTTTTACCAAACTCTAAATTGTTTGAAACTACAGTATTTTTTTCATCAAAAGAAATCCCCTCTTTTTTAAGAAGTTCAAGAGGAGCTAAAAGCATTGTTAATGTTGCTTGAAGGGCGATGGTTCCTATAGCAAAATCTTTAGGTGTTATATTATTTTTTCTTAAAATATTCATTAATTTTGGTTGATTAGAAATAGAAGCTACGAATCCTTCAATACTGTTGTCGTGTTCAATTTCAATATCAGGTTCTTTTTCGGTATCGGATACTTTTGATTCTGATGGTGAACTTTCACACTCTTCTTTATTAATTTGTTCCATTTTTAAAAGCAAATCTTCTGTTAAGGTATAATTTGCAATAATATACGGGAACTCAAATCGATAGTCTGTTTTCTTTTCCTCTGCCATTGTTAGTTGAGTATGTATCACGAAAAGAAAAAGGAGGAACAAACGTAATACGAACTTAAGCATGTTTAAAAGTTATCCTTTCTTCTTCGAATTTCAGCAAAGACTTCTCCGTTTGTTAAGTCAATTAATTTTTAAAGTTAACAGCCACAAATTTTTTCTACAACAGTATATACTCTATACATATGCTTTTTACCAAATTCCAAATTGCTTAAAAATACGGTGTTTTTTTCATCAAATTCAGCCGAGGTAAGTATCAATAACGTTCCCGTAAGCGCATTGCAACCAAGAAAAAAATCTCTAGGCGTGATGTTATTGTTTTTTAAAATATTCATTAATTTTGGCTGATCAGAAATGTAAGTGGTAAATTCTTTAATAGTATTGTTACATGGGGTATTAGATGCTTTTAACTCTGGCAGTAAATTTTCATATTCTTTTCCAATTTGTTCCATTTTCAAGAGAAAATCTTCTGTTAAGGTATAATTTGCAATAATATACGGGAACTCAAATCGATAGTCTGTTTTCTTTTCCTCTGCCATTGTTAGTTGAGTATGTATCACGAAAAGAAAAAGGAGGAACAAACGTAATACGAACTTAAGCATGTTTAAAAGTTATCCTTTCTTCTTCGAATTTCAGCAAAGACTTCTTCATCTGTTTCTTCTTCCATTG
The DNA here is from genome assembly GCF_042193555.1 of Bartonella sp. PS17NMGDW. NCBI lineage: Bacteria > Pseudomonadati > Pseudomonadota > Alphaproteobacteria > Hyphomicrobiales > Bartonellaceae > Bartonella > Bartonella sp. PS17NMGDW. Next base: position 108,594 of record NZ_JBHILY010000002.1, on the reverse strand, counting down.
CGAGGTTTCTTCGCAACACACTATCATCCCATCGGAGAAAGGGATTGGTGGCTTTTTCTTGCCCTAAGGTTACTGGTAAAGTCATAGCGTTTTTTGCACGTAGCAAAGAAACTTCTTCCACTCTTTGACGAAGTTTTTGATTATGTGGATCAAGTGTTAATGCGAAAAGAGCATTGGTTTTGGTATATTCATGACCACAATAAAGAAGTGTCTTATCGGGAAGTTGACGAAGCTTTTTTAAAGAGTTCAGCATTTGAGCAGGTGTTCCTTCGAAAAGGCGTCCACAACCAAGTGAGAAAAGTGTATCTCCAGCAAAGAGCAAACCTTTTTCAGGAAAATAATAAGATAATGCGCCCAAAGTGTGACCAGGTGTTGAAAGAGCTAAAAGTGGGTGAGAACCAAAGAGAAGTTTTTCATCAGGTTGAAGTGTTTGATCAAGATGATGAATCTTTTCTTTTTCTGCTTCTGGTCCGATAATCATAGCGTTGTATACTTGTTTTAATTCTTCCAATGCTTCTACATGGTCGTGATGATGATGAGTTACAAAAATAGTCTGAAGTGTCCAGTTACGGCGTTTTAAGGTGTTATGAATAGCTTCACTTTCAGGTGCATCAATTGCAGCTGTGTAGCCACTTTTTTCATCATGAATGAGTACACCAAAGTTATCTTTTCGACAAATAAACTGTTCAATCAACATGTTTTTCTCCTGAACAGTGTTTGGTAATGAATCTATAAAATAATATATAGTGGTGGATTTTTTTAAGAATCAGATTTGTCCTCTTCTGTGAAAAGCCCTTTTGAATGTTTCAGAATGATAGGCATTTGGGTAAGCATAAAGAGGATTGTTAGGGGCATAACGCCAAATACTTTAAAACTTGTCCAAAAATTATCGCTAAAATTGCGCCAAATGATTTCATTCAAAAGGGCAAGAAAAACGAAAAAGAATGCCCAACGATAGGTAAGTTTTTGCCAGCCTAAATCATCAAGTTTTAATGTAGAATCAAGAGCATAACGTAAAAGTGGTTTTTTAAAAAACATACCACTAAAGAGGATGAGCGCAAATAAGCTATTAATAATTGTTGGTTTCATTTTGATGAAAGTATCATTATGAAGCCAAAGAGTTAAAAATCCAAAGAATAGAACAAAGATTCCTGAAATAAGGGGCATAATAGGAATTTGTCGTGCAAGGATCCATGATAAGCTTAGAGAAATAATAATGGCTATCATAAAAATAGCTGTTGCAGGGAAAATAGGTTTACTAAAATTTTGAAAAAATCCAATGTTTTTTATCAACCATTCGCCCTTATAATTAGCCAGAAAAAAGGCGACTAACGGCCCCATTTCCAAGAAAAATTTTATGGTTGGTGAGAGAGGGGGTTTCTTATTGTTATTCATATTTTTTTCAGAATTATTCTGTGAATTAGAGTTAGATAAAGGCTGTTTCATGTATGTTTTCCTGCGATAGTTTCGGCAAAGTCAGAAGCAGAAAAAGGTTGAAGGTCTTCAATATTTTCTCCTATACCGATAAAATAAACGGGTAATTTATATTTTGCTGCTATAGCGACAAGAATTCCTCCTCGTGCGGTCCCATCCAGCTTTGTCATGACTAAACCATTAACACCAGCAATTTCACGGAAAATTTCCACTTGGTTGAGTGCATTTTGTCCGGTAGTTGCATCAAGCGTTTGAAGGATTGTATGGGGTGCTTGGGGTGTGTGTTTCTTTAAAACACGAATAATTTTTGCTAACTCATCCATCAATTCAGATTTATTTTGTAAACGCCCTGCTGTATCAATAATTAATACATCACTGTTTGCTTTTTTTGCTTTTTCATAAGCATCAAAGGCTAAGCTGGCGGCATCTGCACCCAATTTTGTCGAAATAACAGGAGAATCAGTACGTTTACCCCAAATATGCAATTGTTCAATAGCTGCGGCTCGGAAAGTATCACCAGCTGCAAGCATAACTTTTAATCCCCCTGCTGTTAATTTTGCTGCAAGTTTTCCGATTGTTGTCGTTTTTCCAGTTCCATTTACACCTACCAGCAAAATAACATGAGGTTTATAGCTGAGATCAAGCTCTAATGGAATTGCAACAGGTTCCAGAACTTTTTTGACCTCATCAGCTACAATAGTATGAATATCGTCTGGGGAAAGATCTTTTCCGTAACGACTGGAAGCTAAAGTATTTGTGATGCGTGTCGCCGTTTCTACTCCAAGATCAGCTTGGATAAGGATATCTTCGAGCTCTTGCAATGTATCTTCATCAAGTTTTCTTTTAACAAAGAGGTCGCCAATTGATCCGCTTAGGCGTTGTGAAGAAAGGGATAGACTTTTTTTAAGGCGCTCAAACCACGCTATCCTTTTTTGTTCAACAGAAAGTTCAGATAAAATTTCTTCATTCTTTTTTTCACGGACGTTGTCTGTGACAATAATTTTACCAGAAAGAGGAATTTTATCAGAATGAGATTCTAGAAATGGAGATTTTTCATCATATTTTGTAAGTGTTGACTCTCGATTTTTTGTTTGTTCTTCTTTTTCTGTGTCTATAGAGATTTGGTTATTTTTTGTCCTTTCATTTTTGTCTTTATTTTTTTCCATTACATCGCTTTTATCAGGAATAGAAATCTGTTGTTCCATTTCCTGCTCTTGAGATTTGTTAAAAGAGAATATTTTTTTTATAAAAGATTTCGTCATAAGAATTTTCCTGCTCAAGCAGCGTTTAATTTTGGAAGGATAGCAATCAATTTATCGCCATCATGATCAACGATAAGGGCTTGAACAATTGTTCCTGCTTTTGCACCTTTAACTTGTACAAGAGTATAATCTTCCGTTCGTCCGATTTCATCTTTTTCAACGAGAATTGTTTGTAGACTGTTTTGTAAATGAGCAAGATGCTTTTGGTAAGCCTCCTCACCTGCTTTACGTAATTTTTCAGCACGCATCTTAACTATTTTACGGTTGATTTGTGGCATACGTGCGGCAGGTGTTCCTTCTCTTGGACTAAAGGGGAAGACATGGAGATGGGTTAAATTACAATCTTTGATTAAAATAAGACTGTTTTGAAACATCTCTTCTGTTTCTGTAGGAAAACCAGCAATTAAGTCGGCACCATAAACCATTGTAGGACGTTTGGCACGCAATTCTTGGCAAAATTGAATAGCATGTTCGCGTAAGTGTCGCCGTTTCATCCGTTTTAAAATCATATTATCACCTGCTTGCAAAGATAAATGCAAATGGGGCATGATCCTTGTTTCATAAGCTAAAAGATTGATGAGTTCTTCGTCTGCTTCAATTGAGTCAATAGATGAGAGGCGTAATCGCGCTAAGTCAGGGACATGATGCAAAATTGCTGAAGTTAATTTTCCTAGAGTAGCTTTTCCAGGAAGATCGTGACCATAACTTGTAAGATCAACACCTGTAAGGACCACTTCTTGGATACCCTCACCTACCAGCTTTTTAATTTGTTCTATGACAGCACCCATGGGAACTGAGCGAGATGGTCCTCGTCCATAAGGAATAATGCAAAATGTACAGCGATGATCACATCCATTTTGTACCTGTACAAAAGCGCGGGTGCGCTCTTGCATTGCACTGACCATATGTGGAGCAATTTTTTGTACTTCCATAATGTCATTGATACGCACTTTTTCGGAATGGTTAATACCAAAATCAGGAAGTTGACGATAAGAATGGGCGTGAAGTTTATCTTCGTTTCCTAAAACGAGATCCACTTCTGTCATTGAGGCAAAATTTTGCCCTTCTGTTTGGGCTGCACACCCTGTTACAATGATACGTGCATGAGGATTTTCACGTCGTGCTTTGCGGATAGCTTGTTTTGCTTGTCGTACGGCTTCGGCAGTGACAGCACAGGTATTAAAGATAATAGCACCATCTTTAAGCTGATCTAGCCCTGAAGAAGTACTTTCTTTGCGAATGATTTCCGATTCGTAGCTATTAAGTCGACAACCAAAAGTTACAATTTCTATTGCCATCAGGAGTGATCCTTTTTGTAGCACCCTGTTAGAGGGCTTAAAAAACCACTAAATTGATATTTTATTGGTCCTATCATAATAACGTGATCGTCTTCTCGGTAAAAAATATTAAGTGTTCCCTTTGGTAAGTTTACATCAATATGGCGTTGTGTGAGACCACGACGATAAGCAGCCACTGCACTTGCACAGGCAGCACTCCCACATGCTTGTGTTAATCCTGCTCCTCGCTCCCATGTCCGTAAATTTAGACTTTTCTTTGACGTTATGCAAGCAATGGAAATATTGCACTGTTCGGGAAATAGGGGATCATGTTCAAGTTTCGGCCCATATTTTTCTAATGGAATATGTTGAATATCATTTTCAACAAAAAAGATAGCATGGAGATTGCCAATGGATATGAGACAAGCATCTTTTAGGGGACCAGCCGTAATTTCTACGTGATTGGTATCAACTATTTCACGTGAAACAGGCATCTCTTTTGCATTGAAATTTGGGCATCCCATATCAACAGAAATGAGATTATCGGTTTGATATTTCCCTTCAATAATTCCAGCGGGAGTTTCTAAACGAAATTTTTCACCAAAATTGTGATTTTTAAGCCATGCAACAACACAGCGGGTACCATTGCCACAAGCTTTAGCCATTGATCCGTCGGCATTCCATATTTCTATGCGGAAGTCGGCTTTTTTCTGGGTTGGTGTGTGGATAGCCATGATTTGATCAAAATGCATTTCGGGATCTGCCGACAAAGCGAGGATTGCTTGCGATGTAAGAGTATGAGTGCTTTCACGCATATCAACAACAATAATTTGATTTCCAAGACCGTCCATTTTGCTAAATGGCGTTTTCATGAAACTTCTCTATTTCTAATGATTACTTATAAAGAGATATATGACTGAAAATCTTATAAATTTCTAGTGTTTAATAAATATAAAATTGGGTACATAAATTATTTCGTTTAAAATAAATGATTTTAACCTATTTTTTTAATTTGTTAATTTATCTTTGTAACTATAACAAATATTCACTTAATTTCTTTGTGAACTTATTTATTGTCGTGGGAGAGAGTACAGATATGTCGTTTTCAAAAATTTCGTTTTTCGTTGCACTATCAACTGTAATGCTTTTAGGGGGATGTTCAACAACACGGTTTGACAGTAATGACGGTAGTAACGCATTAGAAGTTTTTTATCCATCTCAACAAATGACAACATTGGAAGTGTCTGATCTGTCATCTACTTCTTCGTCGATATCTGAGGCAGCAAACGCTTCGATGTATGAGAAGGGAGATTCTCAGAGTGATGGACGAATGGCTAGTCTCGAATTGCCAAGTAATGCTACTGATTTATTTCCTGCAAGTGTTGCTGGTGTATGGAATCTTTCTATGGGGGGTAAAGTTTGCCGGATCGCAACGCCGCAAACAAAGTTTGGACAAGGGTACCGTGCTGGTCCTTTACACTGTCCAGGAATTGCTTCTCAAGTGAGATCGTGGGCTGTTAAAGGAAAAAGATTATATTTTTATAATAACTCTGGACGTGTTATCCTTGCTCTCTACTCTTCAAATGTTGATCGTTTTGAGGGACGTACACTTGATGATCATCCCGTTGTTTTAAGTCGTTAAATCATTTTTGATCGTTTATGAAAAACTAAGCTAGACGGACAGATTCGTGAAAAGTATTTATATTTTTCATTGAGAACGGTTTGAAAAAGGTTGTTTGGATGATTCTCGTTTCAACACGTTATAAAGAGCTTGTCTCTAAAGGAGAGGTTTGTTTTGACCCCGCTCAATTAGCTATAACAGAATATTTTGATCATTTATTAAAAAAAATTGCGGAACAAAACATCTCTCGTCCTTGGACTTGGAAATTTTGCTCTTTCTTTAATAGAATATTTAAAAGAAAAAAACAAAATATTTCTTGTGTTGTAAAACAAGGGGATGAAAAGGGTTCTTTTCAGGGATTATATGTTTTTGGTGAAGTAGGACGGGGCAAAACTATGCTGATGGATTTGTTCTTTTCTTGTTTGCCTAAAGGTCATAAAAAGCGTGCTCATTTTAATGATTTTATGACTGATGTGCATGAGCGTATTAATTTTTATCGTCAAGCATCTGGGGGTAAAAAATTTAAACAAGATAATCCTATTTTAGCTGTTGCTGAAGATCTTGCACGAGAAGCAAAGGTACTTTGTTTTGATGAGTTTAGTGTAACAGATATTGCTGATGCTATGGTGTTGGGGCGGCTTATTTCTGCTTTGTTTGATAAAGGAATTTTCTTTATTGCGACTTCAAATGTGGCGCCGGATAACCTTTATTGTAACGGTTTAAATCGTGAACTCTTTTTGCCTTTTATTCAAGTTTTGAAAGCATATGTTCGTGTTGTTAATCTTGATGCAAAAACAGATTATCGTCTTGAAAAATCAAATCTACAGCCTGTGTATGTAGCACCTTTAGGAAAAAAAGCAGATGAATGCATGGATCAAGCATGGGCACTTGTATTGCAAGGACATAAGGAGATATCTGATGAGCTTTCTATAAAAGGGCGCCTTATTCCTATTCCGCGCGTTGGTGCAGGATGTGCACGCTTTGATTATGGAGATTTATGTGCAAAGCCTTTGGCAGCGGCTGAGTATTTGGTATTAGGGGAGCGTTATCATACGATTTTTATTGATAATGTACCGGTCATGGATGATACATGTCGCAATGAAACAAAACGGTTTATTTTGCTTATTGATATTCTTTATGAGCGCCACATACGGTTATTTATGTCGGCAGCGGCAGAGGTGGGGGATTTGTATAAAGGGAATGCACAGATTACGGAAACATTTGAATTTCAAAGAACACAGTCACGTCTTTTTGAAATGCAAAGCCACGATTATTTAAAACTTTGGGAAGAACATTTTCTTTTGAAGAAGAAGCATTGATTATACTTTTACCTTTACGTAAACTGTAAAAACAATAACTCTTTGAAATTAAAGAAACGTAATAATTCTGTTGTATTTTTTTTAAATTCACTTTATCGATACATCGTGATAATTTTCTAATAGTTGTTTCAGCGGAGGTTTGTTGTTTCTGTAAGGAGAAAAATTTGTAAATTTCATTTCTTTACTCCTTTTTATGATATTGTTTGAATATGGTTGAAGTCAAAAATATTCAGTATAGGGACGCTGATGGGTGTGCGCTGAATTATCTAAAAGTTAGGAAAAAATAAAATGGCACGAAAAAAAATAGCTCTCATTGGTTCAGGTATGATTGGTGGTACTTTAGCACATATTATTGGGCTTAAAGAACTTGGTGATGTTGTTTTATTTGATATTGCGGAAGGTGTGCCACAAGGTAAGGCTCTAGATATCGCCGAATCTTCTCCCGTCGACGGTTTTGATATCAGTTTAAAAGGTGCTAATGCTTATGAAGCAATTGAAGGATCTGATGTTGTTATTGTAACAGCAGGCGTTGCGCGAAAACCTGGTATGAGCCGGGATGATCTTTTGGGCATTAATTTAAAGGTGATGGAACAAGTTGGAGCTGGAATTAAAAAATACGCGTCTTCAGCATTTGTTATTTGTATTACCAATCCCCTTGATGCGATGGTGTGGGCATTGCAGAAATTTTCAGGTCTCCCTACACATAAAGTGGTTGGTATGGCTGGTGTTCTTGATTCAGCACGTTTTCGTCATTTCTTATCTGAGGAATTTAAGGTCTCTGTTAAAGATGTGACAGCGTTTGTTTTAGGAGGGCACGGTGATTCAATGGTTCCTCTCGTGCGTTATTCAACGGTTGGTGGTATTTCTTTGCCTGATCTTGTAAAGATGGGCTGGACGACACAGGAAAGAATTGATCAAATTATCCAGCGTACCCGTGATGGTGGTGCAGAAATTGTTGGTTTGTTAAAAACAGGTTCTGCTTATTATGCACCAGCAGCTTCTGCTGTTTCTATGGCTGAGGCCTATTTAAAGGACACTAAGCGTGTTGTGCCTGTTGCAGCTTATCTTTCAGGAGAATATGGGGTTAATGATACCTACGTTGGTGTTCCTGTTGTAATTGGTGCAGGTGGTGTTGAGCGAGTCATTGAAATTGATCTTGATAAAGAAGAAAGAGATGCTTTTGATCATTCAGTAAATGCAGTTAAAAAGCTTTGTGAAGCTTGTATTGCTCTTGTGCCTAGTCTCAAGTAAATTGAACAAGATTTAATTCATTAAAACTAAGTATTTAGAATATTAAAACTTTAGGATTAATAATGATCCATAAAAGAAAAGGACAAATGCATGAATATCCATGAGTATCAGGCCAAACGTCTGCTTCATGAATATGGAGCACCAATTGCAAATGGTGTCGCTGTTTATTCTATAGAGCAAGCTGAAAAATGGGCGGAAAAATTGCCCGGACCTCTCTATGTGGTTAAAAGTCAGATACACGCTGGTGGTCGTGGTAAGGGTAAGTTTAAAGAACTTGGTCCTGATGCAAAGGGTGGTGTTCGGCTTGCAAAATCTGTTGAAGAAGTTGTTGCAAATGTTCAAGAAATGCTTGGTAAAACTTTGGTAACCAAACAAACGGGTCCAGAGGGTAAGCAGGTCAATCGTCTTTACATTGAGGATGGTGCCGATATTGAAAGGGAGCTTTATCTTTCACTTTTGGTTGATCGTGGCGTTGGTCGAATTGCTTTTGTTGTTTCAACAGAAGGTGGAATGGATATTGAAACGGTTGCTGAAGAGACACCAGAAAAAATATTCACGCTTCCCATTGATGCTGTAGAGGGTGTTACTTCGGTTGATTGTGCAAGACTTTGTGATGCATTGAAACTACAAAGTAGTGCGCGAGAAGATGGTGAAAAGCTTTTTCCGATTCTCTATAAGGCATTTTGTGAAAAAGATATGAGCCTTTTAGAAATCAATCCGCTTATTGTGATGAAAGATGGTCGTTTACGTGTTCTTGATGCAAAAGTTTCTTTTGATAATAATGCTCTATTTCGTCATCCAGATATTTTAGAATTACGCGATCTTTCAGAAGAGGATCCAAAAGAAATTGAAGCATCAAAGCATGATCTTGCTTATGTTGCTCTTGAGGGTACAATTGGCTGCATGGTTAATGGTGCGGGTCTTGCTATGGCAACAATGGATATTATCAAACTCTATGGAGCTGAGCCTGCAAATTTTCTTGACGTTGGTGGTGGAGCGTCAAAAGAAAAGGTGACAGCTGCTTTTAAAATTATTACGGCCGATCCAAATGTTAAGGGCATTTTGGTTAACATTTTTGGTGGTATTATGCGTTGTGATGTCATTGCTGAAGGTGTGGTTGCTGCTGTTCGTGAGGTTGGTTTAAAGGTTCCCTTAGTTGTTCGTCTTGAAGGCACTAATGTTGAGCAGGGTAAAGCAATTATCAATGAAAGTGGTTTGAATGTTATTCCTGCTGATGATTTAGATGATGCTGCTCAAAAAATTGTTGCAGCCGTGAAGGGAGCTTAAGCTATGTCGATTCTTGTGAATAAAGAGACAAAAGTTCTAGTTCAAGGGCTTACAGGAAAAACAGGAACATTTCATACAGAACAGGCGCTTGCTTATCATGGTACGCAAATGGTTGGGGGTGTTAATCCTAAAAAGGGTGGAGAAACATGGGAAGGTTCAAAAGGCGAAACTCTTCCTATCTTTGCTAATGTTGCAGAAGCAAAGGAAAAAACAGGCGCGGATGCTTCTGTTATTTATGTTCCGCCTGCAGGGGCTGCGGCAGCTATTATAGAGGCTATTGAAGCTGAAGTTCGTTTAATTATCTGTATTACGGAAGGTATTCCCGTTATGGATATGGTTAAAGTGAAGGCGCGGTTAGAAAACTCAAAGTCTCGTCTTATTGGTCCTAATTGTCCTGGTATTCTTACACCAAATGAATGTAAAATTGGTATTATGCCTGGTTCTATTTTTAGAAAAGGTTCTGTTGGGGTTGTTTCGAGGTCGGGAACTTTAACTTATGAAGCCGTTTTTCAAACGAGTCAGGAAGGTCTCGGGCAAACAACTGCGATAGGGATTGGTGGCGACCCTGTTAAGGGCACTGAATTTATTGATGTGTTGGAAATGTTTTTAGCGGATGATGAAACTCAGTCTATTGTTATGATTGGGGAGATTGGTGGTTCTGCTGAAGAAGAAGCAGCACAGTTTCTGCAAGATGAAGCAAAAAAAGGTCGTAAAAAACCAGTTGTTGGCTTTATTGCTGGCCGTACAGCTCCTCCAGGACGTACAATGGGACATGCTGGTGCTGTTATTTCTGGTGGTAAAGGTGGAGCAGAAGATAAAATTGCGGCAATGGAATCAGCAGGGATTCGAGTGTCTCCTTCACCATCACAGATAGGTAAGACTTTGATGTCAGTTTTGAAGGGCTAAAAGAAAATTTCATCTGAATAAGAAAAAGTTCTTAGATTCAGGTGAAAAAACTTGAGTATAAAAAGGTAAAACTTTTTTGAATGTTTGAATCATTGCTTGTTTTGTAAGCATTTAAAGGTTGAAAAGAGATATAAGGAGACGGAATAGATGTTCCGGAGAGGTATATGGCAAGGCAGGACGAAATAAATAGCCTTTTTGCACAGACATCATTTCTTTATGGTGGCAATGCGGATTATATAGATCAACTTTATGCTCAATATGAAAAAGATCCTACCAGTGTTGATTCACAGTGGCGTGCTTTTTTTGAAGGACTTCATGATAATAAAGAAGATGTTCTCAGAAATGCTGAAGGGGCAACATGGCAAAGTGATCATTGGCCAGTAAAGGCAAATGGAGAATTGGTTTCTGCTCTTGATGGTGATTGGTCTTCTCTTGAAAAATATCTTGGTGATAAATTAAAGGAAAAAGCAATAACAGGTGCTGCACAAAAGGGAAAAACTTCCAGTGAGCAAGATGTTATTCGTGCAACACGTGATTCCGTTCATGCAATTATGATGATTCGTGCTTTTCGAGCACGGGGGCATCTTCGGGCAAAGCTTGACCCTCTTCAATTGGCCGAAAAACAAGAAGATTATAAGGAACTTTCTCCAGAAGCTTATGGTTTTACTCCAGCTGATTATGAGCGTCCCATTTTTATTGATAATGTTTTAGGGTTGGAATATGCAACTATTCCACAAATGCTTGAAATTCTCAACCGTACTTATTGTTCAACAATCGGTGTGGAATATATGCATGTTTCTGATCCGGTTCAGAAAGCATGGCTTCAAGAACGCATTGAAGGGCGAGATGAAAAAATTTCTTTCACACAACAAGACAAGAAAGCTATCCTTAATAAGCTTATTCAGGCGGAAGGTTTCGAACAGTTTTTAGACACTAAATATAAAGGTACAAAGCGTTTTGGACTCGATGGTGGTGAAGCGCTGATTCCCGCTCTTGAACAGATTATCAAATGTGGTAGTGCTTTAGGGGTGCAGGAAGTTATTTTAGGAATGGCACATCGTGGTCGTTTAAATGTTCTTTCACAAGTTCTTGCCAAGCCGCATAGGGCTATTTTTCATGAGTTCAAAGGGGGATCTTATAAGCCTGATGATGTGGAGGGATCCGGTGATGTCAAATATCATTTGGGAACTTCAGCTGATCTTGAATTTGATGGTAAAAAAGTTCATTTATCGCTGTTGGCCAATCCATCTCATCTTGAGATTGTTGATCCGGTTGTTATAGGAAAAGCACGTGCTAAACAAGATCAACTTATGGGACCTGCACATACTGATTTACTCTCATTAAGTGAGCGTTCAAAAGTGATGCCACTGCTTATTCATGGTGATGCTGCTTTTGCAGGACAAGGCGTTATCCAAGAAACTTTTGGTCTTTCAGGTCTTAAAGGTTATCGTGTTGCAGGCTCACTTCATGTGATTATCAATAATCAGATTGGTTTTACAACATCTCCGCGTTTTTCACGTTCTTCGCCTTATCCATCAGATGTTGCAAAAATGATTGATGCACCAATTTTCCATGTGAATGGTGATGATCCTGAGGCAGTTGTTTTTGTTGCAAAAATAGCAACAGAGTTTCGCCAAATTTTCCATAAACCAGTGGTTATTGATATGTTTTGTTATCGCCGTTATGGGCATAATGAAGGTGATGAGCCTTCCTTTACGCAGCCACTTATGTACAAGGCAATTCGTAATCATAAAACAACACTTCAACTTTATAGTGACCAATTGGTAGCAGAAGGGGTGATTTCTCTAGAAGAGATTGAGCAACAAAAAAAATTATGGCGCGATAAGCTTGAAGGTGAATTTGAAGCAAGTGCTTCTTATAAGCCTAATAAGGCTGATTGGCTTGATGGAAGCTGGACGGGACTCAAAGCTTTTAGTAGTTCTGATGAGCAACATTCTAGAACAACCGGTGTTGAATTAAAAATTTTAAAGGAAATTGGTCAAAAAATTGTCGAAATTCCGGCAGATTTTCACGTTCACAAAACCATTCAACGTTTTTTAAATAATCGTGCTAAAATTTTTGAAACCGGTGAGGGTGTTGACTGGGCAACCGCTGAAGCTCTAGCTTTTGGTTCGCTTTGTTTGGAAGGAGCACCGGTTCGTCTTTCCGGTGAGGATGTTGAACGGGGAACTTTTTCGCAACGTCATTCAGTTCTTTATGACCAAGAAAATGAGGCGCGTTATATTCCTTTGAATCATTTACAAAAAGGGCAAGCGCTTTATGAAGTTGTTAATTCTATGCTTTCTGAAGAAGCTGTTCTTGGTTTTGAATATGGATATTCTCTTGCTGAACCACGTGGTTTAACGCTTTGGGAAGCGCAATTTGGTGATTTCTCCAATGGTGCACAGGTCATTTTTGACCAATTTATTTCTTCTGCGGAGCGTAAGTGGCTTCGTATGTCTGGTCTTGTGTGTTTATTGCCTCATGGTTTTGAAGGGCAAGGGCCGGAGCATTCTTCTGCACGTTTAGAACGGTTTCTTCAACTTTGTGCGGAAGATAATATGCAGGTTGCTAATTGTACAACCCCTGCAAATTATTTTCATATTTTGCGTCGACAAATTAAGCGTGATTTCCGTAAGCCATTGATTTTGATGACACCGAAATCACTTTTACGTCATAAGCGAGCTGTTTCTCTTCTCAATGAAATGGGGCCAGAAACAAGTTTCTGTCGTGTTTTGCTTGATGATGCAGAATGTCTCAAAGATTCTGTCATTAAGTTGCAAAAAGATAATAAAATTCGCCGTGTCGTTCTTTGTACTGGTAAGGTTTATTACGACCTTTATGAAGAACGTGAAAAAAAGGGTATTGATGATGTTTACCTCCTTCGTGTTGAACAACTTTATCCTTTCCCTGCTAAAGTTTTGGTGAATGTGTTGTCGCGCTTTTTGCAGGCGGAAGTTTTTTGGTGCCAAGAGGAACCAAAAAACATGGGGGCTTGGTCATTTATTGAGCCTTATTTGGAATGGGTTTTGACGCATATTAATGCGCAATATTCACGTGCTCGTTATGCAGGACGTCCTGCGAGTGCGTCACCGGCCTCTGGGTTAATGGTGAAACACCTTGAACAACTGGCTGCGTTTCTTAAAGACGCGTTAGGTTCTTAATTTATTACTACTCTGATGTATGGAAAAATATTATGACTACTGAAATTCGTGTTCCTACTTTGGGCGAATCGGTTACCGAAGCAACGATTGGCAAATGGTTTAAAAAACTTGGCGAAGCTGTCGCTATGGATGAGCCTTTGGTTGAATTAGAAACTGATAAGGTAACCGTTGAAGTTCCTTCTCCTGTTGCGGGAAAATTATCTGAAATCATTGCAAAAGAAGGCGATACGGTTGAAGTAAATGCTCTTTTAGGAGTGGTGGAAGCTGGAGAAGCTGGTGTCTCCCAATCATCTTCACCTTCTGCTACACTTGTTCCAGCAGCTTCATCTGAATCGGAGAAGCCTGCTTCGAGCAGTACAATGCCTCCTTCTCCTTCAGCAGCAAAATTGATGGCTGAAAATAATGTTGCAAAAAGCGATATTTCAGGTTCTGGAAAACGTGGACAAATTCTTAAAGAAGATGTTCTTGGTGGATTAAAACAAAGTACAAATGCTCCTACACCCTCTTCTTCTGCGACGAGTTCTTCGGCAACTCCTGTTCAAGAAACACGTGAAGAGCGGGTTCGTATGACGAAATTGCGTCAAACAATTGCTCGCCGTCTTAAAGATGCACAAAATATAGCAGCAATGTTAACCACATTTAATGAGGTTGATATGTCAGCGGTGATGGATTTGCGCAAGCGTTATAAGGATCTTTTTGAAAAGAAACATGGTGTTAAACTTGGTTTTATGGGTTTTTTTACCAAGGCTGTTTGTCATGCATTAAAAGAACTTCCCGCTGTTAATGCCGAGATTGATGGGACAGATATTGTTTACAAAAACTATGTCAATGTCGGAATTGCTGTTGGAACGGATAAAGGGCTTGTTGTTCCAGTGGTGCGAGATGCAGATCAAATGTCATTGGCAGAGATTGAAAAAGAGATTGGGCGTTTGGGGCGTCTTGCGCGTGATGGAAAATTAGCCGTTTCTGATATGCAGGGCGGAACTTTTACCATTACCAATGGTGGTGTGTATGGATCGTTGATGTCAACACCGATTTTGAATGCACCACAATCTGGTATTTTGGGAATGCATGCGATTAAAGAGCGAGCAATGGTTGTTGAGGGCCAAGTTGTGATCCGCCCCATGATGTATTTAGCGCTTTCTTACGATCACCGTATTGTGGATGGGCAAGAAGCTGTAACTTTCCTTGTACGTGTTAAGGAAAGCTTAGAGGATCCGGAACGCCTTGTTCTTGATTTGTAAAATACAGTTTTCAGGATGAAAGGAGAAACGGATGTCTTATGATGTGGCTGTGATCGGAGCGGGTCCAGGTGGTTATGTAGCAGCAATAAAGGCTGCACAACTGGGGCTTAAAGTAGCGATTATTGAAAAGCGTACAACATTAGGAGGAACATGTCTCAATGTTGGTTGTATTCCTTCTAAAGCATTGTTGCATGCTTCAGAAGTGTTTTCTGAAACCCAGCATGGTTTTGAAACGCTTGGTATTTCTATTGGTAAATCTAAGCTTAATCTTGAACAAATGATGGTTCATAAGAAAGCTGTGGTGACAGCCAATACAAGTGGTGTTTCTTTTTTGATGAAAAAAAATAAAGTTGATACTTTTTTTGGGACAGCCAAAATTTTGAGTGCGGGTCATGTGGAGGTTGTTGCCAGAGATGGTAATAAACAAACAATTGAAACAAAAAATATTATTATTGCTACCGGTTCAGAGAGTTCAGGCATTCCAGGGGTGAATGTTGAAATTGATGAAAAGACTATTGTTTCTTCTACGGGAGCTCTTTCACTTGAAAAAGTACCAGAGCATATGATTGTAGTGGGTGCTGGTGTTATTGGTTCAGAACTTGGATCAGTTTGGAGCCGTTTAGGTGCTAAAGTTACCATTATTGAGTATCTTAATAAAATTTTGGGCTCAATGGATGGTGAAGTTTCACGGCAATTTCAGAAATTAATGGAAAAACAGGGGATAGAATATAAAACGGGAACAAAAGTAACAGCTGTTACACAATCCGGCTCAACTGCTCAGGTGACTTTTGAAGCCATCAAAGGTGGCGCAGCTGAAACTTTAGAGGCTGATGTTGTGCTTATTGCTACTGGACGTTCTCCGTATACGGAGGGGCTTGGCTTACAAGAGGCTGGTGTTCAGTTAGATGAACGCGGATTTATTGCAATTGATGCTCATTGGCAGACGAATGTTCCAGGAATTTATGCGATTGGTGATGTCGTAAAAGGGCCAATGTTAGCGCATAAAGCAGAGGAAGAAGGCGTTGCTGTGGCAGAAATTTTGGCAGGTCAAAAAGGGCATGTTAATTTTGATGTCATTCCTAGTGTTGTTTATACGCAGCCGGAAATTGCGAGTGTAGGAAGGACAGAAGAAGAGCTAAAAACTGCTGGTATTGAATATAATGTTGGCAAATTTCCTTTTATGGCTAATGGTCGTGCACGTGCAATGCAAAAGAGTGATGGGTTCGTTAAAATCCTTTCTGATAAAAAAACAGATCGGGTATTAGGGGGGCATATTCTTGGATTTGGTGCTGGTGAAATGATCCATGAAATTGCAGTTTTAATGGAATTTGGTGGTTCATCAGAAGATCTGGGGCGTTGTTGCCACGCACATCCTACTTTATCAGAAGCCGTGCGTGAGGCAGCTTTGGCAACATTTGCTAAACCACTTCATATTTAAAAAGCTTTTAAAAAGTACATTTTAAAAGGCATAGGAGGCAGAAAATATTTGTGAAGCATACAACAACATTTTAAAACTTTAAAAAGGAATACAACCAATTATATTGAAATATTCCGTTTGTTGTATGCTTTTCGATAATTACTGTTTTAAAATTCAGTTGTGTAGTTTTTAGATTATCCTGTTGTGCATTATCGTTTAGAGCGGTGGTGTTTGTTTGGTTTATGTAAAGTTTTACATATGGGGTGGTTTTTTATACTATTATAAAATATTTAGGATAGGATTCTGAGCCTATTTGCGTGCTTTGTTTTAAGAACACATCTCTCAAAATGCGCAAACCTACTTCACGATGGTGCTCGTGAATGGTATAGCTGTAAAGTTCCTCTTGAAATATATAAAATTCATTCAAATTGTTATAAGACCTATTTGTGCATCATCATCTTTATGTTTAGTAAACGTATACGCTGACATTATAATGCACTTTTTCAGTTCTCAATATTGCTAAAGCTCTTTATTATTTGAAAGTTTTCATAAGAGAATATTACAGTTTTCAGCGTTATTAATCAAGTTGAAAATGATATTTGTTGTTATAAATCAATGTTTTATATATGAAAATGAATCATGTGAAGAGGGAAGCCAAGAGGAATTCGCTCAAAGAAATTTAATTGTTTAATGATTGGAGTGGGTTAAGGATCTTTGTCATTTAAGATAAAGAGGGGAGGGATTGAATATTCT
Source organism: Bartonella sp. PS17NMGDW (assembly GCF_042193555.1). Lineage (NCBI taxonomy): Bacteria > Pseudomonadati > Pseudomonadota > Alphaproteobacteria > Hyphomicrobiales > Bartonellaceae > Bartonella > Bartonella sp. PS17NMGDW. The sequence continues at coordinate 91,659 of NZ_JBHILY010000002.1, read as the reverse complement.
ACAAAATACCACTCTTTTTTAAAAGAGCGGTATTTTTATATCTTTTCTTTATCACACTATCTTTTTGATGATAATGACAAGTTATACAGTGTGATTAAATTAGTTTTTGCTTCTCTGTTTTTCTTGATCATTGCTTGTTATGTCTTAGAAAGATGATATGTCTCTTCTTTAAGGTTGTTAAGAAATCGTAATGTTGCCAAAATATAACGAATAGCTAAAATTTTTTTGAAAACCATAATTACATGAGAATATTAAGTTTGTTTTCATTGGGCAGTTTTCTGATAACTTAAAAAATCAAGCATATGCTTTCTATAGGTATAAATTTAAAATTCTAATTTTTTATCCTCTTGTTGTTCTCTTATAAAAGTGGGAAGCCCCATACGATCAAGATATTTAAGGAAAGGGCGGGGTGGTAATTCCTCTACATTGACCATAGTCTTAACATCCCATTCGCCTGTAGCAATGAGAAGGGCTGTAGCAGCGGCTGGTACGCCAGCGGTATAGGAAATGCCTTGTGCTCCAGTTTCATGAAAAGCTTGTTTGTGATCGGCTATATTATAGATAAAAATTTCTCGCAGGTGCCCATCTTTTTCGCCTTTAATAAGATCTCCGATACAGGTTTTTCCTGTGTAGTCTGGGGCGAGAGAGGAAGGGTCGGGTAAGACGGCTTTCACGACTTTCAAGGGCACGACTTCTTGACCTTCTGCCGTTTTAATCGGTTGTTCGGATAAGAGTCCGAGGTTTTTTAGAACCGTAAAAACAGTGATATAACGTTCACCAAATCCCATCCAGAAACGGACATTCTCCACATCGAGATTTTTTGATAATGAATGAATTTCATCATGTCCCGTCATATAGGCTTTTTGTTTTCCAACAACGGGAAGATCCCATTCATGGCTGACTTCAAACATTTTATTGGAAGTCCATTTTTTATTTTGCCATGACCATACTTGTCCTGTAAACTCACGGAAGTTAATTTCTGGATCAAAATTTGTAGCAAACCAACGCCCATGATTTCCGGCATTAATATCAATAATATCAATATCTGTGATTTTATCAAAATAATTATCACGCGCTAATGCTGCGTAAGCATTCACTACACCTGGGTCAAAACCTGCTCCTAAAATAGCGGTTATACCAGCTTTTTCACATTCTTGACGCCGAGGCCATTCATAATTGCCATACCAAGGAGGTGTTTCACAGATTTTCAACGGGTCTTCATGAATCGCTGTATCGATATAAGCGCATTTGGTTTCAATACAAGCTGAAAGAACAGACATATTAAGAAAGGCAGAACCAACATTAATGACAATTTCGCATTTGGTCTTTTGGATGAGCTTTATAGTTTCTTCTACATTCATGGCATTGAGCGAATGGCTTTTGAGAACACCCTGTTCTTTCATTGTGTTTTTTTCTTTAATGGAAGCAATGATGGCTTCACATTTTTTGAGTGTTCGTGAAGCAATGTGAATTTCACCAAGAATATCGTTGTTTTGAGCACATTTGTGTGCAACAACTTGTGCAACACCTCCAGCACCAATAATGAGAACATTTTTTTTCATTGTAGGTTCATCTCCTTTTTAATACTGTTGTATGACGTTTTTATGGTTGATCTTTATGAAAGGCTTTTCTGATAGTCGTTATAGCTGAATTGGCGTTGAAGTGTTAGTGTACCATCGCATTCTTTGAGAACAATAGCAGGCATTGTAACGCCATTAAACCAGTTTTTCTTGACCATTGTATAACCTGCTGCATCCTGAAAAGACAGCCGATCGCCTATTTTAAGAGGTTGTTGAAATTGAAATGTTCCAAAAATATCACCAGCAAGACAAGATTTTCCACAAACCATGATTTCATGGGGACCTTGATTGGGTTCTAATTTGGCATTTTCACGATAAATGAGAAGATCAAGCATATGTGCTTCAATTGAGCTGTCAACGATGGCAAGATTCTTTTCATTATACAATGTGTCAAGAACACTGACTTCTAATGTGGTGCTTTTGGTGATAGCAGCTTCTCCTGGTTCTAGAAAAATAGTAACACCATGGGTTTTAGAAAATTGTTTTAAACGTTTTGCGAAAGATTCTAAAGGATAATTTTCAGCGGTAAAATGGATTCCGCCACCAAGGCTTATCCAGTCAACAGCAGAAAAAAGTTCTGCAAATTTTTCTTCCATGTGATTCAGCATTTGATTAAAAAGATTAAAATCAGCATTTTCGCAATTGTTGTGGATCATTAGGCCATTGATGAGGGGTAGAACTTCTTTTATAGCGCTTTGATTGGTTTCGCCTAAGCGGCTAAAAGGGCGGGAGGGATTGGCAAGATCAAAATTGGATGCGCTGATTCCTGGATTTAACCTCAAACCCCGTTGGATGGTTTTGCTAGCTTTAGAAAAACGTTGAAGTTGTTGGATTGAGTTAAAGATAATTTTGTCTGCATAGCCACAGGCTTCATCAATTTCATGATCGGCCCAAGCAACCGAATAAGCATGTGTTTCTTTGCCAAATTTTTCTCTTCCTAAACGCAGCTCATAAAGGGATGATGATGTGGTTCCATCCATGAACTCAGACATTAAATCAAAAACACTCCATGTGGCAAAACATTTCAAAGCAAGTAAAATTTTAGCTCCAGACATTTCCCGTAAACGAGAAATTGTTTGCATGTTTTTGATGAGTTTCGATTTGTCTATAAGATAGTAGGGGGTTTTTATCATCATTTATTCATTCTTTTTTGAAGGATCTTATTACCAAGATCAACGTTTAGTACAAAGAGTAACAGAATGTCTCAAGAAAAAAGAGTCTTAAGAAAAGAATCTGTTTCTGTCTAGCAAGAGAAAGGCTTTCTGTAATTACTGTTGTTTATTATTTTGAGTTTTGCGTTATGAGTATGAAAAAAAAATTATATTATGCTTTAGCTTTTGTATTGGTTAGCAGTTTTTTCATTATAACAACTACTCTTGTTAATTGGGGGAAAAATAGGAGTTATGCTAAAGCCAAACTGGTTACTCAGACTTCTGTCCAAGATAGTTCGGTGCCTTTGATTTTTACGGGGCGTAGAGAACTTAATGGTTTTAAAGGTTATCGTCATTATCGGCGTGGTTATCGTAAATATAGTGATAATTGGTGGTATCCTGAAGTGGCATTTGTTACATCACGGCACTTAAGCACAAAAGGCGCATCATTAAAAGTTGTACCAGATGCTAAAAAAGTGTTTTTAACGTCTTCTTCGGAAAAATTAGAAAAAAAAGAGCCATGGATGCTTAAACAACATATTGAATCTTGCCGTGCGCGTTATCGCTCTTATAATAAAAATGATAATAGTTTTCAGCCTTTTCACGGGGGGCGTAAACAGTGTTTATCACGCTTTTTTAAAGGATAGAAATTATTAAATAAATTTTTAATTGCTTCTTGTCGTGGGCGTTATTGTTCTTACAATAAAGAGAGAACTTGCGTGGTGCGTAGCATTTTCATGCAAGCGTTTTTTTTGAAAAATTTAAATACTTTTAAGTTTTATTAAATCTTATTATCATTAAGTGTGGAATGGGGGGAGGATATAAGTTTTTGTTTTGTCGATGACAAAATATTAAGGACAGGATGGAGTTGAAAGAATGACAACACGGGAAGCAATGTTGATATTGCTCGTTTTGCTTCCCTTTGGTGGAAGTGCTGTCATTGGCTTTTTTCGCTCGACAGCAAAAAATAATGAAGCATGGTTTGCTGGGATTGTTGCACTTTTCTGTCTTATTTTTACAATAATGCTTTATCCAGAAGTTTGCGAAAACCACATAGTGCGTTTAGATATTTCTTGGCTTCCAGAATGTGGGAGCGATTTGATTCTCCGTATAGATGGTTTGTCGTGGCTTTTTTGCTTGCTCATTACAGGAATTGGGCTGCTTGTTGTCATTTATTCACGTTATTACATGGATCCAGCAGATTCTGTACCGCGATTTTTTTCCTTTTTTTTGGCCTTTATGGGATCAATGACGGGAATAGTCTTATCAGGCAATCTCGTCTTTTTGGTTATTTTTTGGGAACTCACCAGCATTTTTTCTTTTTTGTTGATCGGCTATTGGTACCATAATGCAAGTGCGCGTGAGGGTGCGCGTATGGCTCTAACGATCACAGGTTTTGGCGGTTTTGCTCTTTTTATTGGGGTTTTATTGATTGGGTATATTGTTGGCAGTTTTGATTTGGATAAGGTGCTTCAGTCTGGAGATATGATTCGGTCAAGTTCTCTTTATAGTCCTGTCCTTATTTGTATTTTATTGGGGGGATTAACAAAAAGTGCGCAGTTTCCCTTTCATTTTTGGCTGCCCAATGCGATGGCTGCTCCAACCCCCGTATCGGCTTATTTGCATTCAGCAACCATGGTAAAAGCGGGATTGTTTTTACTTGTTCGTTTATGGCCTGTGCTTTCTGGGACAGAATCTTGGTTTTGGCTAGTTGGCTTTTCAGGACTCTCGACATTGCTTCTTGGTGCTTATTTTTCCATGTTTCAGCAAGACTTGAAAGGACTGCTTGCTTACTCGACTATTAGTCATCTTGGATTGATTACCACGCTTTTAAGCCTTGGTAGTCCACTTGCTTGTGTTGCAGCGATCTTCCATATGGCCAATCATGCTACTTTTAAAGCTTCTTTATTTATGGCTGCTGGTATTATTGATCACGAGACGGGAACACGTGATATGCGTAAATTGTCAGGGCTTTATCGCTCTATGCCTATTACAGCAACTCTCGCTTTAGTTGCAAGTGCAGCGATGGCTGGAGTTCCCTTGTTGAATGGTTTTTTATCGAAAGAGATGTTTTTTGCTGAAGCTGTTGAAACGCATATGGAATCATGGCTCGATTGGATTGCACCTTATGTAGCAACGCTGGCTAGTTTGTTTAGTGTAACCTATTCTATACGCTTTATTCATGGCGTTTTTTTGGGTCCAAAACCTGTCAATTTACCCAAAACTCCCCATGAACCACCGCATTTCATGCGTTTACCAATGGAGCTTTTGGTGTTTATTTGTTTAGCCGTTGGTATTTTTCCTAATTTAACTATAGGACCTATTTTAGATAACGCGGTCGTGTCTGTTTTAGGATCAATGACAATCCCTTATAGTTTAGCCGTTTGGCATGGGTTGAATACTCCATTAGTGATGAGTTTTGTTGCGTTATTAGGAGGCGGATTGCTCTACGCTGTCGGGCACCGTTATTTTTTATCCTGTGATGATGGAGCACCTTTTTTTCGTCACTTAAATGGACCGCGTATTTTTGAACGTATTCTCGTGATTATTTCTTGGAAATGGGCACGTGCGGTGGAATCTATTTTATCAACACGCCGTTTGCAGATACAGTTGCACTGGATTTTTTGGGTGTGTTTTGCATTTGTTGGTCTTTTACTTTGGTGCGATGGTTTCATTTCAGCGGGGGCGTTACCGCTTTTTCCAGTTGATATTCCTTTTCTTGCTCTTTGGTTAGTCGGCGGATTATGTGCGCTTTTAGTTGCTTGGCAAGCAAAGTTTCATCGTCTTGCATCACTCATGTTGTCGGGGGGAGCTGGTTTGATGACTTGTGCAACCTTTTTATGGCTTTCTGCTCCTGATTTAGCAATAACACAATTAGTTGTTGAGGTTGTTACAGTCGTCTTATTATTGCTTGGTTTACGGTGGTTGCCTAAACGTTTGCATAATCCTACACCAACGCCTGTTCGTTTTTTCGTGCGCTTGCGTCGTATCCGTGATTTCATCATAGCCCTTGTGGGAGGTGCTGGTGTAGCATGGCTCTCTTTTGCAGTGATGACACGTCCTCAAGGTACGACGATTTCTGATTTTTTTCTCACCAAGGCTTACTCTGATGCTGGTGGTCGCAATGTTGTGAATGTGTTGTTGGTTGATTTCCGTGGTTTTGATACTATGGGAGAAATTGTCGTTTTGGGTGTTGTTTCTCTCACTGTTTTTGCCCTTTTACGGCGGTTTCGTCCTGCCCCTGAAAGTATTGATGCACCTTTTCAACAACGTGTTCAAAAAGCCTTTGATATGGCACAGCCTAATCGAAATGTGGGAGATACAGTTTTGAATTATTTAGCTGTTCCTGCTGTTATTATGGGTTGGCTCTTTCCGATTATTATCGCTTTTGCTGTTTATTTATTCATGCGAGGGCATGATCTGCCAGGAGGTGGATTTGTTGGTGGTATTACTTTGGCGATAGGATTTATTTTACAATATCTTGCACGCGATATTCGGTGGGTGGAAACGCATTTGAGAGTTTTACCTTTGCGTTGGATGGGCTTTGGCTTATTGTTGTCAGTCGTAACGGGGATGGGCTCTTGGTTTTTTGGATATCCTTTTTTAACATCCTTTTTTCGATATATTCATTTTCCGTTAATTGGAAAAGTTCCCATGGCATCTGCTTTTTTGTTTGATTTTGGTGTGCTTTCTCTTGTGTTAGGAGCAACTGTTCTCATTTTAATTGCACTTGCACACCAGTCAATTCGGAGTTACCGAATCGGGAAGAAACCTGTTTTGAAAGAGAAGGAAAATTAATGGAAATTGTTCTTTCTTTAGGTATTGGTATTCTTGTTGGATCAGGAATTTGGCTTATTTTACGTCCACGCACTTTTCAAGTCATTCTTGGTTTGTCTTTGATTTCCTATGGTGTCAATCTTTTTATGTTTTCAATGAGTAGACCGCGTAGTAATGCTGCGCCAATTGTTGATCCTACTGCTGTTATTAATCCAGCTAATTATGTCGATCCTCTCCCTCAAGCTTTAGTTTTAACTGCGATTGTGATTGGTTTTGCAACGACAGCTTTATTTTTAGTTATTCTCTTGGTTTCACGCGGTTTAACGGGTTCAGATCACGTTGATGGACGTGAGGTGCAGTGATGGAAGTAGGGGTGCATCATCTCCTTATTTTGCCTATTCTTTTGCCGTTAATCACTGGAGCTGCTCTACTTTTCTATGATGAACGGCGTTCGAAATTTAAATCATTGATTAGTCTTTTTTCGGCGGGATTGTCGGTCGTTATTGCTGTTTTATTAATTATACGTACTCTTGAAATAGCGCCGGCTTGTGATGTTTATCGGCTTGGCAATTGGCCCTCTTCCTTCGGAATTGTTTTGGTCCTTGATCGTTTAAGCGCCATGATGCTTTTACTTTCAAGCTTGTTGGTGACTAGCGTACTGGTTTTTGCGCGGGCTTATTGGTACAAAGCTGGTTCTCATTTTCAGTCACTGATGCAATTTTTTATGGTGGGGATAAATGGCGCTTTTTTGACCGGTGATTTATTTAATTTATTTGTATTTTTTGAAGTTATGTTAACGGCTTCCTATGGGCTTGCTTTGCATGGTTCTGGTCAGGCACGCGTACGCGCAGGGTTGCATTATGTCGTGGTTAATCTTGTTGCTTCATTACTTTTTTTAGTTGGTACAGCACTCATTTATGGAGTCGCTGGTACTCTTAATATGGCCGATTTGGCTGTTAAAATAAAATATATATCTTCTACAGATATTGTTTTGTTCGAAATAGGTGTTGCACTTCTAGGTATTGCTTTTTTGCTTAAGGCTGGTATGTGGCCGCTTAATTTTTGGTTGGTGCCAACTTATAGTGCAGCAGTAGCGCCTGTTGGAGCTTCTTTTGCGCTTTTGAGCAAGGTGGGTATTTATATTATTTTACGTTTAACGCTGCTGTGGTTTGGTCCTGAAAGTGAATATTTTAACCATTTTGGTCATACCGTTTTGTTTTATGGTGGGTTGGCCACTATGATTTTTGGTTTTATTGGGGTATTGGCGAGTCAAGTTTTAGTGCGTTTGGTAGCTTATAGTGTTCTTGTCTCTTCTGGTACATTGTTGGCAGCAATAGGGATCGGCAATGCAGCACTGACAGCAGGTGCTCTTTTTTATATTGTTTCTTCAACTTTAGCACTGGGAGCTTTTTTTCTTTTGGTAGAGTTGGTTGAACGCTGTCAAGATGTGGCTGCTAATGTTCTGGCTGTCACAATGGAGGTTTATGGTGATGATGAAGAGGAGGAAGAAGATGAAGTTGGCACATATTTCCCTGTAACCTTGGCAATTCTTGGGGCTTGTTTTGGTATTTGTGCCATTTTGATTATTGGATTGCCACCTTTTTCTGGTTTTGTTGCTAAACTTATGATGTTCATGGCAGTTTTAAACCATAGTAGAGAGGATTTTTTTGCCTCTCTTCCGGTTTATCACGATTGGCTTTTTGTGGTTTTTGTTACCCTCTCTGGTTTTGCAGCTTTGATTGCACTGACACGAACGGGGATTCGAACTTTTTGGGTTTCTCTTGAAGGTCGCGTTCCCCGTGTGCAGGTGATAGAATTTGCACCTATTGCTGTTCTTCTTGCTTTGTGTTTTCTTATAACAATTGTAGCCGGTCCTGTTAGTCATTATATGTCTGAAACTGCTAAGACTTTGTATGAACCTCAGAATTATATTGGGAGCGTTTTAACGGATTTTTCTCTCGAAAAGAGGGAGATGAATAAATGAATCGTTTTTGTCCTTCTCCTTTTTTCAGTGGTGTCATTGTCCTTATGTGGCTTATTTTAAATGGTTTTAGTTTAGGGCAATTGCTTTTAGCCATTATAACCGCTTTGTTTTGTGGTTGGATGATACGGCTCCTTGAACCGGAGAAGGTTGCTATTAAAAGTTGGAGTGCGGTTTTTCGTCTTATTTTTCGAGTCTTAATAGATTCTATATCCTCAAATATCTCGGTCGCTTGGTTTGTTTTAACAAAAAGGTCTCGAAAACAGCGATCTGGCTTTATTGTAGTGCCTCTTCTGCTTCATAATCGCACTGCTTTGGCTATTTTAGCGTGCATCCTTTCGGCAACTCCTGGAACGGCTTGGGTTGCCTATAATAGTAAAAAGGGTGAGCTTTTGCTCCATGTCTTAAATTTAAAAAAAGGATATAATTATCAACGATTGATAAAACAACGGTATGAGCAATTACTTTTGGAGATTTTCTTATGAGTATGGTGATCCTTTATTGGGGGCTTTTCTTTTCACAGTTTTTTTTAAGTTTGGCGGTGATCTTCGCATTGTTTCGGTTGATTCGTGGTCCACGGGCACAGGATAGAATTGTTGGTTTGGATGCTCTTTATATAACCACTGTTCTTTTGTTTCTTACATTCGATATCCGTTCAGGAACAACCATTTATTTTGTTGCTGCTCTCATTATTGGGTTGTTGGGGTGTGTATCAAGCATCGCTTTAGCGAAGTTTCTTATGCGGGGGGAGATTATTGAATGAAAGATGACGTATCGCTTGTGGTGGCTATTGCTATCACGGTTTTCTTAATATTAGGGTCTGGATTGACACTGATCGCAACGATAGGTTTGGTGCGTTTTTCCAGTTTTTATCAGCGTTTGCATATGCTTTCAGTATGTACGAGTTGGGGCGTTGGTAGCATTCTTATTTCTTCATTTCTTTATTCAATATTTGTGGACCATTATTTTGTTTTTCATGAAGTGTTGCTGATGTTTTTTTTGTTTTTAACAGCACCGGTAGCTTCTATGTTGCTCTCACATACAGCAGCTTATCGACATCATTCAGAAGAACAGTCAGAAAAACCGCTGGCTCTTTTATTAAACCAGACGGAGGAAAAGTTACCCACGTCAGAAGGAACATCAAGCGATGAGAGCCAGCGCGGTTCTTGAAATGTAAGAACCTTCCTTATTCTATGCTTTTTTCTTCTACACAGTGGATGGGCTTTTCTTCTTTTGGATCATCAATAAGATCGTAAAATATGGCTTCATTTTTAGTTATCCACCAAATGTATTGACCACCTACATATTTTCCTCCAGAAGCGGCAATTACATTAGAACCAATGATGCGCTTACCGTTCCATTTTAAATCAACAAGCGCAATATTGCCAGCATTATGATAAGTTGCCTCAACATGCTCTTTGCTTGTTCCCATATCGCATTGATAGGAGACGGTCTCTGTTGTTGGTTCTGGATCATCTGGTACTTCAATGACTAAAGAACTTGCTAATGCATTAATTGAACCTAGGAGGAACACACTTAAAGTAATGAAAAATTGTTTAGTAAAAGAAATTTTTTTCATAATATTTCCCGTGTTATTTAAAATAATAATGTTGACTCATCTTTACAGAGGATAGGTTTTTTTTCTTCTGGATCCTGAGAAAGGTCATAAAGCATGACTTCTTTGTTCTTCTCCCACCAGATATACTGAGCTCCTGCAAATTTTGCTCCTGTCGCCGCGATGACATTAGCAGCAATGACACGATCACCGTTCCATTTGAAATCAACCAACGAAATATTGTCAGCATTAAGATAGACTGCCTCAACGCGCTCTTTACCTGTTCCAGTATCACACTGGTAGGTAATGGTCTCTGTTTTTGGCTCTGGATTGTCTGGTACCTCAATGATAAAAGAACCAGCTAAGCTATTGTTTGAGCTGAAGATTGATAAACTTAAAGCGGTGAAAAATCCTAAAATATGTAAAGTTTTTTTCATGATGCTTCCCTATATTCCTATATTGCGCACAAAGAATAATTTGATTGATACGATGGTGTCTACGGCAGGATTCGAACCTGCGACCCCAGGATTCATACCACTTCGATTTTCACCGCCAGCTTTTCACGGCTGTTTGTGGTCTGGACTGTCTCTTCACCTTGAAGCTTTTGCTCTTTAGGTGCTGCCCGTTCAGTCTCTACACCTTTCTCTCATTTGAAGAGAGACTTGGCTCGGGATTGGCATATAGTCTCCCATGAAGCTTTCCCCGAATTTGAGCAGATTCACTTTGAGGATTTCTCCTCAAAATGCCCAATTTTTTTAGGAATCCTGTGCTCTATCCTACTGAGCTACGCAGACATCATCATACTTATTCCTTTAATAGAAGTATAAAAACGAATCAATTATATTCAATATGAATTAACGAATTTCTGCTAATTTTTGTTCCAGAAAAGTCAAAACTGCTTCCGGAGAGACATTTTTTGCAATAAATGATTGACCAAGTCCGCGTGTTAAGATGAAGGTCAAATTGTTTTGCGAAACTTTTTTATCTTGAGCAATGAGAGTTATTAAACTTTCAGCATCTGGTAACTTCCCTGGGATATCCTTTAATTGTGTAGGCAAACCTATAGATTTGAAGTGTGCTTCAATGCGTTGTGTAAGTGTGGGGTTTATCAAATTTAGTTGAGCAGAAAATTGATGCGCTAGAATCATTCCAATTGCTACAGCTTCACCGTGAATTAAACGCTTTGATTCATAAGCCGTTGCTGTTTCAAGCATGTGTCCAAATGTATGGCCGAGATTTAAGAGCGCGCGCTCTCCTGTTTCTTGTTCGTCACGTGCTACAATGGCGGTTTTAAATTGGCATGAGCGGACAATGGCTTCTGTTCGCATAGGGCCATTAGAAAAGACTTCTTGTCCATTTTTTTCAAGCCATTCAAAGAAATTAGGCTGGTTAATGAGTCCATATTTGACCATTTCTGCGTAACCAGCACGAAATTCGCGCGGTGGTAGGGTATCAAGAAGACATGTGTCAGCAATAACGCATTGCGGTTGATAAAAAGTACCAATAAGATTTTTACCATATTGGCTATTGATTCCAGTTTTTCCACCAACGGAGGAATCAATTTGTGCAAGAAGCGTTGTGGGCATTTGAATGAAGTTCATACCACGGCGGATTATACTTGCCGCAAATCCTGCTAGATCGCCAATGACACCACCGCCAAAAGCAATAACACAGTCGCCTCTTTCTAAACGCGCAGCAAGAATTTGATCGATGACAACTTGCAGGGTTGAAAATGATTTTGATTGTTCTCCCGCTTCTACAATAATAGGGACAGTATGAATTTTATTTTTTGTTAACTCTGCTTGTAATATCTCCAAATGAAGGGAAGCAACATTTGTATCTGTAACAAGTGCCAAGCGCGTTGGATGAGGATCTTTTTTGTTAAGAGCATGTTTAATCTGTGAAGCAGCTTGGGCAATCAGACTCGGACCAATGATGATATCATAACAGTGTTTGTCCAGTTTAACAGTGACGGTCTTTGTTTGCATGCTGATTTTCCCTATTGTTAATTTCTGTGTATAGGTAGTGCTCTACAGATCGTATAACATTTTGTGCTACGGTATGACGGCTTTCTTTATGACTGTTAATTGTTAAGTTTGCCTTTGCATAGATAGGATAACGCTGTTCCATGAGTTTTTGCATGGTTTCTTTAGGATTGGCTGTTTGAAGCAGGGGGCGTGTTGGGTGCTTTGAGACACGTTGCATGAGGATATCAAGATCGACTTTTAGCCATATGGATATACCATTTTGATGAATGGTTTTTCGGATATTTTCGTTTATGTAGGCACCACCACCTGTTGCTAAAACAAGGGGACTTTTTTTCATTAGGTTCAGAATAACACGCTGTTCAAGAGCACGAAATTCTGATTCACCATAAATTTCAAAGAGTTCAGTGATTGTCATTTGCGCAGCTTTTTCAATTTCTTGGTCAGAATCATAAAAGGGTAAACGGAGCATGGTGGCGACGCGTTTTCCGATCACTGATTTGCCTGCTCCCATAAGACCAACAAGGACAAGTGCTTTTTTATCAAGGGACGATAAGAGCTGATTCTTTATTTGTGTTATAGGGACGCGTTTTGGTCGATTGCTTTTCATAACTTTATTTCGGCATTTATCCATCTTAAAGTCAATTCCTGTTAATCTTTGTGAGGCATAATACGAGATAGAATATTTTTGGGTAGGTTATTATCTTATGCCAACATTGACCAGATTTTTGATGATTCTTTTCATTTTGCTTTCTGTTCTTTTCATTATAATGGGTGCTCTTGTGGTTTGGGTTGAACCAGTAACTGTGGATATGTACATCGATGTTCCCTTGGATTCATGGAATCTTTCTACGGAAGCGAATCAATGAAATGAAAAGTGGTGCTGTGATAGATCATTTTCTTGAGATGATGAGCGCGGAGAGAGGAGCTTCACCTCATACGCTTGCGGCTTATCAGCATGATTTGCAGTGGGCACAAGACGAATTGTCTTCACACTCTGTTTCGCTTTTTTCAGCACAAAAAGAAGATTTAATTGCCCTTTTGTCGCTTATGCATACTTTTGGTTTTGCAGCATCGTCACAAGCACGCCGTTTATCGACTTTGCGTCAGTTTTATCAATTCCTTTATGCTGAAGGGTTGAGAGCAGATGATCCCTCTCATGATATTGATGCACCTCGTCAGGGGCGCCCTTTGCCCAAAATCATGAGTGAAGATGCAGTGATAAAATTGCTTGATTTAGCACAGTTAGAAGTCAATCAAGCAGATTATGGGTCTAAGGATTATCTGCGTGCATTGCGTCTTCAGCTATTGAGTGAAATGCTTTATGCAACAGGATTACGTATTAGTGAATTGGTGAGTTTGCCTGTGCAGGCTGTTCGGGGGAAAGCATACAGCATTTTGGTTCGTGGTAAGGGCAAAAAAGAACGAATGGTGCTGTTATCAAAAAAAGCATATCAAGTTCTTTTGCAGTGGTTAAATTTACGTGATCAGGGAAAGGATGTCGCAAGTCCTTATCTTTTTCCTGCGAATTCCGAGACAGGATATATTGCTCGTCAAGTTGTTGCGCGGGAGTTGAAAAATCTCGCTAGAAGAGCAGGAATAGAAAGTGATAGCTTTTCTCCCCATGTGTTGCGCCATGCTTTTGCTAGTCATCTTTTGCAAAATGGTGCCGATTTGCGTGCAGTTCAACATTTGTTAGGTCATTCTGATATTGCTACCACTCAGATTTATACCCATGTGTTGGAAGAGGGACTTTATCGTTTAGTTAATGAGCATCATCCACTTGCCGATGAGTAAAAGGCTCGTTAAAGAAAAGGTGATGTTTTTGAAAAAGACTTTATAAAGCAAATTATAAGTGTATAAGTGACACTGAATGAGTTGGTACAAATGTATAATTATCTTGATTTTGAAAAACCAGTTGCTGATCTTGATGGGAAAATTCTTGAATTAAAAAAAATTTCTCAGGAAAAAGGCAGTCTTGATATGAGCGATGAGATTGTTCGTCTTGAAGCGCGATCTCAAACAGCGTTGCGCGATATTTATAAAAAATTATCGCCGTGGCAAAAAACACAAGTGGCTCGTCATCCTGATCGTCCCCATTTTATGGACTATTCTAAACGCCTATTGAGTGATGTTACACCTTTGGCAGGAGATCGCAAGTTTGCTGAAGATGAGGCTATTCAAGCTGGGTTTGCACGTTTTAGGGGAGAAGCAGTTGCTTATATCGGTCAAGAGAAAGGTCACGATACACAAACACGTTTGCGCTATAATTTTGGTTCTGCACGCCCAGAAGGATATCGTAAAGCTGTACGTATTATGGAAATGGCTGACCGCTTTGGTTTGCCACTCCTCACTTTTATTGATACAGCAGGTGCTTATCCTGGGGTAAGCGCTGAAGAACGTGGGCAAGCGGAAGCAATCGCTCAATCAACAGCTGCAACTTTGCGTTTGAAAGTCCCTGTGGTTTCCGTTGTTATTGGAGAAGGCGGTTCTGGAGGGGCGATAGCAATTGCTGCAGCCAACAAAGTTTATATGTTGGAGCACGCGATTTACTCTGTTATTTCACCAGAAGGAGCAGCTTCTATCTTATGGCGTGATCCAGCTCGTGCAAAAGATGCTGCAATGAATATGCGTATTACCGCTCAAGACTTGTATCGCTTAAAGATTATTGATGGCATTATTTCGGAACCTTTAGGGGGGGCGCATCGTGGCAAAGAGATTGTCATTGATGCAACGGGTGATGTTATTTCAGAGGCGTTAAAAGCTATGGCTGGAAAAGATGGTGAAGCTCTTAAACAAGAGCGAAGGGAAAAATACCTTCAAATTGGTCGATCTCTAACATAGGTTATTTTTTGTGAGGGGATTGATTGGAGTTTTATTCGATGATATTTAGAAGATTCCTCGCTGTGTGTGTGTTGTTTTTAATGGGAATATTGACGGCATGTGGGGGAAGATTGCCAGCTTCTATTCGTGCCAAAGTTGAGCAGCCGTTGCCACAAGAAATCCAGAACAGAATGGCTTTATACGATATTGATCCTTATGCACCAATTGTAATGCGATTTTTCAAGGAAGAAAATCTTGCTGAAGTTTGGAAGCAATCTCGTTCAGGGCCTTTTATCTTGGTTGCTCGCTATGGCATTTGCAAATGGTCTGGTAAGCTTGGACCTAAATATAAAGAAGGAGATTTTCAGACACCAGAGGGGTTTTACACTATTAGCGCAAACCAAATGAATCCTTATTCAAAATATTATCTTTCTTTTAATATAGGATTTCCTAACCTTTATGATCAGGAAAATGGTCGTACAGGAAGCAATCTTATGGTGCATGGTTCTTGCTTTTCCGCAGGTTGTTATTCTATGAGTGATAAGAACATGGCTCAGATTTATGCGTTTGCACGGGATGCTTTTAAAGGAGGACAAAGAGAGTTTCAGTTGCAGGCTTTTCCTTTCCGCATGACCGAGGATAATATGTTACGTCATAGCAGTGATCCTCATTATCAATTCTGGGTTATGCTTAAGAAAGGTTATGATTTTTTTGAAAAAAATCGTCAGCCTCCAACTGTTGAAGTTTATGGAAAACGTTACGTTTTTAATCGCGATATTGATAAAACTTCAGTTTCTCTAATACAGTGAGTGTTATTGTATCCTGCTGCACCGTACTATTACTTATAAATGGCGATACAGGATATGAAAAAACTTTACGCATAAGGTGTCTAAGTGGGTAGTCAATCTTTTAAAGTGCAGAGTTTTTTCATAGAGCTTTGCGTAAGTAAATTAGATGAAGTGGAAAGCCAGGAGGAATTTTCTCAAAGAAGTTGGATTGTTTGCACATCGGTAGTGGTGTTAATCGTCGTTTTTAATAAAGAGTAAGTTAACATAAAATGCGCCTCTCTTTTTATTTCTTTCAAAGAGTTTTATTCTTTCATGCTGTAAAATATTGTCTTATCATGCTGTTATATAAGATACATTCACATATTTTAAAATCCGATATTGCCTCTGTCTGATTTTTGTTTTTTGCCTCAACAGGGATTTTGATTTCAATTAGCTGGAGTAAATATAGAGTTGAGCAGAATATTTTAGAACCAAGAATTTGTCCAATCGGTTTGTGAAATGAATCACATGAAGTGGTTTGCAGATGAAGCGCATTTAGAGAGAAAACAATCTGATTACAGATTGATGGATATTAAATTTTTCATCATAACAATTTGATTTATAATAATTTATCATTTTGCAATTTGAGTTGAGGGACTCAATATCATCAGATTCTTTTATCTTAAAATCTGTTTATGATGAATTAATCGAAACCATTTTTTGCACGTCATAAAATTGAATTGGCATGTGAATAAAACTCTTAAAGAAAGGAGTACAGATATTTCTCATGAGTACTCTAAAGTACCAAGGTTTTCCAAAGCATTTTCAACTGGCAAGAGCATGAGGCTACCAGCTTGCATATTTATGGAGTAAAGATGGAGAATGGGGCTTATACATTTTATGGAGAATTTTGTATTATATTATTTGTAGGTAGCGTTTTGAAATAGGGATGATGCGTATTGAGAGACGGTTTTTTTAACGAATGCGTGAGTTCGCGATACAATGATGTTCTATTTTGTGTGAGGGTGACTATTTTACAGATAAGGGTAATATGTTAGCGTTGGAGTGTTTTTATACGTGGTCATTTTGCATCATGCGGTTTTGTAAGAGAGCTAAAAAGTTTCAATTGTGGTAGTCTATGGGAATTTTGCCGTCCAGTGAAAAGGTACGGATAATTTTATAGGAGACATTATTGTGTAGAAAGCATTGTTAAAAATGTGTATTTTCTTATTTTTTATTCCATTATGTGAATAAACTTGAATAGGAGTGTTTATAAATTTATAACATATTGATTTATAAGGATACTTTAGTGTTATTCAACTTGAATTAGAATCTTGGATACCGTAGGATTCTCCCGTTTCAAAGTTTCTCCATGTTGAATCAATTAAAACCATTTGCTTGCGCATTACAAACGGGGATAGCCGTGTGGGTAAAGCTGTGTAAGAAAAGACTAAAATGCTTTTTACGAACCGTTTCAAGTGCCAAGAGCTTTTGTTTCAACATTGGGGATTAGCAAAGTGTGTGATGATGCCGGTTTGCTCCTTTAAAAGCATAAAGATGGTGGTGCCAATGAATTTAATGGTGTATCATTGAAGGGGGGAAAAAATTAAAATTTTATTCCTGGAATGACTAGAGGATTTTCTAAGAGAGCTGTTTTGTCTGCAGTATCTATTGCTGGTTTATTAAAGAAAGCATTGAGGAGCTTTTGTATTGCTTCTTTTTCAACACCATCGGCAATGATGACAAAACGTGTTTGTTTTATTCCTTTTGGCCATTCTGACAATCTTATGGGAGGATGAAAAAATGTTTGTACGCCATGTAATATAAGTGGGCGATAAGGGTCATCACGCAATGCGATAATTGCTTTAATACGTAATAATTTTGTACCATAACGCTCTTGTAGGATATCTAAAAAAGCTTCAATTGTGGCGTAATCAACAGGACCCTCACAGTTGAGTGAAAAGGTACGAATGGTTTTATGGGGGGTATGATCATGTGGGGTATTCGTAAGATTTTGTTTAAGTTTTGTATTTTCTACTTTTTCATCCCATAATGTGTTATTTATTAATAGCTTTGAACAGAAATCTTCAGAATGGGCGTCAATGATTTGTGCTGTAGGATTAATCGTTTTAAGTGTGTTAAGGAGCGTATCTGAAAGCGTTTGTTGAGCCATAAGGTCTGTTTTGGTGAGAATAATTTTATCAGCAAATATTAATTGTTTATATATTTCAGGATAGCGCTCACATATGGAAAGTGTGCTTAATGTATCGAATGTTGCAAGAACAGCATTTATAGACAATGTTTGAATAAACAACGGGTGGCTTAAAAGTATTTGTAAAATAGGGGCGGGATCAGCCATCCCTGTGGTTTCAATGATAATATGATGGAGTTGTTTGATCTGTCCTGTCTGAACGCGATTTATTAAATCAATTAATGTATCGATGAGATCACTGCGTAAATTGCAGCATAAGCAACCATTGGCAAGCTCAATAATTCCTTCTGTCGTTTT
Source organism: Bartonella sp. PS17NMGDW (assembly GCF_042193555.1). Lineage (NCBI taxonomy): Bacteria > Pseudomonadati > Pseudomonadota > Alphaproteobacteria > Hyphomicrobiales > Bartonellaceae > Bartonella > Bartonella sp. PS17NMGDW. The sequence continues at coordinate 73,531 of NZ_JBHILY010000002.1, read as the reverse complement.
TTCAACCAGAAGGTGGTCAATACTGATTTCACCGAATTCATTGATGATAATAGCACATTCTGTTAAAAGAGGGTCTTGTAACATACGGTTGAGCAAAGTTGTTTTGCCAGAGCCTAAAAAACCAGTAATAAGCGTGAGAGGGATGCGCTTTATTTTCATGTTAATCATCAATCATGGTTTCATTTAAAAAAACATATCTTAGTACGTCTAACAAATTTATAATGGTATCCGCGAGGGATATAATGGTCAATCTCCTATGAAATCCATTGTATCACTATCTTTACGCTTATAAAGTTAAGTGCACGTGGGTATATCATACACTTTTTAGCGTCAATGTTGTGATAATTCTTGGTTCTTGAAAGGACTTATAGGAAGAATTTTTATTCTTTGTTTTAATTATTTTATCTACATGTTCATCCACCTTGTGGCGCGCAAGAGACTGGTTTTTATTGATTCAACAAATACAGATTTGAAATGAGAGAATCTTACATACTTGTGATTCTGACATAAGGTACAAAATAATTAATTTATCATTATAAATCAAAGTATTATAACTAATTGTAAGGTTATGATTTATGGTTTTTTATAGAATGGTTTGCGTGCCTTTTATACGGAATATAGGGTTTTCTTAGTGGTTTTACTGTCATTTTAGGTGTTTGTGGCGTACGAATGAGGTGTACTGATAAAGGATGAGAAAAAGAAGGTGGAGCAGTGATAAAAGGAGAAGTGAGAATAATATTTCCTTGATCATCATATGAATTTGCATGCATTTTTATGGCTTCAGGTGTGCATGTTTGTTGTCTCATATTGTTGGCTTGTGTTATGTTGCTCCCATAAGGTTTTAATGTTGCTAGTGTTAATTGGGGGCTTCCTTGATGCAAAAATCCTGTTTCAAGAAGTTGTGCAGCTTTTTCTTCTCTTTCACTTATGTTGTTAGCACCCAGAATGACAGCAATAATTGTACGTTTATTGCGGGTGGCTGAGGCAACAAGATTAAAACCAGAGGCACAAATAAAGCCTGTTTTCATACCGTCTATTCCATAAAAACGGCCAATGAGGTTGTTTGAGTTATGCTGGATTTTTCGATTATTACCAAAATCAATTGCTGGAATAGAAAAATAATGAGCATATTGTGGAAATTCTCGACGTATCTGAACGGCTAAAAGAGCAATATCGCGTGCCGTGGAGTAGTTTTGAGAGTCTGGTAAACCACTTGCGTTCGCAAAATGCGTTCCAAACATGCCTAAACGTTTAGCTTCGCTATTCATTTTACGTACAAAATTTTTCTGTGAACCTGCAACAGCTTCACTCATGGCAATGGCTAAATCATTGGCAGATTTAACCATGGTGATACTTAAGGCTGTATCAAGTGTGAGTACGGAACCAGCTTTATAGCCTGAACGATATGAAGGAGCTTTTACGGCGTATTCGCTGATGGTGATATGTTTGTCTGGTGAAATTTCTCCTCGGCTCATGGCACGAAAAATAACATAAGCGGTCATTAATTTTGTCAAGGAAGCAGGATACCAACGCTCAAAAGCTTGATTATGTTTTAAGATATGCCCCGTTGTAACATCAACAGAAATAAAAGGCTGCGCTAGAGCAACAGCGCTCGATAAACTCAAAATCACAGAAAAAAATAAATTATAGAAGAGACGTTGCATTAATTTAAATCTAGTTCCTTCTTATTCGTTATTTAGAATTGTTTTAATGTAGCACACAAAGCTTTTAAGTCTAGGTTAGGGAGGAAAGATGGTTAATTGCTGTATTCGTTGTGTCTCGGAGATAAAAACCAATACTCATTTTTATTTTCCCCTTGAATTTGTTTTGATGGCTTAAGTATCTCAAGAAATACTTTTTAAATAATGAAGATTGCACAAGATTTCAGGTTCTTGGGGGATTGATGTTTCTCAGGAAGGAACGAAACGGCATAATCATACATTTTTCTTGTCCTCCTGGTAGGATAGCCCTCGGCACTTGAGATTAAGACGGTTCGTAAAAAGCATTTTAATCTTTTCTTGTATCGTTTTATTCACACAGATATCCTCGCTTGTAATGTGCAAGCAAACGATTCTAATTAATTCAAAATGGAATAGATTTGAAATGAGAGAATCTTAAGGTATTCAGGGTTCTCATTCAAGTTGAATAAAGATAAAATATCATTATAAATCAATATGATGTATGTTGTTTAAACGATTTTAAAGAGAGAAAGAATTCTTTCTCAAAAAAATTCACACATCAATCATTTCTTGTAATGTACATGTGTTTTATAATTTTGAATTAGAAAGTTTGAAGTATCTTTCTTATATTTTTGTTCCATATACTCTGCTCAATATACAAAGTGATGCATTATTCTGATCAATCAGCACATTGTTTCATGATGAATGATTTAGTTTTTGAAGTTTCTGAACAGCGTATGGTGGCATAGGAGGAGGGGTAGGATCTTGAGCTGCTAAGAGAAGCAGTTCATCACACGCTTTTTCAGTTTTTTGGACAAGTTGATCTAGAAAATCACGTTTGCTTAAACCAGCTTCTATCGGGGGAAGAATACGGACACGAATTGTTCCGGGATAGCGGCGAAAATTATTGCGTGGCCAATATAAACCCGCATTGTGTGCAATAGGCACAACTTGAAGCCCTAATTCATTATAGAGCGCGACAATTCCTGACTTATAATCTGGTTCTTGACCGGGTTGTCGGCGTGTTCCTTCGGGAAAAATCAAGATTTGGCGCCCTTGTTTTACTTTCTCTTTTGCTTTTTGTATAACCATTTTTAAGGCTTTGATGGGCGTTGTGCGGTTAATGGGGATAATTTGTGTTTTTGCCATATACCAGCCAAACAATGGAATCCACATCAATTCACGTTTTAAAATGAGAGTGGGGTCATCAAAATAGGGAACAAGACTGAAAGTTTCCCAAGCCGATTGATGCTTTGGAGCAATGATATAGGGTCCTTTGGGAAGATTTTCTAATCCTTCAATCTCATAACTTGTGCCTGCGATGTATTTTTGCAAAAAGAGTGTAACGCGCGCCCATGTTTTAGGGACAATCCATGCCTTTTTGCGGGGCATTAAAAAATAAACGGGAGCGTAAAGAATCATTTGTATGAGAGTTGTTGTATAAAAAGCGAACGTAAAAAGAATAGAACGAAGGATAAGCACTACATTTTCCATTTTATATCTATAAGAAGACTTCATATATAATATAACTCACATGAGAAAACATCTTCTTTATGTTTTTTCAAACATCTATTTTTTCGGTAACTTATTTTCCGATATTTAAAAACAGAAGGAAAGAGGTTGATGGAATTACAAAAAGATAAACTTTTTATTCCACGGATTTTATCTATTGCGGGAACAGATCCTTCTGGTGGCGCTGGAATGCAGGCGGATTTGAAGGTTTTTTCAGCTATGAAAACTTATGGTATGAGTGTGGTTACAGCTGTTGTTGCACAAAATACTCAAGGTGTGCGTTCTTTTCAGGCATTAGATGCTTCTTTTGTTGCAGATCAAATTGATTCTGTTTTTGAGGATATCCATGTTGATGCCGTTAAAATTGGTATGGTTGCAAATGCTCAGATTGCACAGGTTATTGCACAACGTCTTGCTTATCATAAAGCGCGTTTCATTGTTTTTGATCCGGTTATGGTTGCAAAAAGTGGTGATGTTCTTTTAAAGTCTGATGCAATTGAAATTATGCGTGACGTTCTTGTGCCGATGTCAACTTTGATCACGCCAAATTTGCCTGAAGCTGCACTGTTATTGGGAGGTGAAGTGCAATGGTCTTTAGAGACTATGTATCAATATGCTCCACGACTTTTGGCGCTAGGGTGTCATGCAGTTTTGTTAAAAGGGGGACATTTGAATACGCTTAGCAGAAATAGTACAGAAAATTACGATTGTTCTAGTCCAGATCTTTATTGTGATTGTGAAAACCTTTTTATGCTTGAAGCTTCTCGTCTTTCAACCACTCATGATCATGGGACAGGGTGTACCATTTCTGCCGCTATTGCAGCTCTGTTACCTACCCAACCCTTGGATTGCGCTGTTAAACAAGCAAAAGATTATTTGCATGGCGCTTTAACTGCCTCAAATGCTTTAAAAGTAGGGAAAGGGCGAGGGCCGCTTCATCATTTTTATGCATTATGGAAAGATTAATACAACAATTGATTGTGAAAAATCTTCACTCTATGAATTTGTTTCGTCATTATATGCTGTTTTGGATTTATGACTGGTAAGTGTTAGTGCATTGTAGTTTAACAGTTATTTCGTATTAAGAAGGATGAGAAAAAAATGTTATAATTTGTTTCTTTTATATATTTTTTAAGATTAATGTATCCTGTTTCAGAGGCAATTTTGAGTATAAAAAAGAGAGCAAGGAATTGTAAAATCAGGATTTGATAGAAAAAAGGGTAGGGGGAAAGGCCTTTTACAAGGCGATATTGAAACTGGTTGATCCCACTATATTTGCTGTTTATTATATTGGTTGCAAAACAGGATGAGCCAAAATCGTTATCAAAATTATTAAATATATCTAACATTTACAGAGTTTTTGTCGGCATGGGTAGGGTTTTCTAAATGGTAATTGATACGTCCTGATGGAATTATCAATGATTTTTCAGGCGATGTGGTGAATTTTTTCGGATATTACAACGTCATTATCCTCTTTTTATGGAACTGCTTTATGAAATTGCTGACATTTCAGATGAGCAGCTGTGAGGAGTTTCAACATTTAATACAGCAAGATCTAGAAACTTTCACGGATTTAGAGCGGGTTTTAAGGTTTTTATATTTATAGTGATTAAGTTTTAGCGAGAAAGTAGTTGATCGCTCAATCGGAGTTTCAATAGATCTGTAGCGTGTGGTTTAATTTTTTCAAACTTGAATTTTTATTCTGTCATTTAACGGATTTCATCATTAAGTATTTAAAACGATCTGATTTTATTGTGCGCTATGACTGTTCAACACCTTATTTTACGTTGATTGAAGTTATGTTCCTCATGTAAAATAGTATGCTTCAAGTAGAATGCACTTACATTGTTAATTCACATGTTTATTTTAAAGAGATTTCTCTCAAGGTGTGTCACATCCATCATTTATAATAACGTCCGTGAATGCTCTAAAGCTCCTATGAAGTGTATAAAGCTATTATGCTTCCCATTTTTATGTTTTTAAGGTGAAAGGGGCCCCCTATACTATTTTTAGCTCCCAATGTTGCGATAAGCTTTGGTATTTTAGAGCGTTTATAAGAAGAACTTTTATTCCTTTCTTCAAGTGAATTTCATTGATACATCAATTCCGCTTGTGATGTGTAAGCAGATGATTGTGAGTGATTTAATATATAGAGATTTGAAATGAGATAATCCTATGATATTTGAGATGATTGCTCAATATGAATAATAATAAATTACCTTTATGAATCAAATTATTGATTTATTTTCGTGTTGAAGATTATTCTGGATAAGAATTTGTTCAAGCAAGAGGGTTATCGAAGGATGTCTACGCTGTTTGCACAAGTACAAGGGAAAATTTCTTTTGTCATTTCAAATGATGTGCCAGAAATCTCAAAAACTTAATTTATTCAAATAGTAGGTGAAAACAGTTTATTTCGTGTAAAAATAATACAATTAGCGTGAGATATTTCTCATTATCAACTGTGATATAAAAAAGAAACAATATACATAAAGGACCTTTAAAAGGGTTTTGAAGCTCCTTTGGTTATTGTATAAAGCGAAGATTTTTTCTATTAATTGACTAACAGATTAACCATCTAACAAACTATGATGTAACTGTAGTTTTAAATATTTGCTTTCGAGTTTTTTATAATTATCAGTAACAGATAGTAAATTATCAATCATATCAAATAAAATTTTCACTTGTTCAACTTAGATCTTTTATAGATATCTTTTTTAAGACAATGATCCTGAAAATCATAAAAGTAAGAAAAATTGAGTGAGTCATTTGAAACAATTATATCTGTAATAACTTTTTTAGCTTTTCATTATCAGTATTAAAGGAGATTGGCTAAACTTTCTTGGTTGTATAGATTGGTTTTCTGTATTTGAGTTTTGCTGAAAATAATAAATTCGCTTATCGATGAAAAGAATTCATCGCTCAATGATCATGTGTTTATTGGAATAAACTTTAAATTCACTAAAGTTTATAAAACCCAATTTTTTATAAATGCCAATTCCCTCGTGAGATGCTTGCATACCAATAACATGGCATTTCTTTCTTTTTAAATGCTTAATAGCAATTTTTGTCATGAATGTCCCAACACCTCTTTTCTGAAAATCTGGATTGGTGACAATATCATACACTCCACCAACTCCATCGGCTTTAATACAAAAACATATTGCTACAGGATTGTTATTTATATAACCAACGAACATCTCTACATCAGAGTCTTTTTTATAACAACGGCCTATTGTTTCATAAAATATAACCGCTTCTTCATCAAAAGGCTCGAATACTGATGCCATAACATTTCTGTAATCTCTAAAATCTTGAAGAGATTCAACTTCCTTGATTTTGAAGTTATCCGGCATAGAAGTAACATGTGAGTCTATATTTTGTGCTAAAGCTGCCATTCCTACCTCTGTTTCAACAAGCTCTAAACCAATAGATTAAGAGAACTTCATCAACTTTATAATGAGACGAATGAGGTCCAACCCACCAAGCTAAAGGCAGTTTTTGTGCATTAAAGGAATGGATTATGGATTTTGCTTGGTTTGTAGGTATAGTTTCTTGTAAATTTTTAGCAGAGACAATATTGAATGTGTCTGAAGCAAATGTTGAATTAACAGAAGATACTCCATTTGGAAAATCAACAACCTTCATTTTAGGGCATAATTTCGGTAAAAAACGTACCTTTGAAAAAAAGTTATTCTCTAACGATAAGTCAATTTTTGATTTGTTTAATATTTGCTCTCTTTGTAATTGCTCATCATTTTTTAATACTGGGGCTGTAAAAAATCCGTTAGCTCGAAAGTAATCCCAAATTCTTTTACATAAGCTTCTATAATCTGCAAAGCCGCAAAAGATCTGCTGCCAATAGTGAAAAAATTATTCTCGGGATGGCAAGAAATAAAGTTATTGTTGCTAAGCAGCGTCATGAACCAATGGGAATTGTTCATTTCGCTTTTCAAGCTTATTTTACACGGCTTTAACGACTTAACAGACAACAGCAACCTTCCAGAAAAAATCCGTCTAAGTTAAAAATTGTTATCTGATAATCTAAGACACCAAACCAATAGATGCTTCATAAGAAATTATGAATCTTAAAAAAAACTTTGAAAAAATAAATTTGTAAAAAAAAACTAGTGGCAAGCTACAGCTCCACGCAAGAACGAATAAATACAAAATTCAATGGAGCGGGCGATGGGATTCGAACCCACGACCCCAACCTTGGCAAGGTTGTGCTCTACCCCTGAGCTACACCCGCTTACCGATTCGATATATATCTTGCCTGTATGGCGTAGGCTTCTACGAATTGCAACAAAAAAATATCATTTTAGTTTGATTTATTTTGTCCATGTTTTAATAAAATGAAATAAAGATTGATTTTATAAGATTCTTCAGTAATAGATTATTCCTTTTTTAATTTTGCATAGAGAGGGGTGGAATATAATGTTGAAGAGAATAAATATATTGGGGATTATCATTGCAGCTGTTTTTATGATGAACAGTGTTGCAAAAGCGGATGACCAAGTTAAACACATTAAAGTTGCACTCACACAAATTATGGTCCATCCTGCTGCGGATGCCGTTCGTAAAGGTGTGGAAGATGTTCTTGCAGAAAATGGTTATAAGCAAGGTGAAAATTTTCAGCTCACCTTTTTATCAGCGCAAGGCAATATTTCAACAGCAACGCAAATTGCACGTAAATTTGTTGGTGATAAACCTGATGTTATTGTAGCGATTACCACGCCTTCAGCACAAACAATGCTTGCGGCAACAAAAACAATTCCTATCGTCTTTGCGGCGATTTCTGATCCTATCGGAGCTAAAATCGTTTCTTCGCTTACCAAACCTGGCGGTAATGTGACGGGGAGTTCTGATCGTATAGATGTTGCAGAAAGTGTTAAACTTTTACAAGAAGTAAAACCAGATTTGAAAAAAATTGGTTATCTTTATAATGCTTCTGAAGCAAATTCTGTTTCAACACTTAAGGTGTTAAAGGATGCGGCAAAAAAAGTTGGAATTGAAATCGTTCCTTCATCGGCACCAAAACCTTCAGATGTTCAGGCAGCAACACGGGCTTTAATCGGTAAGGTAGATATCATTTTTATTCCTGCTGATAATACTGTTCTTTCTGTTTTAGAGGGTGCAGTAAAGGTCACACAGGAAGCAAATGTTCCTATATTTACTGTTGATGCTAATTCTATTGGACGCGGTCCTTTTATGACGCAAGGTGTGAATTTCTATGATGTAGGGGGTGATGCTGGGAAGTTGGTTGTGCGTATTCTAAAGGGTGAAAAGCCTGGTGATATTGACGTTGTGCAGGCGGCTAATAATGACATTCGAATTGATATGAAAGCAGCAAAAAAAGCGGGGATTGTTATTCCGCAGGCAGTTATTGATCGCGCGACAAAAGTGATTCAATGACTTTCATTGATAGGATGTTGATACAATAAAATACGTTAAGTTTTCATGGGGATTGTCTTTACATGAATATATTTGCGTTTTCTGGCGCTGTGGAATTAGGTCTTATTTATGCTTTTGTGGCTATAGGGGTTTATCTCTCTTTTCGCGTTTTGGACTTTCCTGATTTAACAGTTGATGGTTCATTTCTTCTTGGGTCTTGTGTCTGTGGTGTCTTGATTCTTTTAGGTTTTAATGCATGGGCAGCTATGGCATGTGCTTTTTGTGCAGGCATGGTAGCTGGTTTATTAACAGCTATGTTGAATTTGCGTTTTGGTATTTTGAATCTTTTGGCTTCCATTTTAACAATGTCAGCGCTCTATACGGTTAATCTTCGTATTATGGGAATTATGGGAGGATCTAATGTTAATTTAGCGCTTGCTGATACGGCGTTAACGCCCTTTTATAATCTGTTTGGTTTGTCTGATATTTTTGTGCGGCCTCTTTTCATTGGTATTGTATTGCTGGTTGTGGCGTTTTTGATTTGGCGTTTTTTGGAAAGCGAAATAGGTCTTGCTATGCGTGCAATGGGAGCTAATCCACGGATGGCTACAGCTCAAGGGGTTCATACGTCGGCGTTAATTTATTTTGGTATGGGGCTTTCAAATGCCTGTGTTGCACTTGGTGGTTCTCTTTATATTCAAACTGCGATTGCAACGGATATTACCGGTGGAATTGGAACAATTGTTTTTGGGTTGGCAGCTGTGATTATCGGTGAAACTTTATTTCGTACGCGTAATATTTTTTGGATTATAATCAGCTGTATTGTGGGGTCTGTGCTTTATCGTGTGGCGGTGCAATTTGCATTTGAGGCAAATGGAATTGGTATTGATACGTCGACAGATCTTCAGTTGATTACTTCACTGTTGGTTATTTTAACCCTTATTGTGCCACGCTATTGGAGGAGGCGTAAACGTGATTGAGTTTTCTCATGTTGGGGTTACATTTAAACCGCAAACACCTTTGGAAAAACAGGCTTTAATTGATATTAACCTTAAAATTGATCAGGGTAGTTTTGTTACGGTTATCGGTTCAAATGGCGCTGGTAAATCAACCTTGCTCAGTGTTTTAGCGGGTGCAACGCTTCCCTCAACAGGGAAAGTGGTTATCAATGGGCAAAATGTTTCTAGGCAGTCAGTCAGTGAACGCGCTGGAAAGGTTGCTTGTGTTTTTCAAGATTCTTTGATAGGCAGTTGTGGTTCTTTAACAATTGAAGAAAATTTGGCTCTTGCTGCTCTTCGAGGAAGTCGTCGTGGTTTGCGTTCGGCTTTAAACCATGAGAAACGGCAATTTTTTCGAGAAAAAATTGCTCAATTAGGCATTGGTCTTGAAGCATATATTCATAATCCTATGGACAGTTTATCAGGTGGGCAACGCCAAGCTGTTTGCCTTGTGATGGCAACATTAGCTCATGCGGATGTTTTATTGCTTGATGAACATACCTCAGCGCTTGATCCTGGAATGGCTGATTTTGTGATGCGGTTGACTGAAAAAATCGTTAAAGATAAAAAGTTAACGACTATTATGGTGACTCATTCTATGCGTCAGGCTCTTGATTATGGTGATCGCACCTTGATGTTGCATGGTGGAAAAGTGATTTTGGATGTCTGTCATGAAGAGCGTAAGGGCTTGGATGTCAATGACTTAATTGGCATGTTTCAGAAAGTTCGCGGGGAAGTTCTTGATGATGATGAACTGTTAATGGATTAATAATGTGGCTCAGAAAAAAGCACATGAAGTTGATCAGTTTTTAACGCGTTTTTCACGTGCTTTTCCTATTGTTCTCATTTATGGGCCAGATCGTGGTCTTGTTTGTGAGCGTGCACAATGTTTTGCAAAACTTACAAAGGTAGCAATAGAAGATCCATTTTCGACAATTCGTTTGGATGCTGCTGAAATTGATAAAGATCCTGCGCGTTTGGAAAATGAAGCGCGTACGTTATCGCTTTTTGGGGGAGATCGTTTGATATGGATCTCTAATGCGGCTAATCAAAAAGGTTTTCTTGCTGCCTTAAAACTTTTAATTGAGAAGCCACCAGAAGCTTGTTTTATACTCATTGAATCAGGGGATTTAAAAAAAGGAACAGGGTTGCGCAATGCTGTTGAAACAGCATCAAAAGCAATGGCTTTGCCCTGTTTTGCAGATGATATGCGTTCTCTTGACGGTTTGATTGATGAGGTTTTAGGGCAGTTTAAGAAGACTATTTCTTTGGATGCACGTAGATGGTTACATGAAAGTTTAGGGGCGGATCGCCTTGTATCACGAGGTGAATTAGAAAAGCTTTGTCTTTACGCTGCAAATGCTCACGTTACTCTTGAAGATGTGAAAGCTGTTGTAAGCGATGTCAGTGCTCTTTCTCAAGATGAAGTCATTGATGCTCTTTTATTGGGCGATATATCAGGCTTTGAAGCGCATTTTAACCGACATGCAGCATTGCATGGGGCGCTTTTTTTTATTTTGAGTACAGCACAAAGGCATTTTCAGCAATTACAGCTATTGCGTTATCAGGTAGAGGTTGAAGGAAAATCGCCCTTTACGGTGGTTTCTCAAGCACGGCCTCCCATTTTTTTTCAACGGAAAAAGATCGTTGAGCAAGCTTTAAAATATTGGAAGTTAGAACAAATTTCTTATGCAATGGAAAGAATTCAGAGTGCTGTTTTAGACAGTCGTAAAAATCCACTTTTGGGTGAAGCTATCATTCGCCAAGTTTTGTTAGGGCTTACAATTATTGCACGACGCCAGATGGCAGCTTAACAGTTTAGAAATATGATGATTTTTTATTTTTAGTACGCCACAGAGGTATTTTAAGCAATTAAAACTGTTGTGTTATCAAGTAGAGGTTAGTTGTAGTTTTGAAGTTGCATTTGAAGAGCTTGAAATTTTTATAGAAACTTTTCTTCAGAAAAATTATTTATCTTTGAAAGGCAGTTTTTACACGGTTTTATTATCTTGTTGTGTCGTAAAACACTGTTGGTTCGTGATATAGGGCTCAGGCAAAATTTACGTATTCGGTGTTTTTTGTGTGAGTATGGGGTGAATATTAGGCTAGTTCATAGCGCCTTAATGGAGTAACATCCCTCATGCAAAACAGAGCATCTCAAACAACAGAAGACACTTGTATGGTAGATTCATACGCTTTCTTAGAAATATTTCTCAATGCGCGCATATCTATTTCGCGGCGGTGTTTATGAATGGTATAATGGTAAAGTGCTCCTTGAAGAATATAAAATCCATAGAGCATCACTATTTTTACGCTTAATAAAAGTGCAAGCCAGAGCATCATCATATATTTGTCTAGTCTCTAATTTGCTACAGTTTTTGGCATTAGAGAGCGTTTTGCATCATTTTTTTCTCACATGTCTTCTTGTGACGTGCAGACAAGAGAGTTTGTGATGGAAGAATTTTACCGTATTTGAAGTTATGATTCAAATTGAAAAACAATTATTATATTTATAAATCAATATATTATAGATTAATTGAATCACTTAAAATAGTGAATTAGTGGAATCTTTTAGACAAGAAAATGAATTGTTTGCAGATCGGTATGAACTAAGAATCTTCGTGGGATGAGGAGAAAGTCAAAATAGATTATGATGAAAACGACAGTACCTATGAGGAGATTTTTATTTTTGATACAGAGATGATTATCTTAGCAATGAATGTGTCTCATAAACAGAGCAAGCCATTGTTTATTATTATAACTCATCATTTTTCATATTGAGTCAATCAAAACGATGTCTTTTGCACGTCATAAGTGGGGGCGTGTGGATAAAAACTGTGCAAGAAAGCACTAAAAATGCCTCTTATGAATGCTCTCAAATTCCAAGGGTTTTTGCAACATTGGAGGTAGGCAAATATAATGATAGTGTTTTATTAAGTGTGAAGAGGGTCGTGCTTAATGGATTTATAGTTATAACATTTACAAACACTGTCGTGAGATAGGCTGGGGAGAGAGATGTCTTTTTAAAACAAACGCATGAATTTGCAATCCAAATCTATCCTGTTTAGGGCGCTTTGTTTTACGTGAGGGGTATGGCTCCATTAAAGGGATATTCGGTGTTTTGTTATCAAACTTTTTCTTTATTGAGAGAGCGTGTTTTTCTCATATTTGTTTGATTTACGGTATCAGGAATCGGGAGAGGAAAATGTTTTTAATGGTATTTTTTGTATGCGTTATTTTACGGTGTTTTCAATATTCATAAAACTTGTGTTGATGTTGTAGGTGGAGGCGTAATACATTCTTATATAGGTCTGATGTACAAATTAATGAACGTATTGGGATAATTTGGAAAGAGTTGGTGTCTGCTTACGCTTTTGATGTGTTTTTTGTGAGTAAATTAGTAAGATTTAGTAAGATAAAGTAAATTGATGAGATTTTATGTAGAGTCGTTGTTATCTTAATTGAGAGTGCATTTAATTTTTGTTTCAGTGATGCGCTTTGATCAGTAATTAAGTGGGAGTTTTAGAGCGTGATGTTAGATTTCTCGTCATTTATTGTTAATGTATTTTCTAGGTAAAATGATCTGTTGTCAGCTTGCGCAGGTGATGATTGGTAAACTGCGTTATTCTTTATTTCCTAGTTGTTGTTTTTTAATGTTTTACGCATAACTCTTGAACAAACAGACAGGAAAATTATGATTTTACAATTGTTTTTACTGCCATTTGCAAAGAATCTTTGAAGGTGAAAGATGCGCCATATTCAATTTGAAAAAATAGCACTCATTGGAATCGGTCTGATTGGATCTTCTTTAGCAAGAGTTATTAAAAAGAAAAATCTTGCGGCTCAAATTTCTATTGCAACACGTCGTTCAGAAACCTTGAAAAGAGCGCGCGAATTGGAGCTTGGGGACTTTTATACGACAGATAATGCAAAAGCTGTTGAAGGAGCAGATTTGGTTATTCTTTCTGTTCCTGTTGGGGCTAGTGCAGAAGTAGCAAAAAACATTCGTGATCATTTAAAACCTGGAGCGATTGTGAGTGATGTTGGTTCTACGAAAGCGTTGGTTATTGCGGAAATGGCACCTTTATTGCCAAAAACAGTTCATTTTATTCCAGGGCATCCAATTGCTGGAACGGAATATTCAGGACCAGATGCTGGTTTTGCTGATTTATTTATGAATCGTTGGTGTATTTTAACGCCTTTTGCTGAGAGTGATGCTGCTGCTGTCGCACAATTAACAGCGTTTTGGGAAGCTTGTGGTGCGCGTGTCGAAAAGATGGATCCTAAACATCATGATCTTGTTTTGGCTATTGTTTCGCATTTGCCGCATTTGATTGCTTATAATACTGTTGGGACAGCGAGTGATTTAGAAAAAGTAACAAATTCAGAAGTCATTGCTTATTCCGCTTCCGGTTTTCGTGATTTTACACGTTTAGCATCTTCTGATCCCGTTATGTGGCGCGATATTTGTTTGCATAATAAGGATGCTATTTTAGAAATGTTGAGCCGTTTTAGTGAGGGGCTTGCTTTTTTAGAGCAGGCAATTCGTTTAGGAGATGGTGAGACATTGTTTAACTTTTTTACACGTACGCGTGCTGTACGTCGCAATATTATTGATGCTGGACAGGAAATTGATGCTCCTGATTTTGGACGTCAGAGTGTTTCTAAAAAAGGGTGAATAAAAGCAAGGTTTTTTTGTTGAATTTCATTGGTTTTTTCTAGAAATCGATAAGAAGTTTTTTCTTTATTCAGTCATAGATGGCAATAAAAAAGAGTGGCGATTGCTTCGATACAGATAACTATGACTTCAAAAGGTTTTATGTGTGCAAGATTATCGTGCTTAACTCTCTATAGGGCATATGATGTACAGAAGAGGTTACTGATCTATAGAAGAGACAAAAAAATGAAGTCGTTGTAGAATTTCATATAGTGGGTTGTTGTTTTTGTTTTAGTATAAAGTCAGGCTTGACCGTGTTGATTATTGCCCTTTATATTACAACATCGGAAGATGTTTGTTTGCAGAGTTTTGATGATTTTTATAAAGCTTGAAATAGACAGAGGAAGAGTTTTACCAGAAAGTATAGAGATTTGTTAAGAAATATCTTTAGGTATAGCTATCGTATCCTTGTTGACGCAGTAAGCCATTATTGGCGTGATAATGGGAGTGCTTTTGCAAGCCATGTCGCGCTCTCTGGGCTTTTAGCATTTTTTCCTTTTTTTATTTTTGGAACTTCTCTTGCCAGTTTTCTTGGTGCTTTTACATATACACCGCAAAAAATCAAAGCTTTGGTGCAGTTATTACCAGATGTCATTGCAGAGCCTTTATCTCAGGAAATTATCAATGTTTTAACCATACAGCGGGGGGGAGTGTTGACAGTTTCTGTCATTGGAGCGGCTTATTTTGCTTCTAATGGGGTAGAGGCGTTACGTACAGCTTTAAATAGAGCTTATCGTGTTGTTGATCGGCGTAGCTTGTTGTTTTGTCGTTTTCAAAGTTTGTTTTTTGTGATTCTTGGAGCTGTTGGTCTTATTGTGATCAGCGTTTTGTTGATTTTAACACCTCTGCTGATCAAGATTATGCAAAATCATTCTTTTTTCATTACAGAATATATCGGTGTTATTCGTCTATGGCGTTACATAATCGCAGCGGTTGTTCTCTTTGTAAGTCTTTTGATTGTGCATAAATGGCTACCAGCAGAGCGGCGGAAGTTTATAGATATTTTACCAGGAATTGTACTGACAATGTTTGTATGGTTTATGGCTTCAATTGCTTTTGCACAATATTTGACAATGTTTGATTATATTTCTACCTATGCAGGGTTAGCATCTATTATGGTTGCTATTATTTTTCTTTACATCTTGAGTGCAATTTTTATTTTGGGAGGAGAAATAAACGCGGCGATAATGTTTTATCGCAAGCATTTGCAACATTCAGATGGATGAAAGAACTTAACTATTGCGTGAAAGCCAAGGTATGAATATCCCAATAAAGCCTGCTATCACTTTGTTGATTGATGCGGATGCTTGTCCTGTAAAAGATGAAGTTTATCGTGTGATGAATCGTTATCAGCTTAAGACATTTGTTGTGGCAAATCGTTTTTTTTCCCTTCCAGATGAAGCACTCATTGAAAGAGTGGTCGTTGCTGGTGAATTCAATTGTGCTGATGATTGGATCGTAGAACATGTGCATGAGGCAAGTATCGTTATTACCAGTGATATTCCTTTAGCAGCACGGGTTGTGCAAGCTGGGGGTTTTTGTCTTTCGCCAACGGGGCGTATTTTTGATGTAAATTCAATTGCTCAGGCTTTGGCGATGCGCAATTTGATGGAAGATTTGCGTGGACAGGGCAGTATAATAGGTGGTCCCCGTCCTTTTTCTCGTAAAGACCGTTCTGCCTTTTTGTCAGCACTGGATCTTGTTATACAACGTTTAAAAAGAAGCGGTTATTAGGTTATAGGGCTTCTTTTATAACAGCTTTTATAAGTGCTTTGGCATCGTCATTGGCCCATGGAGCTGCACCATTGAAGGAAGCAATGAGATATCCCTCTTTATCGATGAGAAATGTAATGGGGAGTCCTAAAGCAAGCCCCTGTTTTCTAACATTGTTGAAAATATCCATTGTTTCATCGCGATAGTAAAGCAAATTATCCGCATGAATATTCTGTAAAAATTGCTGAATTTTTTCAGGAGAAGCAGTTTTATCGATATTAATAGCTATGACATCAAAGTTTTCTCCACCTAATTCATGTTTTAATTGCGCAAGTTCTGGCATTTCTGTGCGGCAAGGTGCACACCAAATAGCCCATAGATTGACCAGCATCGGTTTTCCAGTAAATTCGCTGAGTGTGCGCTCTTTTCCTCGAATGTCCTTGAAAGAGAGTTTCTTCATATCTGAGGGCGTATCAGCAAATCTTATGTGGCTAAAAAAGCCTTTTGCTGCTTTTCGGATCGCCATCATTTTTTCTGCTCGTGCTTTATCAATGTTTATTTTTTGTGCTTGTGCTGCTGAAATGAAATTGAAAAGAAAAGACTCTCTTTTGGTATCGTAGTTTATGGTTGCGTATAAACTCAATGCAATGATAAAGAAAGCAAGGGAGAATTGCCTTTTTTTATTGTTTTTTTCGCTGATGAAAATTTGAAAAATCATAATTTTGTCCTTTAAATAGGTGTTTTCAGAATATGACAGATGAGAAGTTAAAGAACCAAATGTGGGGTGGTCGGTTTGCAGCAGGTCCTGCTGCAATTATGGAAGAAATTAATGCCTCTATTGATTTTGATCAAAAACTTTATCGACAAGATATTGAAGGTTCCCTTTCTCATGCGGCTATGTTAGCGCAAACGAAAATCATTTCACAATCAGATTATGAAAAAATTGTTCATGGTTTGAAACTTATTCGCCAAGAAATTGAAGACGGTAAATTTGTTTTTTCACGAAAGCTTGAAGATATTCATATGAATATTGAAGCGCGGCTGAGCGAATTGATTGGTCCTGTAGCAGGGCGTTTGCATACGGCTCGCTCACGCAATGATCAAGTTGCTGTTGATTTTCGCTTGTGGGTGCGTGAAGCAACGCAAAAGATAGCACAAGCTTTAAAAGGATTGATAGAGCAATTGCTTATTCGAGCAGAACAACATGTTGATACCTTTATGCCAGGCTTTACGCATTTACAATCAGCACAACCGGTAACATTTGGCCATTATATGATGGCTTATGTTGAAATGTTTGGTCGCGATTTATCGCGGATGCGTGATGCGATTGAGCGCATGAATGAATCGCCTTTAGGGGCGGCTGCTTTAGCAGGTACAGGCTTTCCAATTGACCGTTTTATGACAGCAAAAGCGTTAGGCTTTCGAGAACCTACACGCAATTCGATTGATAGTGTTTCGGATCGTGATTTTGCCTTAGAATTTTTAAGCGCTGGCGCTCTTTGTGCAACGCATCTTTCACGTTTAGCAGAAGAAATAATTCTTTGGTCAAGTGAACAGTTTTATTTTATTCGTTTATCAGATGCTTTTTCAACGGGTTCGTCTATTATGCCGCAAAAGCGAAATCCTGATGCTGCCGAACTTGTGCGGGCTAAAGTGGGACGGTTGAATGGCGCATTGATGGGGTTGTTAACGGTGATGAAAGGGTTACCCCTTGCTTATTCAAAGGATATGCAAGAAGATAAGGAATATGTGTTTGATGGGGCTTTGAGTTTGGAATTATCACTAGCAGCAATGACAGGGATGATTGCTGATTTGAAAGTTAATAAAGAAGTTATGAAACAAGCCGCTGATTCTGGCTATGCAACAGCTACAGATTTTGCTGATTGGCTTGTACGCAATTTAGGGATTCCTTTTCGCGAAGCACATCATATCACAGGGTGTGCTGTGGCATTGGCAGAAAAAAAACAGTGTCGCCTTCAGGATTTATCATTAGATGAACTTCAAGCAATTTGTCCTGATATCAATGCGACACTTTTTGATGTTTTGACCGTTGAAAAATCTGTTGAAAGTCGCAAAAGCTTTGGGGGAACAGCACCTTCAGAGGTTCTTCGGCAAATTGCGTATTGGAAAAAGTGTCTTGTGAACGCTTGAGTGATTGTATTTTAAAGGTAAAAAAGAGATCGAGATGAGGAAAGAGGACAGATGAAAATTATATTAAAGGGGTTGATGATTGTCCTTTTAGGAGGCGTTTGTGTTGCTGGGTGTGGGCGTAAAGGGTCATTGGAAATGCCTCTTACAAGTGTGGAAAAGTCTGTGCAAGGAACATCTGTTGCTCAAAGTGAAGATGATAAACCTTTTATTCTTGATCGTTTGATAAAGTAGGAGGAAAGTGTGGATTTTTTCTCTTACCATCAAGGTATGCTTCATGCTGAGGGTTGTTCACTTGCTGTTCTTGCGCAGGAGGTGGGGACTCCTTTTTATTGTTATTCCGCCAATGCATTGGTTACACGTTTTAAAGACTATAAAAAGGCTTTTCAAGGGATGCCTAGTCTGCTTGCTTATGCGGTTAAAGCCAATTCTAATCAAGCAGTTTTACGGCTTTTAGCGAACAATGGAGCGGGAGCTGATGTGGTCTCAGAAGGGGAATTACGGCGTGCCCTTGCTGTTGGTATTCCGGCACATCGTATTGTTTATTCTGGTGTTGGTAAAACCATGAGAGAGATAGATTTTGCTCTTGCACAGGATATTTATTGTTTTAACGTTGAATCAGAGCCGGAACTTGAACAGTTATCTCAACGTGCTGTTGCGCTTTCAAAGATAGCACGTGTTTCATTGCGCATTAATCCAGATGTTGATGCAAAGACCCATAAGAAAATTACAACAGGAAAATCTGAAAATAAATTTGGTATTCCATTGTTGTTGGCAAGAGAGGCTTATAAAAAAGCGGACTCTTTACCTGGATTGCAGGTTTGCGGTATTGATATGCATATTGGCAGTCAGATTTGTGATTTAAAGCCATTTGAAGAAGCATTCCTTCTTATTGCAGATTGTGTGCGTCAATTGTGGAGCGATGGCTATGCAATAACGCATATAGATATTGGTGGTGGGCTTGGTATTGCCTATGGTTGTGAACAACATACTGTACCTTCTCCTTTTGATTATGCTGCGCTGGTAAAGAAATATATTGCTCCTTTAGGGATTAATATTGTTGTGGAGCCGGGGCGGAGCATTGTGGGACAAGCTGGTGTACTGATGACATCTGTTCTCTATTTAAAAAGGGGACAAGGGCGGAATTTTGTTATTGTAGATGCGGCGATGAATGATCTGATGCGTCCAACGCTTTATGATGCTTGGCAGAATGTCGTCCTTGTGAAACAAGCAGCAAAAGATGCTCCCCTTATTCGTGCAGATATTGTTGGTTCTGTTTGTGAGACTGGCGATTATTTAGCACTAGATCGTTACTTGCCGATTTTGGCACCCGGTGATCTTTTAGCAATTACGCAAGCTGGAGCTTATGGTGCTGTGATGGCGAGTACTTATAATAGCCGACTTTTGATCCCAGAAGTTCTTGTTCAAGATACGTGTTATGCGGTTATTCGTCCACGTCTTGATTATGCTCAATTGATGGGATGTGATCATATTCCTGATTGGGTTGAGAATTCTTAAGTGTTTTTGGTCTTATTTTTACTAAACTTTGATGAAACAATTTATTTTCTAGAAATTGTCTTGTATGGGGTTTATGATCTTAATGCACCACGATAAAAGGGGATAAATGCTTGTTTATGAAAAATAAAAACATCAAAGGCTTTGCAATGAAGCTTTTGTGTGTGCGCATTTTGATGTGGGGAATCCTTTCATTTGAACGGATGTGGGTACGGTTGTTGCCATTTTTCCTCGTTGTTAGTCTCTTTTGTTCGTTTAGCTGGTTGGGACTTTTTGGCATTTTGGGCTATTGGTCACATTTGCTCTTACTTGGGGTTATACTTGTTTGTGCTGGGGCGAGTTTATTTTTTCTTGTTCGTTTTCGGTTTCCCACAATACGGGAAGTGAATTGCCGTCTTGAACGCGTCAATGATCTTAGACATCAGCCTTTGAATATTCAGACAGATCGTTTATGTTCTGAAAATGATGAAGATTTTAGTGCTGTTATTTGGCGTGAACATCAACGCCGAATGGCAAAACAATTATACCATTTAAAAACTGGATTTATCTCTCTTAATAGTGCGGATTATGATCCTTTGGCTTTGAGGGCTTTGTGTGTTCTTCTTTTTGTGTGCGCTTTTAGTTTTTCTTTTGGTTCACAAGGGGGGCGTTTGGCTGATGCCTTTGATTTTCGTCCTGTTGTTGATGAAAAATTCATGCGGATTGATGCTTGGGTAACACCACCTGCTTATACCGGTGTGGCACCGATTTATTTGACAAAAGATGAGAAAACACAACTAGAAATCCCTGAAGGGAGTAATGTTGTTGTGCGTGTTGTCAATGGGGCTGGCGTTACAGTAAAAGCAAAGTCTGTAGAAGATGGGAGGGAAGTTTCGTTTTCAGAGAAAACGGAACAAACAGCTTTGAATGATCCAATCGCTCATTTTGAAACACATTTAAAGCATTCAATGAATTTATTTGTATCATCACGTCGTAAAAAACAGCAGTGGCATTTGCAGATGATTAAGGACACGCTTCCGACAATTCATTGGCTGGAAAAACCAGGGAGGATTTTAACGGGATCATTAGAGTTACGATATGTGGTGGATGATGATTATGGTGTGACAAAGGCTTTTGTTGAAATAGAGCCTTTTCTTTCTCAGAATAAAAGTGCTTCCTCTCTTTATAATGCTCCGGAAATAGAGCTTCTTCTTCCGCGTGGTGGAAAGGGAAAAATGCGGATGGTGCAAGATATATCAGCGCATCCATGGGCAGGTTCGCAAGTCAAAATTACTTTGGTGGCAGAAGATGGTGCGGGGCAGAAAGGGCGTAGCAAAACTTTTGTTATGACATTACCGCAACACGTTTTTTCAAATCCTGTCGCGCGTGCGGTGAGTGAATTGCGTCGTTTATTAGCGCTTGATGCTTCTGCGAGAGAGCGTGTATTGGATATGCTTTCTGCTTTGCTTGTGCGTCCAGAAAAAGGTTTGCAAAATGTAAAGCATTTTCTTGTTCTACAAAGTGCGTGGACAAGACTTTCTTTAGCACAAACAGAAGATGATTTGCGTGGTGTGGTGGATTATTTATGGCAAATTGCTTTGGGTATTGAAGATAATCAGCTTGAATCCGTGCAAAAAAATTTAAAACAAGCTCAAGCTGCTTTACGTGATGCATTGCGTTACGGTGCTTCAGCGGCAGAAATTGAACGGCTTATGGCAGATTTACGTCAAGCTATGGATGAGTATATTCGTGCTTTGGCTGAAAAAGCACAAGATAGTCAAGTTTCTAAAAATTCTAAAAGCTCAAAAAGTCCTAATCTTTCTGAAGCTACATTACAAGAAAAGCTAAATTTAATTGAGGAAATGGCTAAAACGGGCTCTTCTTTAGCAGCTGAACAACTCTTAGCGGAAGTTGAACAGACGCTTGATCATTTGCATGTGCAAAAAGGCAATCAAAATGAGGGAGAAAAAAGCCAATCTGCACAAATGAAAGAAAAGATGGACCAGCTTGGAGATTTAATGCGTCGTCAGCAAGAAATTCTCAATGAAACACATCAGTTAGAGATGGAACAAAAACGCGGAGAAAATGTGCCGGAAACACAGAAAAAATCTTTAAAAAAACGTCAAGCTGAATTGCAGTCTGAATTATCAACATTAGAAAAAGAATTATCAGAACAAGGATTTGAAACAGGGGGCGCATTGAAAAGGGCAGAAGAAAAAATGAATTCTGCGGAGAATGCTCTTGATAATGGAAATCATCAGGTATCTATACAAAATCAGTCTGATGCTTTGGAATCTTTGAGGCAAGGTGCACAAAATGTTTTGAAAAAAATGCGCGAAACACTCAAAGAAACGGGAAATGATCAAAATGCTGATTCTGGTCCTAAAGATCCGTTAGGACGTCCACTTTCTTCAAAAACAGATGAAGAACAAGAAGGTGAGGCACTACCACAAAAAAGTGATCAAATGCGTACGCGGCAGATTTTGGATGAAATTCGCAAACGTCTTGGTAAAGAGCATATTCCAGAAGAAGAAAAAAACTATCTTGAAAGATTGCTTCATTTTAATTAACCAGTGTTGGCTTTTTTCTTAATTGATGTCAGAAATAGTGTATGAAGAATCTCTATGGGGTTCATCTCCAAGAAAATGATTAAAGCGCTTGTAACGCAAAATCATCCTGCTGTACTGATTTTTTGATCATTTAAGTTTAAAATATGAAATATTGAAATGTTCGCTATTGCGGAAAAAGAGCAGAAGTCCATATAAGTTTGGTATATGAAAATCTGTAATGTTTGAAATTTGTTTCTACATGGTATGTTGAGTTGGATATCGTTGCGCTGAAAGATTTTTATGCTTCTGCACTTGGGCTGCGTGTGCAAAAGACGCTGTGTGACCAATTGAATTTATGGTGGCCTGATCTTACGGATAAACGGATTATGGGGTTGGGTTATGCACTTCCTTATCTTTCTACATTGCGTGAACGTGCCCAACAATGTTTTGCTTTTATGCCATCTGCTCAGGGTGCTTTCCCTTGGCCTTGTGCTGAGCAAGTTGCTACAGCGCTTGTTTTTGAAGAAGATTTGCCGCTTCCTGATGCGTCAGTTGATTGTATTTTATTGGTACATGCATTAGAATATACAGAAAATTCATTTGAAACATTGAATGAAATATGGCGTGTTTTAGCACCCAATGGCCACTTGATCGTTATTGTACCTAATCGCTCTGGCTTTTGGGCGCGCAATATTACTACGCCCTTTGGTTATGGCGAGCCTTATAGTCGGCAACAAATTACTCGTTTGTTCGAAAAAACAAATTTTGTTTCTGGGCCAATACAAGAAATTGTACATTATATGCCCTCTACGGGTTATGTTTCGCGGTTGTTCTCATTTTTTTATGAGCCATTTGCACGCTATCTTTTGCCTTATTTTGGCGGACTCTTAATGTGTCAGGCACAAAAACGTGTTTATCAGGGGTTGCTGGTACAGCGTCGTCAATCGCGACGTGTTTTTATTCCTGCGTTATCACCACAAGTGCGAAATATTTTAATTTATAAAGATAATTAATCATTTTGCCATTGGCATAAGAACCGCAAATATAGAAGGATTTTCTTATTTTAATTTTTGCACATTATATGTGAAGGTTTTTTTCATCTCGTTTTTGTTTTCATTTAAGATATTAAAATTATTTTTGAAACAGTAAATCTCGAATTAAAGATTTAAACGATAACCATTTTGATCTGTTATGAGAATTTGTGCATTGGAGGGATCTTTTTCGATTTTTTGTCGCAAACGATAGATATGGGTTTCTAAAGTATGGGTGACAATATTTTCATTATAACCCCAAACTTGTTCTAACAATGTTTCACGGCTAACAATTTTATCATTGGCATAATAGAGACACTTAAGAATTGCTGCTTCTTTTTCTGTGAGACAGATTTTAGTGTTGCATTGATCAAGAAGAAGTTTTTGTCTCAGTTTAAAAGTATAGGGGCCAAGATGAAAGGTTGTGTCTTCATTTTGTTCATATTGGCGCAACTGTGCTCGAATTCTCGCTAATAACACCGCAAAGCGAAAGGGTTTTGTCACATAATCATTGGCGCCTGTTTCAAGATCTAAAATATTATCGCTGTCTGTATCATGATTTGTTATCATGATAATGGGGGCACGAAATCCTTGGATGCGTAATTTTTTCACGGCTTTGAAACCATCAAGATCAGGAAATTTAAGTCCCAAAATAGCGAGATCAATATTTTCTTCTTGGATTATTTTCATTCCCTCTTCTGCTGTTTTTGCTTGGAAAATTTCAAACTCTTGATGCATTTGCAATTGTTCTACTAAAACGGGGCGTAGATCATCGTCTTCAACAATTAAAAGAGTATAGTGGTTCATGTTTTTCCTTATAGGCATGTTGATGCACTGATTGGTAAAGAGTAGTTTCGTGAAAAATGAGATTTCATGCAAGAAAAATTAAAAGAGGAAAATTAAAAAAAGAGCGTTTGATTGATTCAATATAAACAGGTTGGGAATGAGATAATCCTGGGGTATGAGGGGTCTCATCCAACATGTAAAGCAATGAACACTCAATATGATGCGTGTTTTAAGCGTGAAGAGAACTGTGCAACACTTAACACATATACACTGTTTAGGAGAATTTCACGGTTATTTTTGTTTTTTCGTTGCATTTGTGTGCGAGGGGGTTTTGTGTGTGATGTTCGTGGTGTTGCTTATTATAATCGTTGAGTAAGCTTTGCCTTTAGCAATACCGAAAAGATGCATCATAAAGAGGTTTTTTGTGCAATGCTATGAAGCATCTTTTTATATGAGTTAATGAATAAAAATTATTGTTTCAAGATACAAGCATTTCCCTCTTAAGGTTGCCCATCAAACAGACTTCTTTCCATTCATCTTCTGTCACGGGTTGCACTGATAAGCGGCTGGCTTTAACCAGCACCATATTTGCTAGTTTGGGATTGGCTTTAATTTGTTTTAATGAAACAGATGTTGGCATGTCACAAAGTGCACGGATATCCACACATTCCCAGCGTGGATCAGAGCTTGTAGAATCAGGGTGTGCTTCAGCACATATTTCTACAATACCTACAATTTCTAAACCTTTATTTGAGTGATAAAAAAAACCTTTATCGCCATATTTCATGGCGCGCATATTATTACGGGCTTGATAATTTCGTACACCATCCCATTGTTCGCCATTAACTCCTTTTTTCTTTTGCATCTCCCATGACCATTTGTGGGGTTCAGATTTAAAAAGCCAATAAGCCATGAGTTCTCCTTTTTCATAGACTGTTATGCATTCATCATGTGTATTTTTATAAGCATCTTTGTAACACCATCAACGATGATTTTTAAAATGGGGTAAAGAACGGGCATAATCTGTTTTTTCTTGTTTCAAAATAACGTGTAGCAGAGAAACGCGATCCATTGATATTTCACGTTGTATAAAGGTATTTTGCTCTTTGCTTATCTTTTCAGCTATGGCTTGAAATGCGTTCACTATAAGAGCTTTTTGGAGAAAATTAAGAAAATTGATTCTAAAAAGTTTTAAGATTACAACGGCAATGAAACGAATAGATGATCAAAGATAATGAGGTCAAAGAATGGCTTTCATATCTATGCTTCGTGAGAGAGAGTAGATCTTATTATGCCGTAAAATACCGTCATTTGAAGTGTAATGATATAAGGCAGTTTTTTGAAACATAAAGTTTTTTAGAATGTGTGGTGAATATTTAGGTTTGCGTGTCGAGCTTTGGGTTAAGTGAATTGTGTGAGTGGGAAGCAGGTGGAATCCGCTCGATAGAAAGTTCGGACTATCTATAGACCGAATTGAGTAGAAATCTTCGTTTTTTAAGATGTGTGTGGGGGGGGACGTCAATTTTATTATGCTTTTGTTCCACGGCGTCCCATTCCGATCAAGGGCGTGGCTTTTTCATCTAATGGCCAGCGTGAGCGGGGTGCAATGTCGAGAGAGCTTGTTTCTCCTCGTGCGAGTTTTTGTGCACCGGCAAAAGCAATCATTGCAGCATTATCGGTACACAAGGAAAGAGGAGGGGCTATAAATTCAAAACCATGTTGATGGGCAAGTTCTTGCAACGTAGAACGAATGGCTTGGTTTGCGGCAACACCGCCCGCGACAACCAAAGCAGGAGAACGCTTTCCTTGATTATGAGAGAGAGGATATTGGTGGGTAAAGTGTTGTAGGGCTAGGTGAATACGATCATGTATCGTATCGGTTACGGCGGCTTGAAAACTTGCGGCAATGTCAGCAATATCATTTTCTGTAAGAGGAGCTATGGCTGTTGCGGCTTGTCGAACAGCAGTTTTTAGTCCGGAAAAAGAAAAATCTAACCGTTTTTCACCTTTTAAAGGTCGTGGAAGGGGAAAGCGATTTTTATCACCAAATAAAGCTGCTTTTTCAAGTGCTGGTCCACCAGGATAAGGAAGACCTAAAAGTTTTGCAGTTTTATCAAAGGCTTCTCCTAATGCATCATCAATGGTGGTTCCTAAACGTTGGTAGTTGCCTACTCCATGAACAATGATTGTTTGTGTATGACCCCCTGAAACTAAAAGTAATAAATAAGGAAAGCTGACGCTGTGCGTTAAGACAGCTGTTAAAGCATGTCCCTCTAAGTGATTTACCGCAATAAATGGTTTGCCAGTGGCAAGAGAGAGTGCTTTTGCGCTCATAACGCCTACCAACAATCCTCCTATCAAACCAGGTCCACTGGTGGCTGCAATGCCATCAATATCTTTTAATTTTGTGTTTGCTTCTGTTAGTGCTTGCAGAATTAAATGATCAAGAACTTCAACATGGGCACGAGCAGCAATTTCAGGAACAACACCACCGTAAGGTGCATGGTGATCAATTTGGCTCCAAACAACATTGGAAAGAATTCGGCTGTTTGATTCATTGTTATATTCAATGACAGCCGCTGCCGTTTCATCACAACTTGTTTCTATTCCTAGAAGACGCATTTTAAACAAAACCTTATATTGAAGCTTCTTTCCTGTGTGCGTATCATGAACAGAAAAAGATGCAAAGTATTTCTCTTAGAATTGATTTTTCTATGAAAAATATGTGTTTTGGTATTTTCTTTGAATTTCATGATATTGTTGATTAAAAAATAAAGCTGTATTTTTGAGTACAAAATGCAAATGTGTTTTTAAAAACTTGTCTATTAAAGTCTATAATTGTAAATATTATTGAGAAAAATGAGATTTGGAAAATTTTTATAAAGTTATACTCTTTATAAAAAGAATGTAAAGCAAACGAAGATATTTGAGAAAAGCTTCATTTTTAAAACTTTTTTCATTTTATTATTTTATCATTAAAAAAAGTGTGCACAAAAAGTGACAGAGATGGTCGATTCTTCAAAACCAAAAGTTAAACCACATTATGCTGGTACGCGCCGTAAGAAACCAGTTATTGAACATGAAGCTGTTCTCCATGATTCAGAGGAAAAAATCCACAATTCTGTAGAATCTCATGCGCGAGAAAAACAGAATATACAAGGTCAGGATAAAAGTACCTCTAGTACAACTTGGCTTTTCTTGTTCCTTTCTGGGATTTTGGGAGGATTCATTGCTTTGGGAATTTTTATGGGGCTTCAATGGGCTGGTCTTTTTCCTTCTCCTTTTGTGGCAAATTCTGTTGGGGGGGGAAAAGCTTTGCAGATTGCTGAAGCCGCAAAAAGTCAAGGTAAAGACACAAAGGAACAATTGAGCCGGGTCTTTAAAGAAATCGATATGTTAAAAACAGAGTTTTCTTCTTTTTCATCACAACAGTTTAAAACAACGAAAAATGATGAACTATCGAAAGAAGAAAGCAAAAAAGCTTTTGCAATTTTAGAGGAAAAAGTAAAAGCTCTTGAAGAAACTGTACAAACTTTTGTTAGAGAGTCGAAAGAGATAGAGACGGCTTTGTCTGTTGGGCAGAGCAATGCAAATGATCTTGCTGCGTTAAAACAACAGTTAGAAACACTACAGGAAGAAACTGCTGTTAAAAATAGTGAGAAAAGAGAAATAGATACCGCGCTTTTTACTGCAATTAGTTCATTAAAAAATGCTGTAGAGCGTGGTGGATCTTATAATAATGAATTAAAGCTGTTACAGCAATTATCGCCTTCGATTGATGGACTTGATGTGTTGCAAAAGACAGCTACTGTGGGTCTTCCAAGTTCAGCACAACTTTCAGTTGATTTTGCTCATGTTGCCGATGCAATTGTTGGTACGCAAAATCTTGTTGCGTCAGATGCTGGTTTTTTTGACCGAATTTTAGCATGGATAAAAGGGCTCATTGTTTCGCGACCGATTGGAAATGTTGAAGGGATGACGCTTGGGGCTATTGCGGCACGCATGGAAGTTGCCATTCAAGCTGGTGATTACGAAAAGGCTTTGAGCGAATGGCAATCATTGCCTCAAAGTGCAAAAGATGTTTCAATGGATTTTGTTAAGCAGCTTGAAAGACATATTGCTATTCAACAGTTGTTGCAGCAATTGTTATTGTCTGTGCAACAAGGATCTTTTAAAGCAACAAAGATGTAAATAGGCCCAAGATGATACGTGTTTTTATTTATATTTGTGTTGTTTGTATCCTCGGTTTAGCTTTCACGTGGGTTGCTAATCACAATGGTATTTTTGTTCTCACATTTTTGCATTTCAGATTTTCTGCTTCATTTCTTACAGTGTTAAGTGTGCTTATTTTGTTTTTTGTAACGCTGGTGCTTTTATGGTGGTTATTGTCTTTCTTTTTTTCTATACCAAGTACTCTTTCCAATTATTTGTATAAACGCCATAAAAAGCGCGGTTATGAAGCTCTTTCAAAGGGGATTCTTGCAACTTTTGCTGGTGATAGTATGGTTGCGCAAAAAATGGAAGCACGGGTTGCTAAATATCTTGCAGGAAAACAAGAGCCATTGGTAAAATTCTTACAAGCGCAAACCTTGTCTTTACAAAATAACTCTGTTCGGGCCATCGGTCTTTATGAGGAGATGAGAAAGGAAGATCCAACAAAACTGGTTGGACTTTATGGTTTGTTTCGTGAAGCGATGAAGAGTAAAGCTTATGAGGCAGCGCAACAATATGCCGAAGAGGCACTGACTTTATCGCCAGCACTTTTATGGGCGCATCAGGCGGTGCTTGATCGGTTAAGTACTGAGGGTAAATGGGATAAGGCACTTACTATTTTTGAGAGAACGCAAAAAGCTCTCCCGCGTTCTGTTCGCGCGACTCCAGAGCGGCAGCATATACAGGTTTTACTATTAAGTGGGCAGGCACTTTCTTTGTTTGATACACATCCTGTACAAGCACGTGAAGCCATTTTGAAAGCCCATAAATTGGCGCCTGATTTTGTTCCAGTAATAGTTATTGCTGCTGATATTCTTTATAAGTTAAATGAAACGCGTAAAGCGGATAAAATGATTATAGCGGCTTGGCAAAAGAATCCTCATCCTGATTTGGGGACGCTTTATCTTGAAAGAGAAGAAGGAGCCATTGGGCGATTAAAAAGGGCTAAGACACTTGCTTCTTATAATAAAGATGCATTTGAATCGGCTTTCCTTATTGCTAAAGCAGCTTTAGATGCTGGTGAAACAGCATTAGCGAGAGAGCAGGCAAAAAAAGCATTACAGTATCATCCACGGGAAAGTGTTTATTTATTGTTGGCAGATATTGAAGAGGCACAGGGAAACAATCAAGGTGCTGTGCGTCAATGGCTTTCTTTAGCACTTCGTGCTGAACGTGATCCAGTATGGATGTGTGATGGGTCCATTTTTTCTTCTTGGTCAGCGGTTTCTCCAATCAGTGGACGTTTGGGCTGTTTTGAATGGAAGGCGCCTCCCTGTATGCCTTCTCTCACATTAGAGGCGGACAATATTGTGCCGAAAAAGCAAGACAAAGAGTATGTTATGGGAAAAAGTGATGGTGTTGAAGATAAGAAGCTTGAAAAATTAACACCTATAGACGATTCTCTTTTGCATAATGCGCAGGTGGAGAAACAAGATATAAAAGAACAAGATGTAAAAATGTTCAGTCAAACTCACTTAAATGTTGATGATCCAGGGGTGAAAACAGAAGAAGAAACATTTTTATCGAGGAAAAAATTTCGTTTATTTTAAATTGCACCAATGTGATAATACGAATGTTTTCTCAGAAGAAACAATTGACCTAGAAGAAAAAATATCGTTAGTCTTGTCCAATAAAATTATTCTCTTATGCTTTAAAAATGAAGTTTTGCTTGGTTGCAGAGGTGATTGGTTAAAAAATGTTTTTACATCAGAGATGTCTTGATAAAAAACAAAAAAATAACAAACCAAGGATTGCTGTTGTTATTCATCGGCGGTCTACCTATACTGGTCGTTTAGGAAAATTTTTACAACAAAATGGTTTTGTTCTTGATATTTATCGTCCTATTTTTGGACAAAAACTCCCTGATACATTAGAGCATTATGCCGGTGTTGTTATTTTAGGGGGGCCGATGAGTGTGAATGACAGCGAAGCCTATATTGGTGAGGAAATTGATTGGATTTCGTTATCACTAAAGGAAAATAAGCCTTTTTTGGGTATTTGTCTTGGAGCGCAAATGTTAGCGCGAAATCTAGGGGGGCGCGTTGGTACAAGAAGTGATGGGACTGTTGAAGTCGGCTGGTATCCACTAGAAGCAACCCCTCAAGGGAAGGAATTGATGAATTGGCCAGAAATGGTCTATCATTTTCATGATGAAGGTATTTATGATTTACCGAAAGAGGCAATGCTTTTGGCAACAGGGCATACATATCCTACACAAGCTTTTCGTTATGGAAACAATGCATGGGGTTTGCAATTTCATGCTGAGTTTACACGTGCTATGATGCGACGGTTAGTCGTGCGTTCGGCACATAAATTGACTGAAAAAGGTGCTCAACCTGCTTGTGCACATTTGAAAGGTCGTTTAATTTATGATCAAGCTTTAAGCCAATGGTTTGAAGGTGCATTACACCAGATTTTTTGTGTACCGACCGCATTTGTGTGAGTGTTAGAAACACTATTTATTATCGTTCTTGTTGTGCTGTAAAACAGTATCGTTTAAGGCAGAGATAGAAAACTCATGTAAAACTTTACACATGAGGTATTTTTTGTTAGAAAGTGTAATGGATTTTCTTAAAAAGATCTTGGTGGGTGGACTTATGAGATACTGTACTTTAGAACGATGTATAGGAACTCTTTGAAGTGATCAGTAGATAAAATCCGGTCGATTAAGAAGTTGGATTGTTTATAAACTGACTGTGGTTAAGAATCTTTGTCCTTTTTAGGGTGGGGAGGAAGTTAAGAGATAAAGAAAGTTTTAATGTTGTCTAAATCCTTTCAAATACCGTCATCACAAAAGAGATTTTCTTTGAGCTATTTAATTTGTGGGCTCCTTTGTCTTGCTCTGATATTTATTTATAGCGCACTCTGGTTTTTTTTTCACGTAAAATAGAAGAGCAAGTTTCTGATATATTTGCAAAAGCGTCTTCCTATAATATGGCGGCGGTATGTGAGAATGTGCGCAAGGATGGTTATCCTTTACGTATCGGTGTTGTTTGCGACAATTTTCAATTTTCTTGGCCTTTACATGGGGTTTCTGTATCGACGGGGCGTTTGACAGCTGGTGCACCAATTTATGCACCTCATTTGGTCGAGTTTAATGTTCATTCTCCTGCATCAATTGTTTTTTCCGGACAAACTTCCATAGTATCGCGTTGGCGCAATTTGGTTATTGAAACAGAACCTTATTGGAAAACGGGTAAAACATTGAAGTTTATAGCTGAAGGGCTTGAAATTTCACCTCTTTCCTCTTCCCTTGAAGATCAAAAGCCTCAAGAAGCATTAGGAGAACAAACAACAGATAAAAAAACGACACAGGAAAATGTAGAAGATCAAGCATCTTTGCAAAATACGCATGACATGATTACTCAGCCGTTAGAGACAAAAGATATGCCTCAAAAAATAACGGCAGAATTTTTGCGCTTTGATCTGAAACATGAAAAGAATGATTTGTTGGGAAATATAACTTTTGACGGTTTTGATGTTTCTCTAGTTTTTACATCTTCTTTTGTTGATGTCCCAAAAATTGATGGTAACTTGAAAGTGATTTTAAATGACATCTCTTTTTTGTCTGAAGATGAAGGGAAAAATTGGCAACAGCGACTGTATGGAAAAAGTGGGCTTTTAAAGCAAGGTGAATTGACTTTTCATACAGGTGGTGGGTTACGTATTAGTGGACCTTTTTCTTTTGATGAAGAAGGATATTTGACAGCAGAATTCGAACTTGTCCATATTCAGCCCATGAAGCTTCTTAACACTTTGCAGCGCTTATTTCCCGCGCAGGACAATAATCTTCAAGCGTTATTTTTTATTTTGGGTGCACTGCCTAAAAATGCCGATGGCGCTCCCGTTCTCCCCTTGCTCATTAATAATGGGTGGGTAAAATTAGGTTTTTTAAAACTTGGTCGTCTCGCTCCACTTTAGGTTTTGTACCCAAGCCTTTTTTCATTTTTACCACCAAATTTCGATTTTTTCTGATTTTTACACTTTTTTTGCAATTTTAGAGTGTCAAAATCTATTTTAACAAAATGCGTATTTAATGGTAAAAAAATAGCTGTAAAAATAAAAAATTACCACTTACTCCTAACTAATCCCACCTCTTTTCACTTAGTACAAAATCTTATGTCAAACTACATATAGCAACAGTGTTTGTGTGGAAAAAGTGGCATTTTAAAGTATGCTGAATTGCCTTTTTATACAGGTAGTGTGGTGCCGTGTTAGGAACCTTTTTTCTTTATGTATGGAATTTTGAGCATATTGCAGATGTCTGTTTAGAGTGACCTTTGAAATAGGTAAAACAGCTTAGTTGGATGAGAATATGAAGTTGTAAAGAGGAGAATGGACGTCCGTTTTTACTGTCGTTTTTTATTTGATTTCACGTATTTCAAAAGCAGTTACAGCCATATCTTTTAAATAATGGATTAAGCATATCCTTTTGTTTCTGATGTTTTTTAATGCAGCCATATGTCTTCCACGTAAAACAGAATATATTTGTATTGCATATTTACGCATTTGTTAAAAAAATATTTCTCAGTGCTTTCTATTTCACGATGTTGCCTATGAATGGTATAATGATAAAGCCATTAAGCACCACCATCTTTTCGTTTATGGAGTAAGAAGCTAGAAGGGGGCATTTAGTTCTTTCTTTAATGTTTTTTATCTATACGCTTTTCTCATTTGCAATATGCAAGGGGCAATGCGTTTAATTGATTGAATATAAACAGACTTGAAATAAGAAAAACTTAGAATATCAGCTTCTCCTTCAACATAAAAATAATAAAACTATGATTGTAAATCAATATATTATATTTTTATGTTGAAGGATATTTGACAGTAAAATTTGAATTTATTTTTTATTTTAAGTGCTTTGTCTCAAAATGCGGGATAGCGCTTCCGTTCTTCCCTTACTAATTAGTCATGTATGGATAGAACGGGAGATTGAATGGGTTGTTTTGTATCTGCTTTAGGTTTTAAAGCCAGTATTTTGAAGTTGAGAAATCAATCCTGCTGCAAAAGTAAAACGAGAAATATTGAGATCATTTTCAATAAGGGCACTAATGCGGTTTGTAATGTTGTGAATATGATTTTCTTCTGTTTTTTTCCAAGTGTCAAAAGGATCTTTTTTCTTTCCATAATTTTTGAGGATTTTCATAACGATTTGCCGTAAGCTTTCAGAAACATTTTCTTTGGCTTGGCTTAAAGCCATACTATCATAATAATCTACTACAGGAATTATACGACTTGCTTCGTTAATGCGGTTTATACGAATGATTTGTGCAAGTGAAAAATAGATCTCTGCGGTTTTAATAAGATCACTGTTGCTTTTTTTTGCAATTAAAGAAATATCACAGATTGTTGAAGCAGCTTCTAAGAGAGCTAATTGCTTCGCTAATGCTTTTGGTGCTCCCTCTTCGCTGTAGTGTAATGCTTTTTCCTCAATCTTTTGCTTAATATCGTTGTCGTGAGAATGCATAAGCTCTTTTTCAATAATGCTACGGGCTTGCTTTATTGTTTTTACGATTTCTTCTAATGGACGTGAGAGATCTATGTTGTGTAAACCCCAACTGGTTGTTTCAAAGAGCATTGGGGTCATTGCTGCGTAGAATTTGTTTTGGACAAGACCGGGTATTTTATTATCAAGCTTATCAATTTGCTCAGACAATTGAGGAATTTCAAAACCATCGCGAATGGCAATGAAAACGCGAATAATATTTTCAGCTTTTTGTTCTGTTGCATCGTGTAGTCTATTAACAAAAGTGGGGCCTCCACGATTTACAATATCGTTGGCAATCAGCGTTGCTATAATATTACGACGCAATTGATGGTTAATGACTTCCTTCTTAAAATTTTCTTGAATTTGTGTTGGAAAATAGTTCAGCAAGGTTGTATTGAAATAGTGATCATCAACAATGGGGCTATTAGCAATTTCTTCTTTTAAGGTTAATTTAGCATATGCAAAAATAACAGCGAGTTCTGGACGGAGAAGACCTTTGCCTTGGGTTGTTCTTTGTCGTAAAATTTGCTCATCAGGGAGTATTTCAACTCTACGATCTAGAAGCTTTTTTTGTTCCAAATCGTGCATAAAGCGTATTTGATAGGGCAAATCAGTAGTGCTTTGATTTTCCGCCAAAGAAAGAGCAAGGGGTTGTAGATAATTGTTGCGCAAAACGAGTTGCTCGACTTGAGGTGTCATTTTTTTCAAGAGCTTATTGCGATCTTCGCGGGTTAACGTTTTGGCACGTAGTGCTGATGCAAGAACAATTTTGAGATTGACCTCAATATCAGAACAATTCACACCAGCAGAATTGTCAATGGCATCCGTATTGCATCGACCACCATTTAAGACATATTCAATCCGTCCGCGTTGTGTAACACCAAGATTAGCCCCTTCGCCAATAATTTTTGCACGCACTTGCTCTCCGGTAATGCGTATCGCATCATTCGCACGATCACCTACTTGGGCATCATTTTCTGTTGCTGCGCGGATATAAGTACCAATGCCGCCGAACCATAAAAGATCAACAGGGGCTTTGAGAAGAGCAGATATAATTTCAAAGGGTGTTCCTGTTTGTTTTTCGAAACCAATGGCTTGTGCTGCTTCAGGTGAGAGAGTAATGGTTTTTTCTTTTCGTGAGAAGATACCACCGCCCTTTGATAATTTGCTTTGATCGTAATCTTGCCAGCTGGAGCGAGGAAGTTTAAAAAGGCGCATACGCTCTGCATAGCTTTCGTCTATGCTTGGATCTGGATCAATAAAGATATCGCGGTGATCAAAAGCGGCAATCAATTTTGTTTGTTTGGAAAGTAGCATCCCATTACCAAAGACATCGCCAGACATGTCTCCAACACCGACACAGGTGAAGGGCGTTGTTTGAATATCCTGATCAAATGTTTCTCTAAAATGTCTTTTGACAGCTTCCCATGCACCTTTGGCTGTAATACCAATGGCTTTGTGGTCGTAACCTGCTGAGCCTCCAGAGGCAAAAGCATCATCGAGCCAAAAGTGATTTGCTTGGCTGATGGCGTTGGCGGTATCAGAAAAAGTTGCTGTTCCTTTGTCTGCTGCGACAACAAAATAGGGGTCAGGGTCATCATGACAGATGACATTGGGGGGAGAACTTATTTTGCCGTTAATTAGATTGTCTGTGATTGAGAGCAAAGCTGTGATAAAGTCTGTATAAGCTTGTTGTGCTGCTTCTATAATGAGAGCACGGTCATTTGTTTGGGGAAGCCGATGGGGATAAAAACCCCCTTTTGCACCTGCAGGAACGATAACTGCATTTTTAACTTGTTGGGCTTTGACTAAGCTGAGGACTTCGGTACGATAATCTAATGCGCGGTCAGACCAACGAATGCCACCACGAGCGATAGGTCCAAAACGCAAATGTACCCCTTCAACTTCCGGTCCATAAACAAAAATTTCTCGGTAAGGGCGTGGTTCAGGCAAATCCTCAATTTGGCGCGGATTTAATTTGGTGGCTAAAATACGCCGTGGACTTCCATCGTCAAGAGGCGTAAAGGCATTCGTTCGTAAACTCGCATCGATAAGGTTGCAATAACGGCGTAAGATGAGATCATCATCTAAACCAGACACTTTCCGTAATTTTTCTCCAATACGCTTTTGAATAACCTGTTGGCTTTTTTCCCGTTCTTTTTCTGTATGGCTTTGGTGAAACTTTAAATGAAATAAAGCATAAAGATCTTGGGTAATGTCAGGATAAGCATTTAAAGTTTGGGCAACGCGATCTTGCGAATAAGGAATACCAGCTTGCTGGAGATAGCGCCCATAATGGCGCAAAATAACAATTTCATGCCAATCAAGTTCAGCTGTTTGGGTGAGTGCATTAAAAGCGTCATTATCAGCATTTTGTGCCCAAATTGCCTCAAAGGTTTCGGCGTGTTTTTGACCGTTTTTTTCAAAATCGATATAGAGCTGGAAAGTACTTTCCAGCTGCATATCATGAAGATACACAGAGTGCCCATAGCCATCTGGTAATTCAAGGGTTTGTTCGGCAATAACGCGAAACCCCATGTTTTCAAGGAGTGGTACGCGTTTGGAAAGGGCAAGAGCTTCATGGCGGTGAAAAAGCCGAAGAGAAATAGTACGTTTTTCTTTATTTTGTGTGTGATAAAAGTTCACGAAAAGGGGCTTCTCATCATGAAGATTTAAAATATGTCCTGCATCGTTAATAGCGTCTTCAGCTGAAAATAAATCACGATAGCTGTTGGGAAATTCGCTGGCTAGACGTGTTTGTTGCTCTGTTGTTTTCTGAGTAAGAGCGATGGCTTGAACGCTGTCTTCCCAACTTCGTGCAATCGAACGTACATGTTGTTCAAGTGTGGAGCGCTCGTGAAGGGGAACAGTCTCGTTTCCTTTGCGATGGATGATATAATAGACACGTATAAGGGTGCTTTCCAAAAATAGCGGATAAGATTCAAAAAAGTCGCCTTTATAGAGCTCAACAAAATGTTCGCCAACTTTTTCACGCAGGCTGCTGCTATATTGGTCACGCGGTACGTAGACAAGGATAGAAACAAAGCGCCCAAAAGAATCAGTGTGGGCAAGAACCCGTAAACGTGGGCGCTCATCTAATTGTAGAATAAGTTTAGTGTTTTCTGTCAATGTATCAACATCAGAGCGAAACATTTCATCTCTTGGATAGGTTTCTAAAGCACTGACGAGTGCTTTTCCTGAATAATCGGCGTGATTGTGTCCAAGACGTTGAATAATAGTTTGGGCTTTTTCTTTTAAGAAAGGAATTTGCAAAATAGAACGTGTATAAGCTGAGGAGGTAAAAAGCCCTACAATGCGTAATTCTCCACAGAGTTGTTTTTCTTTATCAAATATTTTAAGACCAATATAATCGAGCCAGACAGAACGGTGAATTTTGGAGCGACTGTTAGCTTTTGTCACGATAAACAGATTATCGCTTTCCATGAAGGATAAAACTTCTTGAGGAGGTTCTTTCATACTTTCATCGTCAACAATATGAATAGAAGCATCCGTGAGTATACCAAGTTCAATATTACTCGCTGTAAAGGATTTTAGGGGTTTTTGGTCTTTGATGAAGTTGTAAGTGCGCATACCAAGGAAAATGAAATTATCGTCCATTAGCCAGTGAAGAAATTCAATAGCCTTTTCACCTTCTTGTTTGTAGTGCGGGGGAAGGCTTATTTGGTAGGCATGAATATGCTTTTTAACTTCTTCAAGCATAGGTTTCCAGTCTTGTACAGCAGCATTAACCTGTTCAAGAACTAAGATGAGTTCATTTTCAAGTTTTTGTATTTGCTGTTTGTTTAATGACTCGATGTGAATTTGCATCAGACTGATGCGTTTTCCAGAAGTACAATCAAGAATAGGGTGCGCAATTAAATAGATATGGTTTTTGTGTTGATTGAAAACATTTAAAATAGAATCGAGAAGGAAGGGTTTGTTATCATTGACAAGCGTGATAGCGGTTATAGGCTTGTTATTACGGGTCAAATTTTGGTCAAAGTAGATAGTATTTTTTCCCGTCTGATGGAGATTAAAAGCTTTTACTGCGATGGCTGCGGCTTTTTGAAGTTCTTTATTTTCGTAATAAACAATATCTTCTTCATCTGTTTGAGCAAAAAGGATTTCTTCTATTTTATCTTGGGTGTTTTTTGTTTCTGTTTTTTTTTGTTGCAACACATTCACTCTCCCTTTTTGCTCTTAGGGGTCTTCTCTTCTCTTTTTAAAAGCAGACCATTATATTTTTGTATACTGTAACACCTTCTTCTTGAAGAAAATAGCTCTTTATTTGGAAAGAATGAGTTTGTTTTTGCTGTTTTTTAGTAATATTTTGTACTTTAAAGAAATATTTTGCTTCAAGGAAAGGGCACTTTTAGTATTTTTGTATGTTAATAGTTTGTTTTTTAAAATATACAAAATGAAAGTAAAAAAAGAAGCAAAAGTAAAGAGAGAATGGCGCGTTTACCAGAAAGACTTTTAAGTGGTTACCAAAACTTTATAAACAATCATTTTTTATATAAAATAGCAGATTATCAGCAATTGGCGATTGAGGGGCAGAAACCTGAAGTTTTGGTCATTGCTTGTTGTGATTCGCGTGCAGTACCAGAAATGATTTTTGATGCTAAGCCAGGGGAAATTTTCACTTTGCGCAACGTGGCGAATGTGGTTCCTCCTTTTTCTCCTGATGACCAATATCACGCAACATCAGCAGCTCTTGAATATGCTGTGCAATTGCTTAAGGTGAGACATATTGTCGTTTTTGGTCATGCCCATTGTGGAGGCATTCGTACTGCTCTTAATGAGACATATAAATCTTTATCATCAAATGATTTTATTGGTCAATGGATAAGTCTCTTAGCACCAGCAGCAGAAATCGTTTTGAATAATAAGTCGCTGTCGTGGCCAGAAAAACAGACGGCATTAGAGCAGCTTTCTATTCGCCATTCGTTGAGAAATTTAGAGACGTTTCCGTGGATAAAGCTTCGCAAAGATCAAGGTTTTTTGACATTGCATGGGGTTTGGTTTGATATCTCTAGCGGAAAATTATGGAGTATAGAACAGGAAACAGGTTGTTTTATGCGTGTTGAAGTTGAAAGTTTTGAAGTATAGTATTTGCTGTTTTTATTTCTTCGTATAAAAAGACATTTTATGATAAAACTTGACAAAGCTGGGGTTTTATTGTTTGAAGGAGCAAGCTTTCAGTGACAAAATTAACTTGGAGCCACCGACTGAGACCCCAGTTTAAGGGTATAAAGAGATCTCAGAGGTCAACATCCGACGGCGCGATGCGTTCTCGGATGCTATTTTGGTTTGTTTGTTATGCAACAATGAGGTAAATGATGTTTGAATCCTTGCAAGAGCGACTTGGTTCTATTCTGTCTCATTTGACGGGACGTGGCGCTTTATCGGATCAGGATGTTGTAGAGGCGCTGCGTGAAATTCGTCGCGCTTTATTGGAAGCTGATGTTGCTCTTGATGTTGTACGCTCTTTTACCGATAGGGTTCGGGAAAAAGCTGTTGGGGCCGAAATCGTTAAATCAATTAAACCAGGCCAAATGGTGGTTAAAATTGTTCATGATGAATTGGTTCATATTCTTGGAAATGAAAGCGTTCTGAGTGATTTAAATGCACCAGCTCCAGTTGTTATCATGATGACTGGTTTGCAAGGTTCCGGAAAAACAACTACAACAGCAAAGCTTGCAAAACGTTTTACTGATAAGCACAATAAAAAAGTTCTCATGGCGTCATTAGATACACGTCGTCCTGCTGCACAGGAGCAATTGCGCCAATTGGGAGAACAGGCGAAACTTGCAAGCTTGCCTATTATTGCGGGTCAGCTGCCTGTTGATATTGCATCACGTGCCGTGCAGGCTGCTAAATTAGGTGGTTATGACGTGCTTCTTCTTGACACAGCAGGACGTAATCATATTGATGAAGCTTTGATGCTTGAATTGGCTGAAATTAAAGCATGTGCCCTTCCTCATGAGATTATGTTGGTGGCTGATAGTTTGACGGGGCAAGATGCCGTTCATCTTGCTCGTTCTTTTGATGAGCGTGTAGGGATTACAGGGATTATTTTAACACGGATGGATAGTGATGGGCGTGGTGGTGCTGCTCTTTCTATGCGTGCTGTTACAGGTAAACCAATTAAAGCAATTGGAACTGGTGAAAAAATAGATGCCTTAGAAGAATTTCATCCCAGTCGTATTGCTGATCGTATTCTCGGAATGGGGGATATTGTTTCTTTGGTTGAAAAAGCTGCTGAAACAATGGATCATGAGAAAGCTGCTGCTTTTGCAAAAAAAATGCAAGCCGGAAAATTTGATCTGAATGATCTTGCAGAACAGTTGCAGAAAATGAAAAAACTGGGTGGAATGGGCGGTATTATGGGCATGTTGCCAGGAATGGGGAAGGTCAAAGAGCAGATTGCGGCTGCGGGGTTTGATGATCGTTTGTTTGATCGTCAATTGGCCATTATTTCATCTATGACACTGCAAGAGCGGGCGAATCCAGAGCTTTTAAAACATAGCCGCAAACAGAGAATTGCTAAGGGATCTGGTACAACGGCAGCTGATATTAATAAACTTTTAAAGATGTATCGCCAAATGGCTGATATGATGAAAGCCATGGGTGGTAAAGGAAAAAGTGGTTTGATGGGAAAAATGTTGGGAGGACTTGGTTCCAAAATGGGTTTTGGTGGTATGGGAAATTTGGGGGGGGATTCTCCAGCTATGCCTGATTTGTCAGGATTGGATCCAAAGCAATTCTCAACGCTTCAAAAGCAAATTGAAAATGGTAATGGAGAGAAGTTCTTGCCCGGACTTCCCAAGCGTGGACCTATATTTCCTGGTCTTTCCAATGGCATTGCCGATAGGGGAAAATTTCCTCAGCATCCTAAGAAAAAATAAGATGTGAAGAGGGAAAGGAATATGATGCAGGAAACAGTATTAAAAGAATTAGCACATTTACGAGCATCTATTGATAATTTTGATGCAACTTTGATTCATATCTTAGCAGAGCGTTTTCGTTGTACGAAAGCTGTTGGGCGCTTAAAAGCGCGTTATGATTTGCCTAAAGTAGATCCTCTGCGTGAGCAATATCAGGTAGAGCGTTTGCGGCAATTGGCTATGGATAGTGATCTTGATCCTGATTTTGCTGAAAGATTTTTAAAATTTATTATTAAAGAAGTTGTGAGTCATCATGAAGTTATTGCTGAAGAGCAAAAAACAAAAAAGTCAATTTAAACGAAAGCCAGAGCTGACAATAGGAGATAAAATATGGCATTGAAAATTCGTTTGTCCCGTGGAGGTTCAAAAAAACGTCCTTATTATCATATCGTCGTTGCAGATGTTCGTAGTCCGCGCGATGGGCGGTTTCTTGAGCGTGTTGGTGCATGGGATCCAATGTTGCCTAAAGATGGACCGAGGGTAAAACTTAATGAAGAACGTATCCAATATTGGCTTGGGCAAGGGGCTCAACCAACAGATCGCGTTTTACGGTTTTTAGATGCAGC
The DNA here is from genome assembly GCF_042193555.1 of Bartonella sp. PS17NMGDW. NCBI lineage: Bacteria > Pseudomonadati > Pseudomonadota > Alphaproteobacteria > Hyphomicrobiales > Bartonellaceae > Bartonella > Bartonella sp. PS17NMGDW. Next base: position 32,294 of record NZ_JBHILY010000002.1, on the reverse strand, counting down.
TGGCTTGAAAAAGCGTCCAACTCGTAATAATCCACATAAAGGTGAACCGGGTAAAAAAGCACAAGAACGTATAGCAGCAGCAAAGCAAGCGGCAGAAGAAGCAGCGGCAGCGGCTGAAGCAGAATCTGCTTCAGCATAAGAAGCATGGTTGTTTATCAACGTGTCTTTAAAAGCTTTAGAAAAATAAATATTATCCGTTTTTGTTTATCAAAAACGGATTTTCTTTAAAAAGTGGCTTGTTTAAACAGCGCTGGTTTTTTAAAAATCAATGGTTTTAAAAGTCAATAGCGCGGCCTTTAATTTCCCAGTCTCCATAGCGGGAAGGGTCTTTTCCGCCGCGTCCGCCGTTTTCTAAAGGTTGTTCTTTTTTTGCTGCGCTTTTTCGCCTTTCTTCAGCTTCTTTAAGGGCGCGTTGTGCTGCGGGAGAAAGAGATTGCTGTTTAACGACAGTTGCGTTTTTTTTGCTTGTATTCTCATCTTTTTTATTCATTTTACACCTATTCCATTGAAGAAGCAGAAAGAAAACACCATCATATAATATTGATTGACTTTTATCATGGAGTTTTTTGAGTAATGAATATAATGCGTACAGCCATGCTTTTGGCTTTTTTAACTGCTCTTTTTATGGGAGTTGGTTATCTTGTTGGAGGGGGCGGTGGCATGGTCATTGCTCTTTTGATGGCAAGTGGTTTAAACTTTTTTTCTTATTGGAATTCGGATAAAATCGTTTTACGCATGTACGGGGCGCGTGAAGTTGATCAGCATTCAGCACCAGTTTATTATAAGATTGTAAGCGATTTAGCACAAAGGGCTTCTCTTCCTCAACCAAAGGTTTATGTTATTGAGAATGCACAGCCAAATGCTTTTGCGACGGGACGTAATCCGCAAAATGCTGCTGTTGCTGCAAGTACTGGGTTGTTAGAGCGGTTGAGTTCAGAGGAAATTGCCGGCGTTATGGCGCATGAGCTTGCACACGTTGAGCATCGTGATACCTTAACAATGACTCTAACCGCAACGATTGCAGGGGCAATTTCAATGCTTGGTAATTTTGCTTTCTTTATGGGAGGGCAGCGCAACTCTTCAGAAGATTCTCATGGCGCTGGGGCAATTGGAGGATTTATTGCATTGCTCGTGGCACCTTTTGCAGCGATGCTGGTGCAAATGGCGATTAGCCGTACGCGGGAATATGCTGCGGATCGGAGAGGGGCTGAAATATGTGGTAATCCTTTATGGTTGGCTTCGGCATTGCGTAAGATTGCTGATGGGGGACGTGGGGTATATAATGAAGAAGCAGAGCATAATCCAGCAACCGCGCATCTGTTTATTATTAATCCTTTGAGCGGTGAGGGAGCGGACAGTCTTTTTTCGACACATCCAGCAACTGCAAATCGTATTGCTGCTCTTTATCAGCAAGCAGAAGAGATGAAAGGGGCTCTTGCCAAAAGTGTGGGATGGAATAAAGAAGACGCTATACATGAAAAAAGCAGCGGGATGAGCTATGCGGATTTTCATAGTGGTCAGGCTCATACATTAGGTGAGCAAGAAAACAGTCCTTTTCAGCGTGTTACAAAGCGTCCTTCTTGGCTTCGTTATGAAAATTCAAAAAGATCTCGTTCATAGAGTTATTGAGGGATTTTTTAAGGAAATAGTGATATAAAGGTGGTGTTTTGAAACACAAAAAAGCGGGGCATGTGTCTGAAAAAAATGTTCCAGGGTTAGCTGTTCGACAGGTGTGTGTGCGTCTTTTGGGGGCGGTAGTTGATAAGTACACGCCTCTGTCTGGTTTGACGGATAATGAACACGGACATCCACAATATTTAAAGCTTTCACAGCGAGATCGTTTGTTATGTCGGGCTATTTTAACAGCTTCATTGCGTCATCGAGGGCAGATTATGGCGGCTCTCTCACGCTTTTTGGCGCGTCCTTTGCCTTCACAAGCACTTTCACTTCAGCATCTTTTGCATATCAGTGTTGCACAAATTCTTTATCTTGATATTCCCGATCATGCGGCTATTGATTTAGCTGTGCGTGTGGCGAAACTTGATCCTCGAATGCGCCGTTTTTCAGGGGTGGTGAATGCTCTTTTGCGCAATGTTGCACGTGAGGCAGAGCCTTTACGTCAACAAGTTCCTACCATTGAAGGTGTGCCAGCGTGGTTTGGACAGCTTTTAATATCAGCTTATGGAACAGAAAAGGCGCATCAGATTATAGCAATTCAAAGTGTGGAACCCCCTTTCGATTTGACAGTGAAATCTGACAGTGTTGGATGGGCTAAAAGGCTTGGCGGTGTGGTGTTGCCCAATGGTTCTGTTCGATTAAATCGTCTGGAGAGTTCTGTTTCTGATTTACCAGGCTATAGTGAAGGAACTTGGTGGGTTCAAGATTTCGCTGCAGCGTTGCCTGCTTGTTTACTAGGAACACTTCGGGGTAAACGAGTTGCTGACCTTTGTGCGAGTCCTGGGGGAAAAACAGCACAATTGGCTTTACAAGGGGCAGAGGTGACAGCAATTGAGCTTTCTGCTAACCGCGTAAAGCGTTTAAAAGAAAATATGGAACGGCTTCGTTTTTCAGTTCACATTTGGCAGGGTGATGTGAGAAATTTCCATCCCACACAGCTTTTTGATGCGGTTCTTCTCGATGCTCCTTGTTCTTCTACTGGAACGATCCGTCGTCATCCAGATATTTTATGGACGAAATCGAGGGAAGATATCATCAAGTTAGCGGCGTTGCAAAATGATTTACTTGTCGCAGCAATTTCCTTGGTAAAGGTGGGGGGACGGATTATTTTTTCCAATTGTTCATTGGCAAGAGAAGAAGGTGAAGATCTTATTGAAAAAATTTTATCGACACGCAATGACATTGTTTTAGAACCTATTTATCCAGGGGAAATGGGAGCACTGGCACATTTGCTTTGTGGGGGGATGTTACGTACAACGCCTGCGGATTTTTGTCATAAAAATTTTGATGCTGAGAAAACCGCATTTTTAGGAATGGATGGTTTTTTTGCTGCGCGCTTACGAAAAATTGCTTAATTAACGCTTCATTTACAAAAATGGTCGAAATTGTATTTGATTCAGCATAAATGGAGATGAAATTTTGGCGGTTGCGGTAAAAGCTCCTCAGGTAAAAGTGGCAGCCTGTATCGATACGATACAGAATATTATGCGGCGTTTATGGGTTGGACCATTGTTTCGTTGGCGGTTTTCAGGGTTTCGTCCTCATAAAATTTTAGCGCATCCCATGGATTTGCATGTAGCAGACCCTATGATGGCGCATGAATTTTATCATGGTCGTTTTGCTTTTGCTGGTCACATTGTTCATTCTGGTGCTGTTTCGCCGTTTGCATTGGTTCCACCAACGCTAGAATGGGAAGCAGCTCTACATGATTTTCATTGGTTGCGCCATATGGAGGCAGCAGGAAGTGATTTAGCTTCTGCACATGCACGCTCTCTTTTAGAAGATTGGTTTGACCATGCTGGAAAGAAGGTAAAAGGGCTTGCTTGGAGTGGTCCTGTTGTGGCGCGGCGCTTGATTTCATGGATTTGTCATTCGAAAATGTTGTTAGAAGGGGCAAGTGAACGGTTTGAAAAACGCTTTTTACGTGCGCTTGGTTTGCAATTTCGTTATTTGCGCGTAACAATTTGCAGTATGGAGCATGATGACCGACGTTTACAAGCAGCAGCGGCTTTGACGTTCGCATCTCTTGCTTTGCCTGTTTCTGTGGCAGTGAAAAAAAAGGTACAAACCACACTTATAAAAGAGCTTTCCCGTCAAATCCTAGTTGATGGTGGGCATATTTCTCGTAGTCCTGTTATTTTGCTGAATTTGTTATCGGATTTATTGTCGTTACGGCATCTTTTTATGCGTAGCAATGAAACAGCACCACGTATTTTGATTGATTCTGTTGAGCGTATGTTGCCAGCTTTACGATTCTTTATCCATGAGGATCAAACGTTGGCTCATTTTAATGGGGTTGGTCCCCTTGTGTCGGAACGGTTATCGTCCCTTTTGAAGCTTGATGAAACAGGAGGGCATCCTTTTAGTTATGCCCGTTATTCAGGATTTCAGCGCTTAAAAGCCAATCAAACAACAGTGCTTGCAGATACAGGAAAGTTTCCACCCCGCTTTGTAGCACAGCAGGCTTGTTCGGGGTGTTTGTCTTTTGAAATGTCTTCACAAGGGCACCGTTTTATTATCAATACTGGTGTTAATCCTGATGGTCGGGAAGATTATCGACATTTAGGGCGTGTTACTGCAGCACATTCAACAGCTACGCTTAATGATTGTTCAGTGGGTGCTTTTTATCAGAAAAAGAAAAATGGCGCGCCATTTTTGTTTGATGGACCCAGGGAAGTTCAAGTGCGCCGTATAGAGGATTCAGAGAAGACGGGTTTTATTGCGAGTCATAATGGTTATTTGCGACCCTTTAATCTTATTCATGAGCGTGGTCTTATTTTGGCAACAAATGGAGATATGATCGAAGGTTTTGATCGCTTTTTTATGCCAAATAAAGGGGGAAAGAGACACAAGAGTGTGCAAAATGAACAAAATCATGTTGCTGTTCGGTTTCATCTTCATCCACAAGTTGAAGTTAACTATGATGGCAAACGTGTCTGTTTAGCCGTAAAGAACGAGAACGTGAAGAGCGAACAAGTATGGTATTTTATATCGCCTGATGCAGATATTTGTCTTGAAGATTCGATTGATTTTGCAGAATTAACAGGTCCACAACGGACACAACAGATTGTTTTATATTTTCGTCCTGCATTTCAGGAAAAAGTTCGTTGGCGTTTTATCCGTAAAGCGTTTGATAAAAAATCAGAACATTGTTCCAACCCATAGTATATTGCGTTTTATCTTCGTGGCGCAAAACATCATCGTTTATTGTGGTAATATTCTCAAAATTTGAAGATCATATAAATTTTATACATGAAGCATTTTGTTAGAGTATAGGTTGGATGTTTTTAGGCAAGGTTTGCTCATAGAATCTCATGAGGTGATGCTAAGAGAGAGGGATTGGCTCCCGAAAAAAGAGTTTTTAACAGACCATTGTTGACAGATGAGTACTGGTTAAGGATCTTCATTCTTTAAAGATGCGGAGAGAAAATAAAGCTGTTGCTTATCTTCGATAAGTTCTTAAGTGTGCTGTTGGGATCAATATTTCTCTCTGAGAGAGTTGCATTAATAGGGTTACGTTCCTCACGAAAAACAGAGCGCTATTTATTGCATATTCACGGACTTATATTAAAGAAAAATCCCTTAATACTTCCAAGCCTATTTCGCGACGATGTCTGTGATGGGTATAACGGTAAATCCATGAAGCACCTCATCTTTACGCAAGGAGCAATTCGGCACTATCACGCTATTTATAGTGCCCAATATTTGTAACAAGCTCTTAGCATTAGAGATGATTCATAAGAGGCATTTTTAGAATTTTCTTAATAGTTTTTATCCACACAGGACCCCCCGCTTGTAACGTGCAAGCGAATGGTTTTGGTTGATTCAACATACATAGATTTTGAATGGGAGAATCTTCGGTATTCGGGGTTCTAATTCAATATGAATAACGCTAAATTATTAATCAAATATTATACATCACAGAAGCACTAAAAATTCAAGAAACAATACATAGCAGCGCCCGAAAAAGACAGCCCCTCCGCTCTTTGTTATTATACTAAAAATGAAGTCATAATAACAAACCACAAAATGCGTGTTTTTTCATAGCAAAGCACTCTCTCAAATGCTTCAAATAACTTTCATAAAGATTTACGCGAATAACGCCGTGCAATCGAATCAATATCACCTCGACAAATTCCAAGATCGCTGAGTTCATATGTTGAAAGACAACTTAATGCATTAACGGTTCGACGATAACGGCGCCAATTACTATAAAAACGTAGAATATTCATATCCTCTACTCAAACTTTTCATTTCACTCTTTAGGTTTAAGAATAGAGCATATTACTAAAAAGAGTTGTGTTATAATATCATAACAGGTATGCATCTACATACAAAATAATACCCTTTTAACATTTTGCTCATGTGAAAGGGAAACCATTAAAAATATTAACAACGACAATATCCTATCCCTAAATAATGATTAAATTATATGCATTTTCTGTGGTGATAAACTTCTTCACGAGTAGATTCTTTGGATTGAATAACTGCTTCCATTTCAACAGTTATCAATAGTCATATGATGATTATGAACAGTTCCTTGAAACATTTGTCTCATATGAAGAGGAAATTAGTAAAATTATTAATGGCGGAAGTGTCGTGTTCCTGTAAAAACCATCGCTAAACCCTGCGCATCAGCAGCCGTGATAACTTCTTCATCACGCATGGAGCCTCCTGGTTGAATAACTGCTGTTGCTCCTGCTTCAGCTGCTGCTAATAAACCATCTGCAAAAGGAAAAAATGCATCTGATGCAACAACCGATCCTTTTGTGAGATTTTCTGTTAAGCCTGCTCTTTGGGCACTTTCTGCTGCTTTACTTGCAGCAATTTTTGCTGAATCGATGCGGCTCATTTGTCCGGCTCCAATTCCAACTGTTGCGCTATTTTTCGCGTATACAATAGCATTTGATTTAACGTGTTTTGCTACACGAAAAGCAAATTGAAGATCACGCATTTCATCTTGAGTTGGTGCCCGCTTTGTCACTACTTGCAATTTAAGATCATCAACCACTACGTTATCACGCGATTGCACTAAAATGCCTCCTGCAAGTGTTTTCGCAAGAAGTCCTGCACAGCGTGGATCAGGAACTCCACCTGTAATGAGCAAACGAAGATTTTTTTTCTTGGCAATAATTTCACGTGCCGCCATTGTGGCATCAGGAGCAATAATCACTTCTGTGAAAATTTTAACAATCTCTTCAGCACATTCCTCATCAAGGGGTTGATTTAAAGCAACAATTCCACCAAATGCCGATACATTATCACACATAAGAGCTTTCAAATAAGCTTCTTTCAAATTTTCTCCTTCCGCAACACCACAAGGATTGGCATGTTTAATAAGAGCGACAGCAGCGGTTTTTTGCGGATCAAATTCTGCCACAAGTTCAAAGGCTGCGTCTGTATCATTCAGATTGTTATAAGAAAGCGCTTTGCCTTGTAAAAGTTTTGCTGTTGCAATACCAAAACGTTTTTCATTATTGCGATAAAATGCTGCCTGTTGATGTGGATTTTCTCCATAGCGCATAACACTTTCAAGATGACCAGAAAAACTCTGCCACGATGGAGTTTCAATTTTTAAATCCCGTGCAAACCACGATGCTATTGCCGTATCATAAGCGGCCGTGTGTGCATAAGCGCGCATTGCTAGCTGATGACGCACAGATAAGCTTAAACACCCATTATGCTGCTTTAATTCAGCTAGAATCGAATCATAATCTTTTATCGCTGTTACAACACCGGTATAAGCATAATTTTTTGCCGCGGCGCGAATCATCGCCGGTCCACCGATATCAATATTTTCAAGAATCGTTTGTCCATCGGCTCCCGATAGGATCGTCTCTTCAAAAGGATAAAGATTCACCACCAAAAGATCAATTCCATGAATGCTGTTCTTTTCCATAGCTTCCCTATGGCTAGGATCTTCTCTTACCCCTAACAAAGCACCATGAATCAAAGGATGGAGTGTTTTTACACGCCCATCCATTATTTCAGGAAATCCAGTAACTTCAGCAACATCTTTTACCGGTAAACCAGCCGCTATGAGGGTTTTGGCTGTTCCTCCTGTTGAGATTAATTCAACATTGTAAGTCGCATGGAGGGCTTGTGCAAAAGCAACCACACCCGTTTTATCAGACACAGAAAAGAGAACACGACGAACCCGATGAAGATCAGGTATGGGAAAATTTTTGGCAACAACACCCATAACAGAAGCCTTAAAAATTAAAGAGTTAAAATTCTAGTAAAACACGCTTATACATTTATAGCATAAGCCTTTAGCAAAATACACTGAAAGGATAAACTGTCTTTTTAGAATATAGGATGACTCATCTTTTTTATTATCCTGTAAAAACACTCTCATTTGAGGTGTGGTGGTGGGTGTAAAGTCTCATTGAGACATTAAATGTTTTTTTGTTGCTTATAACTCAACATCTCATCTTCATAGCAGTTTTGAAACAAAAAATGCATCCGTATATTCTCTGCTATATTAGCTTTTATACTAGATGAAGGCGAAAGTATTGCGTATATCAGTTGGAGTAATCTCTGAGATGGGAAACAATCTAATGAAGCAAGAATATAAAATTATAAAAGCAAAAATGAGTGCCTATCTTTCCTATCATTTTTAAATTTGGCTTTATGTTTTTCAAAAGCTTTTATGACAATGTTTTTGAGAGTGAATTTTTTTATAGAGTGAATATAATGCATTGCTTCACATTTTTGGGCATTACATTTTTAATGAATCATCCCTCATTTTATGATGGTTTTTTAAAGAGTGTCGCGTAAATCTTTTGTGGATGGTATAAAGATCCATTGTATGCCTATGATCTTTATTTAACAAAGGCGCAAGTTAGTAGATTCTATTCTCTTTATCACTTGAGATAGAAGAGATCTTTTTTTAGTTTTTTTGCCGTAGCAGAAAAAGAAAAGCTCCTAACACACCAGCAGCTAAAATAAACCACGTGATTGCATAAACGAGATGATTATTTCGAAAATGGATAATCGTAAGACCAACGACAGGAAGGTTTGCTTGTGGAGATGTTTTTCTGGCATCAATGAAATAAGGGGCAACAGTGGACAAACCAAGTTTTTGTGCCATAGCGGGGAGATCGCGCGTATACCATAAATTTTTGTCCGGATTATTTTTACGCGGGAAAAAACCATTTTTTTCACTCATGCGTAATAAACCTATAATCGTTGTTTGTTCTGTGTCTGTGGTAGAATTTTGCTGAGATGAGGCATTTTTATGCGATTGCTCTGGGTTTTGAAAATTGTTACGTTCATCCATGGGGATAAAACCACGGTTGATAAAGATTAGTGCATTATCAGTAGTCTGTAAAGGAGTCAAAACCCAATAGCCTGTAGTATTTTGAGCGGCTGCAGTGACTAAAATATTTTTGTCTGTTAAAAATTTTCCTGTTATAACAACAGGTTGATATTCATTTTTTTCAAAAGTAATATCTGACCATTGATTTTTTAGGGGGGCTTTTATGGGGGGCAAATGAATGCGCTGATTGGCACTGGTGATAAGATTTGTTTTCCAGTTTAACCGTTGTACTTGCCATATACCTAATGCGCTAAAGAGAAGAAAAAAACAAATACATAAAGTCCCAAACAAAAAAGAAGAAAAACAGCAAGAATTTCCCTGAAGCTTTGTCATGGGGGGCTCTTTTTTGCTCATGATTTATGCTTCCTTTCGGGACAATAGGCTTTTATTCTAACATGGTATGTATTTAAAAAAAACATTTTGTACCCTTTTTGGCAGAATTTGCACGCCTTAATTGAGAAAAAAGATGAAGAATGAGCCCGTAAGAGATGAAAAAGGTTTTATAAAAGACTTGACCTTTTGTTGTCGACCCCCTATTAGAAAGAAACTTCCCAATGATGCCCGTTTAAGGTTGCATTGTGCGTGTTTTGCGTTCATTGTGTCTTTTGGGTATGGGAATTTGAAAGTTTCTTAGAGTTTAAGGGTGAAGTTTATGTCTCGTGCATGTGAATTGACAGGGAAGACGGTTCTGTATGGTAATAATGTTAGCCATGCAAATAATAAGACTCGGCGTCGTTTTTTACCAAATCTTTGCAATGTGACATTGATTTCAGAAGTGTTACAGAAAAGTTACCGCTTGCGCATTTCAGCAAGTGCGTTGCGTTCTGTTGAGCATCGTGGTGGACTTGATGGTTTTTTGGTCAAAGCAGACGATAAAGAGTTGTCGCAACGTGCGCGTTTGCTAAAACGCCAAATCATTAAGAAAAAAGCTGAGCAAGAAGGTGAGCAAAAGGCTGAACAAGCAGCGTAATTGCTATCGTCATTCTTTTTTGTTTATTGACGCTTTTATTCCGGTTTTCTGTTCTAGACGTTAAGTTTTTTGCAGGTTGATCGTTTTATTTTATTGGTCCCGTATCCTAGGTTTAAAAAATGCCCTCAAGCAGTCTTTTACGAGAACAGCAAAAGAAAAGGTATATTGTTTTTTCTATTTTAGCAATGTGCCTTGCTGTCACTGCTTCTAATATTTTTGTTCAATATCCTGTTTATTGGTTTGATTTAAATGAGCTGTTGACTTATGGGGCTTTTACCTATCCATTTGCTTTTCTGATCAATGATTTGACCAATCGTTTTTATGGTCCATCTGCTGCGCGGCGTGTAGTTTATGCTGGTTTTTTTGCGGGGGTCTTTGTTTCTTGGATATTGGCGACACCACGGCTTGCCCTTGCTTCTAGTTTTGCATTTTTATTTGGACAACTCCTTGATATTGTTGTTTTTACTCCTTTACGACGTAAAACATGGTGGAAAGCACCTTTAGCAGCAGCGTTGGTTGGTTCGGCTTTGGATACAATGCTGTTTTTTGCTCTTGCTTTTTCTAGCTCTTTTGCTGTTCTTGATAAGATAACAGGGTACGCTGATAGTTCACTGGTGGAGAGTACTGTTTTGGGAGGAGTAGGCATGCCAATTTGGCTCTCGCTTGCTTTTGGTGATTTTTCGGTAAAAATTATTATGAGCCTGTTTATGTTGATTCCCTATGGAACAATTCTTAATATTGTAAAGCTTCCTCTTTATCAAAGTCATTCAAAGAATGATTCTTCTTTTGTTTGTAACAAATAATGATCTTTGTTTTTTTGTTTTGCTAAAGAAGAGAAGGTTGTGCGTTATGCTTCTGCGAACAGAATTTGAGTGGATTCAAAAAAGGGATTTTGATTCTTTTCTCAAGTTGTATTTATCCATACATCATCTATGCTTATGATGTGTAAGGAAGTGCTTTTGACTGATTCAGTATGAGATAAGAGCATCTTATCAGTATTAAAAACAGATAATCAAGCTCTTATAAAGGATCAAAAATGTCTTGTTAAGAATTGTGATTTCTTACTTATGATTATTTGAGTTATAAGAAACTTGGTTCTTATAAAGGAAAAAACATTTCGATATACATTTGGGTAGTATATAAATAGAAAAATAAATACCAATGGTATCAAGCCTTTTTTGACAGTTTTAAAATTTGGTTATACTGGTATTTATCATTATTTTAGTAAAAAATGTTTGTGCAGATATGTTAATGAATTTACAATTTGTTATAACGCGATCTCTGTAGAATTTGGCAAACGCTTCGAGTATTTATTTTAGATAATTGTAGGTTAGAAAATGCGATACTTGGAGCTGATAGTATGAATAAAATGATAAATCAAACAGATCATACAGAGGCTTTATTTGATAATTTTGTATTAACTTCCTTGAAAAAACAGAGAGAGACTAGGGAGTTGCCTATTGTAAAATCACCTCTTCGTTATCCGGGAGGGAAAAATCGTGCTGTTCCTATGATTATTAATAACTATATAAGGAAATAAAAAACTTTATGTTCTCCTTTTGTAGGAGGGGGGACAATTGAATTAACCTTAGCAAAAAGAGGAACAAAGGTTTATGCTTATGATGCTTTTAAGCCGCTTGTTATTTTTTGGCAGATGCTTTTGAAAGCTGCTTCAGCTCTTGCAGAAAAAGTAAGAGAATATGAAGATATGACTCCCGTAATGTTTTATAATCTCCAAAAAACTTTTGGGAATATTAAAAATCAATTAGAGATTACTGCTGTTTTTTCTTACTCTTAATTGCTCTTTTTTCCGGAAAAATACTTTCTGGCGGTATGTCTCCAGGACATCCTCGATACAATTATCGTTCTATTGAATGGCTTAAAGATTTTAAGATTGAAAATTTCACAATGGAACACAGAGATTTTACAGAAAGTATTCCTAAACACTCTAACGATTTTCTTTATTGTGATCCTCCATATCTTATTAATCAAAAACTTTATGGTCAAAAAGGCGATAAACATCATCCTTTTGATCATCAATCTCTTGCTGAGCTTTTAAGAAAGCGTCACGGATGGGGTTTTATCTTATAATGATTGTCTGGAAATTAGAGAACTTTATAAAGGACATACAATACTTAAATCCTGAATGGACTTACGGTATGGGAAACAATAAAAAATCAAATGAACTCGTAATTTTGAGTAAGGATTTTTAGGAAATTGCATGAATCAGGTAAGAAAATGGAAAAGCCTTTGAATTGCTTTGTCATGGGTTTTAAAAAAGCAATAAAGGCTTCTATAGAGTTTAACTCGTCCTTTCAAATAGCGGAGTCTTTTTATAATTTATTTAATGATACTGAAAAAAGGCTTTTAAATCTCGCTTCTATTGAAGCAGCTGTTTTCTTACAGTTACATGATAAAAATATTAGAAACACGCAAACTTTTGTTCTTTAGGAAGATTTTGTTGGGATCAAAGGAGATGTCCGTGATATCATTTAAAAGTTCCTGAAAATCACATTGGTATTTCTGCAAAACATAATCATAGCGCTATCAAACATCCTCGCCTTTCTGGTAAAATAGATTTTGGTAAAGAATGGACGGGTTATTCTTGTAGCAGCGTTTATTTCAATGAAGTTAGGCCTATTTTTGATTATTTAGCAGAGCTTAGAGATAAGAAGATGTTCTTTAGAGATATAGAGGATAAAGACAGCAGAGTTTATCTTCCAATCCTAGAAGCTTTTTCTAAAGAACTTCAAAGGCTTTGTTTAGATTATCAAGATAAATTTGTGAAGCTATTGTTTCAGTATGTTATAGGTTCTTATGATTTTTATAAGATTATGATAGATACAAGATCTAAACAAAAACGGGTTATTATTCAGTCTTTTAATTTGAATGGCACTCTGGAATATGGTCGTAAATGGAAAATTCCAAGCAAAATTTTATCAGTTGCACTAAAACCAGAAAGTAAAAACAAACTTATTATAATTTTTGAAGATGGTTGGAGCATTTCTTTTAGAATTCATAATGCATCCAGTAAAGTAGAAGCTTCTTTAAAGTTCGATATTCAGTTTGTGGGATTATCTTCTCAGGTTGTTAGTCATCAAATTCCGATGGTTTAATGATAGAGATAATTTTTTAAGATGTAATTGTTGGCTGTTTCAAGGTAAGTTTATTTCTTATGAATATGAGGCTTTTTATCACTAAAAAGTATTTCTAATTGTTTTGTTATGGCGTCGGCGAGTTCTTCAGCATTCATAATTGTTACAGCACGTTGATAATAACGTGTGACGTCATGACCAATTCCAATGGCAATGAGTTCGATGGGGGAGTGTGTTTGGATTTCTTGAATCACTGCGCGTAAGTGTTTTTCTAGATAATTGCTGGAGTTGACCGATAGTGTCGAATCATCAACAGGAGCACCATCAGAAATGACCATGAGGATGCGACGTTGTTCACGCCGCGATAAAAGACGTTGATGAGCCCAAATTAAAGCTTCTCCGTCGATATTTTCTTTTAATAATCCTTCTTGCATCATCAAACCTAAATTGCGTCGTGCGCGACGCCATGGGGTATCAGCACTTTTATAGATGATATGGCATAAATCATTGAGGCGTCCAGGATTGTGGGATTTGTTTTGGGTAAGCCATTGTTCTCGCGATTTTCCTCCTTTCCACGTTTTAGTGGTAAAACCTAAAATTTCAACTTTGACAGCACAACGTTCAAGAGTTTGTGCCAAAATATCAGCACAGCTTGCGGCAACGCTAATGGGGCGTCCGCGCATTGAGCCAGAATTATCAATGAGAAGTGAAACAACCGTGTCCCGAAATTTGGTGTTGCTTTCCATTTTAAAAGAAAGGGGTTGCATGGGATCAATAATTAGACGTGGAAGCCGTGCTGTATCAAGATACCCTTCTTCAAGGTCAAAGCTCCAGTTGCGATTTTGTTGCGCCATCAAGCGGCGCTGGAGACGGTTTGCTAAACGGCCAACGATGTTTTGAAGATGATTGATTTGCTTATCAAGATAACGGCGTAAGTGATCTAACTCGTTTTCAGAACAAAAATCTGTTGCTTCCAACACTTCATCAAATTGACGGGTGAAGATTTTATAATCACCAAGTCTTTCCATTTGTTCCGAATCGGAAAAAAGGCGTTTGGTTCTTCTTGGCTTTTCTTGCCAAGGTTCATTTTTTTGTTCGCCGTCAGCTTGATCATTGTTGTTTGATTGTGTCGCTTGTGTTTTTCCGTCGTCTTGCACATCACTTTCTTGTTTAGTGCTGGTTTGTTCTTCACTTTGAGCGTGTTTTTTGTTTTTACTCTCTTCTTCTTCTTGGTCTTGAGGTTCACATTCGTTTTTTAATTTTTTATTGTTTTCACTGTTAGAAGCTTCAGCTTGTTGCACTGTCATTTTGAGTGTAGCAAGCATTTGGCGAACAATCTGTGCAAAAGTTTGTTGGTTGTAAATATGATGAGTGAGTTCATCGAGTTCTGCTGCTGCTTTTTGTTCGAGTTCTTGACGCCACAATTCTAAGACAGGACCTGCTTCTCTTGGAGCTGTGCGCTTTGTTATTTTTTCACGCAATAAAAGTGCAATCGCTTCTTGGATGGGGGCTTCACTTTGGTTGCTAATCTTATGATAATGGGCTCTTTTGTATTTATCGGCGAGCATGACATCAAGATTTTTTGCAAGCCCCTCCATGGCTAAAGTACCAATTGCTTCAACACGTGTTTGTTCTAAGGCATCAAAGACAGCACGTGCTTCTGATTCTAGTGGAGAAAATTGCATGTGAATGCGGTTATCATGCCATGCTTTGCGTAGAGCCATGGAATCACCTAATCCGCGGGTAATGGTGATGTCTTTATTCGTTGCGTATTGAGGTAATTCTGGTAAACGCGCACAACTTTCGCTTAAAGATGGTCGGTTATGACTAAAGGAAACTTCAAGGTTTTTTGTGCCTGCAATTGCACGCATACAGGTGGAAAGTGCTTTTTTAAACGCTTCAGCATTAAGAGTGTTGTTGGAAGAATCTTTTGCCAGATTTTTGTTGTCGCCAATATCGGTAGCCATGAGTGACAGATTCCTTAAGGCGAAACACCATGAATGAGTGATTCGGGAAGCTCTTGTCCAAAGGCGCGTTGATAAAATTCTGCAACAGTGGCACGTTCGAGTTCATCACATTTATTGAGAAAGGTTAATCGGAAGGCAAAGCCGACATCTTGAAAAATTGTTGTATTTTCTGCCCAAGTAATGACGGTACGTGGACTCATGACAGTTGAAAGATCTCCATTGATAAAAGATTGGCGTACCATATCAGCAACATGAACCATTTGTGAAATTGTCTTTTTTCCCTCAGCCGTTTGAAAAGATTTGACCTTTGAACAAATGATATTAACCTCTTTATCATGGGGTAAATAATTGAGTATTGTAACAATAGACCAACGGTCCATTTGAGCTTGATTGATCTGTTGGGTACCATGATAGAGACCGGTTGTATCACCAAGACCAATGGTGTTTGCTGTTGCAAAAAGACGAAAGGCTGGATGTGGAGAGATGACACGGCTTTGATCAAGTAAGCTTAATTTTCCAGAGGTTTCAAGAACGCGTTGGATGACAAACATAACATCGGGACGCCCCGCGTCATATTCGTCGAAAACAAGAGCAATATTATTTTGATAAGCCCATGGCAAAATGCCTTCTTTAAATTCAGTGATTTGTAAGCCATCTTTTAAAACGATAGCGTCTTTTCCTACAAGATCGATACGACTTACATGACTATCGAGATTAATGCGGACACAAGGCCAGTTGAGGCGTGCAGCAACTTGTTCAATATGTGTTGATTTCCCTGTACCGTGATAGCCAGAAACCATTACACGACGGTTAAAGGTAAAACCTGCGAGAATCGCTAAAGTTGTTTGCTGATCAAAAAGATAATCAGAATCAATATCAGGGACATGGGGGGTTTTTGTGCTAAAAGCAGGAACTTTCAGATCTGTTTCAATATGAAATAGATCGCGAGCAAAAAGTGTAATATCGGGCAAATTTTCAACGGTAAGATTTGTCATTGTGTTTCTGGAAGGGAGAGGACGCTATTTATTCATTAGAAACGATACAAGAGTTAGAGTATTTATGCAATGCTCTATAATGAGAGCCTTAGATATTGAAGGAAGATTTTTTGCGTATTCTATAATGTTTTGAAAAAAAATAATATCTTGCGCAAATAATGGTGGTCTAAATGAAAATAGGCTCATATAAGCGCGTATTTTTAGCACAAACCAGACTTTTTTAGCAAATTATAAGCATGTAAAACATCACGAAAGCGCTCTTCTGAGGCACGATTACCACCATTGGAATCAGGATGGTGCTTTTTTACCAACTCTTTATATTTCATTTTGATGTCTTCTGCTGAAGCGTTTGCCTGTAGTCCCAGTGTATCAAAAGCTTTTGCTTCTAAGGGCTTTAATTTTCGTGAGAAGTTATTGCTTGAATGCCGCTCCGTAAAAAGCGTGAAGGGATCGCGCATGCGATTTTGATAGGCAGCTGTTCCAGAGCGAATCTTTGCATAATTAGCAGCTGTTTTTTTCGTTGTACCATTGCTTAGATCTGTAGGCCATGTCGGACGATGTCCTGTAAGAGCATCCTTTTGAAATTTTGCGATATCTTTATTGCTAAGACCAGAGAAGTAATTAAAATTTTTATTATAGGCGCGTACGTGTTCAATACAAAAATATAAATATTGTCCTTCGTGATTTCGACCTGCTGGTGCTTTATGGGATCCTGTTTTTTCACAACCTTCCCACTGGCACTGTTGCGCTTCTGGCTCAGCTTTTTGTTTTTTATTTGAGCTTATGCGAATTGAATCGAATAATTTAGATGTTATTGTCATATTCTTGGTTTATGCAAAATTGATTAATTTTACAAGAATTGACTTTTGAAAAATTTGTTTTCACACTTAATTTTATTATGAAAAAGGTGTATTTTTGCACGTTCATTTTGTTTGAGGAATGAAAAATGTTTATAGAAACAATAATCAAGAGAAAGCTTCAGGATGCTTTTCATCCGCAAAAGCTTGAAGTGATTAACGAAAGTCATCTTCATGAGGGGCATCCTCATAATGAACATGCTTTTGATGGTAAAGGAGAAACACATTTTCGAGTGAAAATTTTATCTTCTTCTTTTTCCAATATGACACGCGTAGAAATACATCGAGCGATTTATAAAGTTTTACAAGAAGAGTTAGCTACTTGTGTCCATGCTTTGGCACTTGAGGTTGAAACACTCTAATTTTTTGATGAGACGTTTTTAGGAACGGGGATGGGCCTTTTGATAAATTTTTAACAAATGGTCTGTATCGACATGGGTATAGATTTGTGTGGTGGAAAGACTAGCGTGCCCAAGAAGTTCTTGAATCGTGCGCAAATCTCCTCCCCGTGATAAAAGATGGGTGGCAAAAGAATGGCGCAGTGTGTGAGGCGTTGCAGTTTCTGGTAAACCAAGACTTGCTCGTAAGTTGCGTACAGTTTTCTGAATAATGGCCGGTTGTAGGGGACCGCCTCGCGCTCCGCGAAATATGGGTTGGTTATCTCTTAAAGGATATGGGCAACATTTGAGATAATTTTGTACAGCTTCGTAAACAATTTTGATGAGAGGAACAAGGCGTGTTTTTCCGCCTTTTCCTGTTATAAATAAACTTGTTTTTTTAGGATCAGAAAATTGTTCTGGTGTGAGGCTTAAGGCTTCTGATATTCGCATTCCACAGCCATAGAGAAGCATGAGGACAGCCGCATTACGAGCGCTAATCCAAGGTTCATTTTCTAGCTGGTTTTCTTGTTTGACTATGTGAAGTGCTGATTTGATCGCTAAAGGTTTTGGGAGCGATTTTGGGTGTTTGGGGCTTCGGATAAGTTGAGCCGCAGGGACATTGACGATTCCTTCACGTGATAGGTACTTGAAAAAAGAACGTATGCCTGCCACTCCGCGGCTTAAAGAGCGAGCACTTACATTTTTTGTACGCCGATAAGCAAGATAAGCACGCAAGTCACTGATGCGTAAATGAGTAAGATCCGTAAGGGTTGGTATATGGCTTAAGTGTTGACAGAGAAAAGACAAAAATTGCCGCGTATCACGTTCATAGGCTTGCACTGTTTGTGCCGACATACGACGTGTTTGGACGAGACACTCTAACCAATTTTTCCTTGCGTTTAAAATTGCATGGTCTGCTGGAATGAGAGGAATATTTTTATCTTTTCTCTTGTCGTTTTTGATAGGCATTATCTAGTTGAGAGTTTCTTTCTTTTTAGATTTTTCATCGTTAGAATGACCATTCTTGTTTTGGGGTTGCTCTTCACGATTGATAAGTTGCTTTTCACCTTTGAGAGAGAGTATTTTTAAGAGATTGTGTGTTGACATCAAATGCGCAAAAATTAATCCTAAAAAGCCATTTTTATGAAGTTTGGCAAGTTGGCTTGCTGATAATTTATTCAATTTTTCTTCATCAACAACCCAAAAATGTTCTAACTGCGCTGAGAGACCTTTATCGTTTTTCACATTGATGGATTTTTGGCTTAGAAGATCCATTTCCACAAGAGCATCAATAAACTCAGAGGTTTTTTCCATGGCTATTTTAAAACTTTCAAGAAAACGAATACGTTCTTCCATAAAAGGAGAAATAGAGCCGTCGGAATTAAAAAGTTCTGTTCCTGCAACTTCATTAAACATACCTGACTGTTGATCAAAGCAAACAGAAAGTTCTTTTTCATTGCTAATTTGCGCCAGAACAAAAGGATAGCGACGGACAAAAGCAGGGACATAAGTATTGGTTTTCCAACTTTTATCAGAAGCGATATAGTCATTTTCGTCATTAGAAAGACCGACAAGAGCCGCGGATGTGTAGTGCCGTTTTTTTTGTTCATCTTCGGCGCACATAAATAAAATAGGATAGTCTAGTGCTGCTTGAAAATATTCAGTACTTGCTAAAGGAACCCAGTGAGTATCCTTGGCAAAAGACATATCACTTGGAGGAGCAAATTTTAGATTTTTATGGGAAACTTTGTTGATTGGTGTGATATCTTTGTAAAATAGCATAATATTTGCCATAAGACTTTCTCCTTTATTAATTTGTTTTTTGTTACCAAGAAAGGTCTTTTAGAAGATTGTCTCATATGGCAACAAGATTGAATAGAAAACTATAAGATTGAAGGGTTCATTTTTGAGAGATAATATTTTCGCATGAAGTATAATAAAGAAAAGCTTAAAAATAAAGTCTATCTTGCCATTATTGGTATGCCTCATGGTATAAAAGGAGATGTTTTTGTTAAAATTCTAAGTGCTGAGCCACAGCGTTTCAAGTTTTACAGCACTCTTTATGATGATATGGGGCGTTCTTATGAAATTGTAACTCTTCGCATACAAAAAAATAAGGCGATTGTACGTTTTAAAGGGGTAGAAAATCGTAATGTTGCTGAGTCTTTAAAAGGTATTCGCCTTTATGTGATGCGTGATCAATTAATTGATGATCTGGATGAGGATGAGTTTTATCAAGTTGATTTAATAGGCTTTCGTGTTCAAGACTGTGGGGGAAAAGTCTTGGGGGAAGTGTGTGGTTTCTTTAATTTCGGGGCTGGTGATTTGCTTGAAATACGTTTGAATACGGGTAAAAGAGTTCTTATTCCCTTTAGTAAGGTGGCGGTACCAGAAATTTGTATGGATTCTGGTTTTCTTGTTGTTGATCCCATGGCAGCTGGTTTAAGTGATGGGGGAGACAATGATAAAAAGGAAATAGCTTGAATCTAAAAATAAAGATGAAGGTAAAAAATAACCGATTAATTTCGTCAATAAAAAGTGGAAAGTGTGGAAATATTAAAAATGCACTTTTGGGCAGATATTGTAAGCACTTTATCTCGAGACAGTCCTGAATTTTTAGAGTCTTTTTTTAGTGCAAGTATTTAGAAGGATCGTATTGAATATGGCGCAGATCAAGGAGATTCAATTTAACGTTATAGCGTTAAATATTTTGTTTGTGCTATTTTTGCTATTAAGAGTCTGTTTAAGAAAATAAGGATGAGAAATAAAATGAAGTTTCAGGCGCGCGTTTTAACCCTTTATCCTGAAATGTTTCCTGGTTTTTTAGGGTATTCTTTAGCAGGGCAAGCTTTAGAGCGCGGAATTTGGTCACTGGAGACAGTACAGATTAGGGATTTTGCTATGGATAAACACCATAGCGTTGATGATACACCTGCTGGTGGGGGGGCTGGTATGGTAATGCGGGCGGATGTATTGGCGGCTGCTCTTGACTGTTGTCCACAGGATTCGCCAAGATTGTTGATGAGTCCACGTGGGCGCCCTTTTGACCAAGCTTACGCGCATAGCTTGGCTCGTGATACGGGTGTAACATTAGTTTGTGGACGTTTTGAAGGGGTTGATGAGCGAGTCATAGAAGCACGAGAATTAGAAGAAGTCTCTATTGGTGATTATATTCTTTCAGGGGGTGAAACAGCCGCATTGGTTATCTTAGATGCTGTTATACGTCTTCTTCCTGGAGTGATGGGGAATGCAGCTTCTGCAAAGTGTGAAAGTTTTGAAAATGGCTTACTGGAACATCCGCAATATACACGTCCTTCTCTTTTCGAAGGGCGGGGTATCCCGCCTGTGTTGCTCTCAGGTCATCACAAAGCGATCGCAGATTGGCGTCAAAGGCAAGCCGAATTGTTAACACGTCAACGTCGCCCTGATCTTTATGCGCGTTATGATAAAAATCATCAGAAAACTTGATTCATATGATAAGGTGGTGTATTGCATGGCTCTCTTTTTAGAGAGTTTTTTATAAAAGGTTTTCTGTAGTTCCAAAATTAAAATGAAGGAATGGTGTATTCGCTCCTGTGTAAGGCATAGCCTAAAGAGCTTCTTATTCTTAATAAAGGCTTTTTTGGTAAGAGTTGAGCGCTCTGACTGTTCGATAAAGAACATGAAGGATAAAAGAAATGAATATTATCGCACAACTTGAAGCTGAACAATGTGCAAAAATTGAAGAAAAGCGACAATTTCCAGCCTTTCAGCCAGGAGATACAGTCCGTGTCATGGTGCGTGTGACGGAAGGTACGCGAACGCGTGTTCAGGCTTACGAAGGTGTTTGTATTGCGCGTTCCGGCGGTGGGTTGAATGAGACCTTTACAGTACGCAAGATTTCTTATGGTGAAGGGGTGGAACGGGTATTTCCTGTTTATTCTCCGTTGATCGAAGGTGTTGAGCTGGTGCGCCGTGGTAAAGTGCGCCGTGCAAAACTCTATTATCTTCGTGGTTTGAGAGGTAAAGCTGCGCGTATCGCTGAAAAGAGAGATTATCGGAAAAAAGCTGAAAAGGTTGTTGAGAAAGTAGAAGCAGCAGCTGTAAGCACAGGTGTTGAAAAGCAAGTTGCTGAGTAGAGATTATATCGGCTAAACTTTATGCAAAAGCGGCTTTTATGCCGCTTATTTGTGTCTTTCGTGATTCGTTTTGTCTTTTAAAAGGCTTGGAGGAGACATAAAAATGTTTAATCTATCAATTTTTGCCTCTTTTTATTCTTAATAACGGGTGAATTTAGATATCATTGCATATATCGTGGATACTCAAAAAGATCAGTTTAATCTGAAAAAATGCCTATTTATATCTGAGAAAAGATGTTAGACCTTTGACGTGAAGATAAAATTGTATTAGATTAAAGCAAGTTTTGCGGATCATATCCGTGGAGCAATCGGTTTTTTTATGCGTGACTTTTAATCCGTTATTTGAGACAACCGACCTGTAATATTGGTATCTTGAGATGCCAAACAAGTGAAAACGAGATAATATATTTAGTCGTTTTATGCGGTTTTTCTCGTTCATTGCGGTTGCAGTAAAAACCAGGTCAGGATATTTTATGACAGAGACAACTAGGATAAAAGAGCGCCCTCGTTCCCCTCATATAAGTATTTATCGTTGGACAATTACTATGGCTATGTCCATTGCGCATCGCATTACGGGTATGGTACTGTATGTTGGAATGGTCTTTCTTGCTGTTTGGTTAATTGCTATTGCGTGTGGGGAAGAGGCGTTCAGAACGGTTCACGAGATTTATAGTTCTTGGTTTGGATTGTGCATCTTGTTTCTTTATACTTTGGCAGGGGTTCATCACATGGTTGGTGGTGTTCGCCACATTGTTTGGGATCTGAAGCCTTGCCTTTTGGCAAAAGAAAAGGCAACAGTCACTGCTTGGGCGACAGTGTTTATTTCTCTTATTGTTACTTTTGCGATTTGGATTATTGGATATACCGTTGTTTAGCTGGGGGTGAAAAGAGATATGAAAAAAGATTTTCGAACGGAACTTGGGAAAGTACGGGGGCGTGGCAGTGCTCATGAAGGAACAGAGCATTTTTGGCTAGAACGTTTGACAGGGTTTATCAATCTACCACTTTTGATATTTTTTATTGTTCTTATTCTTTCGCTTGTGGGAAAGGACTATAGCATTGTGCGTGCAAGACTTGCACATCCTATTGTTGCTATTTTGATGGGATTGATGACTTTTTCGGTCCTTTATTATATGAAACTTGGTATGCAGGTGGTGATTGAAGATTATATTCCACGTGAAGGTTTCCGGATATTCTTTTTGACGTTAAATATTTCATTTTGTTTTCTCATAGGTGGTATCATTATTTTTTCTCTTTTGAAAATTGCATTAGGGGGTTAAACAAGTATGGCGGGTACAGGATCATCTCTGGGCGCTAAAGCAGGTAACGCCCCTTATCGCACTGTAGATCATAAATTTGATGTTGTTGTTGTTGGGGCAGGTGGTGCAGGATTACGTGCAACGCTTGGTATGGCGGAACAAGGATTAAAGACAGCTTGTATCACGAAGGTTTTTCCAACTCGCTCGCACACGGTTGCAGCACAAGGGGGGATTGCTGCATCGCTTTCAAATATGGGACCTGACAATTGGCAGTGGCATTTATATGATACCGTGAAAGGTTCTGATTGGTTGGGTGATACCGATGCAATGGAGTATTTGGTGCGTAATGCACCTGCTGCTGTCTACGAATTAGAACATTATGGCGTTCCTTTTTCGCGGACGCAAGAAGGCAAAATTTATCAACGTCCTTTTGGTGGACATACGACACAATTTGGTGAAGGTCCACCTGTTCAGCGTACTTGTGCAGCAGCTGATCGTACAGGCCATGCCATTTTGCATACGCTTTATGGACAAAGCTTAAAGCATAATGCGCAATTTTTTATTGAATATTTTGCACTCGATCTCATCATGACGGATGGGGTTTGTACGGGGGTTGTGGCATGGAATCTCGATGATGGTACAATACATCGTTTTTCTGCCAAAATGGTTGTTCTTGCAACTGGTGGTTATGGACGAGCTTATTTTTCCGCGACATCGGCGCATACCTGTACGGGTGATGGTGGTGGAATGATCGCACGCGCTGGATTGCCACTTCAGGATATGGAGTTTGTACAATTTCATCCTACAGGGATTTACGGTTCTGGCTGCTTAATTACAGAAGGAGCTCGTGGTGAAGGAGGCTATTTAATCAATTCTGAAGGTGAACGCTTTATGGAGCGCTATGCACCCTCCTTTAAGGATTTGGCTTCACGTGACTTGGTTTCACGTTGTATCACACTTGAAATTCGTGAAGGACGTGGCGTTGGACCTAAGAAGGACCATATTCATTTGGTTCTCAATCATATTGATCCTGCAATCTTGCACGAACGTTTACCGGGAATTTCGGAATCAGCACGGATTTTTGCAGGTGTGGATGTAACAAAAGAGCCTATCCCCATCTTGCCAACGGTTCATTATAATATGGGTGGGATTCCTACCAATTACTACGGGGAAGTTCTCAACCCAACGGCTGATTCGCCTGATCGTATTCAACCAGGGCTGATGGCGGTAGGAGAAGCAGGATGTGCTTCTGTTCATGGAGCTAATCGCTTAGGGTCAAATTCATTAATTGATCTGGTGGTGTTTGGTCGTGCTGCTGCCATTCGCGCGGGTGAAGTTATTGATCGGAATGCAGAAATTCCACCCATCAATGAAGAAGCTGTTGACGAAATTATAGGGCGTTTTGATCGTTTACGTTTTGCACAAGGGGCGATACCGACAGCTCTATTGCGTGAAAAAATGCAACGCACGATGCAAGAAGATGCGGCAGTGTTCCGTACAGAAGATTCTTTGCAACAAGGATGTCAACGGATGAATAAAATCTGGGGGGAATTGTCTGACCTCAAAGTCACAGATCGTTCTCTGATATGGAATTCTGATTTGGTTGAAACATTAGAGCTTGAAAATCTCATGGCGAATGCAATCACGACTGTTCATTCTGCACAAGCCCGTTTAGAAAGCCGTGGCGCTCATGCTCGTGAAGATTATCCAGAGCGTGATGATAAAAACTGGCGTAAACATACGCTTTCACATTTGTCAAAAGAGGGTAAGGTGACGTTATCATATCGACCTGTCCATGTGGATCCGTTAACATCTGAAGCTGATGGTGGGATCGATTTAAAGCGCATTGCACCTAAAAAACGGGTTTATTAAGGGGAGACACGAATTATGGTACAAATTAAGCTTCCCAAAAACTCTCAAGTAAAACCGGGGAAGGTTTGGCCTAAACCTGAAGGTGCGACAAAACTGACAGAATTTCATGTTTACCGTTGGTCGCCTGATGATGAGAATAATCCTCGTCTGGATACTTATTATGTGGATCGTTCTGCTTGTGGTCCAATGATTCTTGATGGGCTTTTGTTTATTAAAAACCATATTGATCCAACTTTGACACTTCGTCGATCTTGCCGTGAAGGCATCTGTGGTTCATGTGCGATGAATATTGATGGAACCAATACATTGGCTTGTACCAAAGGAATGGATGATGTAAAACACCCCATTAAAGTCTATCCTTTGCCTTCCATGCCGGTTGTTAAAGACTTGGTTCCTGACTTGAAGCGCTTTTATGCGCAACATCGAGTCATTGAGCCTTGGTTGCAAACAGTTTCTCCTGAACCTGCAAAAGAATGGTTACAAAGTCACTCCGATCGCCAAAAAATCGATGGCCTTTATGAGTGTATTTTGTGTGCGTGTTGTCAGACTTCATGTCCAAGTTATTGGTGGAACGGTGATCGTTATTTGGGCCCCGCTGTTTTGCTTCAAGCTTATCGCTGGATTGCGGATTCACGTGATGAGATGTGTGGTGAACGTCTTGATAATTTAGAAGATCCTTTCCGCCTTTATCGGTGCCATACGATTATGAATTGTGCGCAAACTTGTCCAAAGGGATTAAATCCAGCGAAAGCGATTGCTGAAATTAAAAAACTCATGGTTGAACGCCGCCTTTGAAAATTTACTGATTGATGAAAATAAAGCGCAAGGTAGAAAATTGTATCTCCTTTTAGCAATTAAATCTCTAAAAGAAGATTGGCTGCTTATGGGGGCGCAGTAGCTATAATCATTCTAAAAGCGCAGTAATCTCTAAAAACTAACCAATCCTTGTAGGAGCAATCCTTGCAATGGCTGAGCAGAAAACTCATAGTTGAATATTACTTTGAAAATTGACCGATTAACGAACAGTAAAAAGAAAAATAGAAAATTGTGCGTGTTTTTCGTGCTTCTCGAAACTTAATCTCTAAAAATTTATTGGCTTCTATGAGGCGGTTAGCATAGTTATTATCACCTTTAATAAAGGCATTAGCCTTTCGGGTAGACGATACTTTAAATAGCGTTCTATATAAAAATAATAAAATCAATATGCCATGTGTTTTTATTTTTATTAAATTCGTATCAGAATTTGCACTTTAATGCAGATTCAATTAATCATTTTTTATAAAAAAGATAACTCTGTATAAATAGAGCACAAAAAATAAATGCTGATAAAAATATTATAACGCATGTAAATTATTCAAATGAAATACAAAGGAGTAGTCATTATGACAGTTCGTCATTTTACGATACGTTTATTATAATATCGAAAACATTGCTAATATTCAGGGATTAGGAATTTTTGATAACATCATTATATATTTAAAGGTCATATTTTTTCTTTTAAAGATTGGATTGTTAATCGCATTAAAAAACAAAATTTATAGTTCTCAAAATGGAGAACGAAAAATCCCTATCTATTGTAGAGATAGAGCATACAGTTAAAGGGGCAGTAATTTAAAACTATTGTAACATCATAGATTTAAATTCATTAAAGAGCAGATAAGACGTTTTAAAAAATATCAAATTTATAGTTTTTTCTAAAAATTTAGAAAACGGTAGTGAGAATTCTAAGAACACGTGTTGCGAATGTAGAATAAGGGATGTTTGTAGGTTCGTTTGAGTTGAATAAATTCAATCATCAAAGCAAATATGTTGTATTTTGACGAGTTTCGGAGGTTTTGATTTTATATGTTTTTATCTATAAAAACATAGAGATTTCTAGGTTTAGATCTTATTTATTATGTTTTGGTATTTATTCTGTTGTGCCATAAAACACTATCGTATTTAGGATGTGGTAATTAAAGTGGTTTGAAATCTGCTAGGCGAAGGGGCGGATTGTTTGCATATTAGTTTGTGTGTTAAGAGGCTTCGTCCTTTGAGGTGTGATAGGTGGAGTCTGTTAGCCAATTACGTAAACGAGAGAGAAATCTACGTGGACAGGTTTTTAGTCTAATCTCTCTTATATATTGTGATAGGAAATTCACCTTAATAAGGACCATGACCGGTTACAGAAAAAAGAAATCATTGCGAAAAAACAAGCGTGTTTGTTTTAAAATTTTTAATGCTTCTGATCATAAGGGCACGCGAAATCCCCTGTAGTATCACGCAGACCTTTCATATTCTCGAGCCAAGAATTGTCTATATATCCTCTTCAATCTGATCTTCACGAATTGATGTAAGAGATGGGTACGAGCACCTGTAAGAATAAGCAGACGCAAAGCCAGTTGTATCATTATTTTTGCTTTGCAGAGTGCTTGATAAAAATCTAGAACATTTCTCCAATTCATTGTCGGTTTATTAATGACTTTATGGCGTTGTTTCTCTAAAAGAGCTTTTGCTGTTGCAGCTTTTACCTATCAGATGGGAGTTAAGAGTATTACTTATCTCTCTGTTGGCATAATCTCTGAAACCGGTATACAGTCTCCTAATTTTGGGGGAATATGAAGCTGTAAAGGTGTAAACCAGTTTCCATTTTAGTTCAGTTTTATGACTTTCAAAAGCGTCTAGAGTAATGTCTTTTAAATAATAGAGATTACGCATTGCTTCACGCTTTTGTTTCTCTCGTTCTTTAAAAAGATCACAAATAAGATCACAACCCTTATGCAAAACAGAACGCCCCAAACCAAATACATTTGGCTTGTCAATTTACGTGCTTGTTTTAAAGAACCCTCTCTTTAAAGTTCCCAAGCTCATTTTGCGACAGGGCTTGTGGATGGTATAATGGTAAAGTCCCGATGAAAAATATAAAATTTATAGAGCATCTCTATCTCCACACTTCATAAAAGAACAAGCTGGGCGCCGTTATACACTTTGCTAACTCCCAATGTTGCGACAGTTTTTGGCGTTTGCGACGGTTTATAAGAGGCATTTTTAGTTCTTTTTTATAGAGTTTCATTCTATACGGCTTTATTTACTTGTAATGTGCAAGAGACATAAAATGAGAGAATCTTACGGTACTAAGATCTTTTATCCAACATGCAAAACAATGAACACTCTTTATAAATTAATGTGATGCATCTTAAGAAGTGGGATTTTAGATCTGTGCTTTTAGGAGTTTTTGTTTTTTGAGGCGCAGAAAAGAGAACAGGAATATTCAGAGTAGAGCTTACCTTGTGTAATCTATGGATATCGTCTTTAGGATGGGGATATAAACCACGTGATATGGTTAGCAAAGCTTGTTTAAGAGAAACTTGATTGTTTACGAACAGCTGGAGGTTAAAAATCTTTCTTCGTCCGAAGAAGATGTTGATATGCAACTATACTTTTTATTACCAAATAGAATGTGGTTTATAGATGCTAAATCGAAATGATAGTTTATTTCGTATAAGCTTTTCCGTATCTGGAGATTTTTTGGTTAAAAAACATATTTATTAATCACTTGAAAATAGCACTTAGAATTTTTAAACGATAAGTTTTGGTCTTGATGACGATCATTATTTGTGATGATCGAAGTATCTATTTTACGAAGCTTTCATTGATAGGCGAATCAAAATTTATTCTTTTCTTTTGTTGAAATATTTATTTCGCAGCTATTTTTTTTGCATCAAACATACCTTTTCAAAAGATAAATGGAAAAAATGATCAAAGGTAAGAGAATAGAGAGAGCCTTATGTATATTTGGTTTTCTTGTAAAGTTGTTGTCTATTAACTTTTTTCTTCTTTTATTCATGAAGAGTGTAGAAAATCCATTGGAGAAGCAAAGAGAATAGGAAGAGTTAAATAAATAGCCGTAACAATTAGTTACGGCTATTTTTTGTTTGCATCATATTATCGAGAGAGGAAGCTCCCCTTAAGCGATTTTTGATTTAGCAAAAATAGGGTCGTAAAAGACTTCAGAGAGTTTTCTATCTTTAAAAAACAACACGACGTCAACTGTTGTATAGAGAACGATTTTTATCATTTCTAACTCGAGTTGCCGGCCAACTTCTGATCTTTTAATCAAAGTGGCACATCGTTCAAATGTCTGCAAAGCGCTGTTGGCATGCGTCGTTGTAATCGATCCGGGATGACCCGTGTTTAGTGAATTGAGATATTCCCACGCTTCATTACCTCGCAATTCAGCGAGAAAAATTCGGTCGGGCGACTGACGCATACACGCATCTAGGCATTCTTCAGCTGAAACACGGCCTACATTGTTACCATAAATCATATGTACATGATTGGGATGATTGGGTAGAAAAAGCTCATGAACATCTTCAATTGTGATAATACGCTCCTCTACAGGGACCTTTTCAATTAAAGAGCGAGCAAATGTTGTTTTACCAGATCCTGTCTTGCCTGCAATAATAATGTTGCGTTTATGAAGGACGCATTCTTGTAAAAATTCAAGAATTTTTCCATCACGTTTATGTTGCAAGAGTTCAACTTCAAATGGTTCCAACCTTGTGAAGTCCTGCTTCGATAACAAGTCATTTGCTTCTTTTTTTGAAGGTTTGTTAAAACTTACATCAGAGAAATCATCAAATGCACCTTCTTCTTTGAGTTCTTCTAACGTCTTAACTATAAGAGAATGTTTGCGAATCACAAAGGAAAGAGCACCATCAACGACAGCTGGCGTTTGTATAATTGTACCACGTTGTCCACCAGGCAATAGCACATAATTTATACTTCTGGGAGCCATACCGTTATAAACGATAATAGCTGTAATGAGCGTTTGCAAAAAATTGGTTGTTAACTCTGGTACGCTATGTACTTGCCAACCCTTAAAGCTTTTCGTCCATACTTCGCAGGGGCGGCAAATCGATAATTCAGTGATCGATGGATCTTCTAAGAAACAATCAAGCGGTTGTAGAAGCTGAAAAACTGCTTGATCTTTCTGTATTGGGTTAACGTGTGACAAGACTGTAGACATCGCTGAAATCCAGATCACGAGCAACAAAAATATTTACTCGTTCGCCTTGGTTTTTGTAAAGTGTTGGTGTGATATTGATGGAATTTTGAAGGACATCGATTGCTATAGATTCAGCATTCTGATTACCTTTATTTTGTGAGTTCTCTTTATTTTCTTTGCTGATTTTACTAACTTTTCCTTTTACCCATTCTCCTAAATCACCGATAATGCTTACCATAATTGCACTACCAAATCTCTCCCAAAAGCGTCTGTCAACCCAGCCACCAATACCCGCTTCACCCAGAGGACCTGTGCCAGGTGAGTCAAGATTGACAACAACACCAGAAGGTGTTTCGATGCGTGACCATTGCACAAACACACGCGTTTGTCCTTGTTGTATGCCACTTTGGTAAAAACCAACGACTTTAGAACCACGGTCAAGCAAAACAACACGACCACTTGTGGAATAAATATCGCGTGTTAAATGACATGTCGTCATTCCGGGTTGTGATGTAATGATCTTTGTTTCTAACGTGCAATCTATTTGTGTTCCTTGCGTAATCAAAAAGTCACGGTTACGAAGTTGCGCCGCATGTGATTGACCTAAACGCACGGGCTGAAGGTTATCAAATAATCCGCCACTACCTCTATCATTATTCGATGCTTTACTATTGGTATCTGTAGATCCTTCGCTACCACCGCTGTTAAGGCTAGAACTGAGCATACGTTTGCGTGCTAATTCTTCAGAATCTTGGAGCATGTGTGGAGGAATGGCTGTTTGAAGAAGCTTACTCAAGGCCGGTGGAATATCTAGGTTTGAATCTTCAATTTGTGCTGGTTTTTCTGCTTCTTCTACAATCTTTGGCTCTTCTATAATCCGAGGGACGTAGTTTGGTATAATTTGCTGTACTATTTGTTGTGGGTTTTCTTCCTCAACTTCCACGGTATTACGCATTTTAAAAGCTTTCCAAGTCAAGGCAATCGGTATCGTTACTATGACAATAAGTCCTACCACTAACAATGCACGGGTACCTGGAATTGTCGGACGACGTTCAGAACCTAGTTCCGATCCTCCATAAGTACCTTCAATATGTTTTTGCTCGACGTTGTCCAGTTTTGTACCTTTTCCCTCTCCTTCCTTATTGTCAAACATCATTTTCCTCCTTTATTGATACGATAAACCACCGAAGATACTGTCCCTGTTGTGTTTGGTACGCCATTGGGGTCATAGGCTTCATTAAAAACAGCTAGAGCGCGTTTACCAAGCCGTATGAGCCATTTAGGATTGACCTTATGGACGGCGATAATATCATTAGAACTGCCGATAACGGTGCGTGGTATTAAGCTTTCATTGCCTTCAGCATCTACGACATAAATCGATGGCATATCCATGTTAGCGGGAAATTTGAAGTAAGTAATACGCCCATTGTCCCAAGCATTTATCGGAGCAATATCTTGGTGACCGCTCATGGTGTAACTGAGATTATAGCCATTGACGCTTTGGTGAAAACCACGTTCAATCGCAAGGCGCCGGTTGTTTTCTTCTGACTTTTCATCATTTGAATCGGGATAATGGAAAGCTAATTCATATGTTGATCCTGCACGGTCATTTCGAAATTGTAGTCGGAATTTGTAACTCCGTTTGTCAGTTACAACGATGAGATTGGTATTAGCAAGTTCTGCTTTTGGTTTAATAAAAATATGCCGCCCTTTATGAGCAAAGGCATAGGCTTCAGAATCGCCAAAGGCATGAGTGATATACTGTTCACCTTCTTCAAGAATAATATGTGTTGCCACACCAAGAACTGTTTCAATTTGAACCACATCAGCTTCGTTATATGTTATATAGCGAATGCGGTGGTCATATTGTGAATTTGATGGACTTTTGAGCGCCTGCACAGGTACTGTATAAAGAGAAGAAAACGAAGACAATAGAACAATGAACGCAAGTTTTTTCATAACAATCAATTCCTTAATCATTTAACAGTATTTCTGGGTCAGAACGGTAACTTGTTATTTGAAAACCAAGGGGGTTAAGCAATCGATCAGATGATTTCATGGGTGCACCGACATAGGTGTAACCAATTGTCGCAATCTGGTGCTGTTTTGGTCCGGTAGTAGCACCGCTGCTGTCAAGCTGCTGAGTCGTAAAACGTACGGTTGCTTGACCTAGTCCATTAAGCTGGATTGATCGTACTTTGACTGTGATACGTGCTTTATTGGAAAGCACTTTATCCCGTGCATTTTCTCCATCATAGATTTTATAATATTCTTGTTGAACAGATGCTGCACTTAAAAGTGCTGTTGTGTCATAGTTCAGTTGAATGGTATCGTAGTCGTAATTTTCACGGTTAAGCACATATTGGTTTAGCCAATATCTATCTACAACTTCACCATAGCTGGTCTCGTGTTCACGCATGACTGAAATAACATCAACCGCACCCGTCGTGTTATCAACGCGCAATACTAAGGGAGTTGGAGCTGGTTGAGAAAATCCAATGACTCCACATATCATACCGAATAAGCCAAAAAGACCAACAGTACTCGCTACACGCCATGCCGTTCTGCGCGACCTTATAAATTCATTGATAAGATCACGTTCTAAGCCACGGCTTTCTTCGTAATAACTGCTAAGTTTTTCGGCTTTTACTGGTTTTACTTGTTTTGTTTTCATCTGTCTCCTCGCTTGATTTCGGCAGGGATTGTTTTATTAATAGGCACACGGTTCCTATCATTGGGCTGTTTTAGCTTTGGTGCTAATGCACAAGCTGATAAAATGTTTGCAATCAAAATTAT
>NZ_JBHILY010000019.1:0-16036 GCF_042193555.1 Bartonella sp. PS17NMGDW | reverse complement strand
TGAGAAAGCACCAAACCTTTTTCACTCAAATGAATTTGATTTTCCCCATGGGAGAGAATGAGCTCATCTTTTGTCATCCGCAAAGCGCCATAAGAGCCGTCACTTTTCTTTCCTTCTTTGTGCTGTAAGAGCTTTATCTCGTTGCTCAAACGTGTCTTCTAAATGAATAACTTTTCGTTTCTTATCGAAATATTTTCCTCAAACTTTGAAGCCTGTTATTTAAATTATCAACTTTGTGATCTATCCTTTTAATCTCTTGATTTAATTTATCAATATGTTCATGATGTTTAGAAATCACTTCTAAATAATGTAATGCTTGAGACTGATCCTTAAGCTTATTTGCTTCATTTAATTCTCGAAAAGCCTCTGTTCTTTTCTCAACATGCTCAAATAAAGTAAAAACCTTCTCGAGCCGTTCAAAAATTGCAGCATTCCGCTTTTGCGTTATTTCATATTTATAAGTCAGTTGCTTTTTATTTGGCATATTTTTCAGCAATGCAAAATAGAGTGCCTGCTGTTCAAAAGCTATTCTCTTCAAGTCCTCTACCGACACCCCCAATATTTGCATTGTATCGTTCCATCCTCTCTCCGCATTGTCTTTTTCAAACTTTGCTGAATCCAACTTCTGAACCGCATCATCACGTTCCTTAACAACTTGGGAACAAAATAATTTATCTATACCCGTATAGCCATGCGAGGTAGATAAAAGATATGTTAGCAAAAATATGATAAGCAATAAGCCTTCTCTCAACAGAACTTTTTTTTGTAAACATTTTTTTATTTTCTCGTATGCAATAAATTAAAATAATATATGATAAAAATAAAAAGGGATAAATTGTACAAAAATTAAATACTTAACAAACAGAATAAAGCTATAAAAAATAATTTATTCAATAAAATAGTCATAGATTTTTCTTTCTAGCTTTATATCTCTATAGGAGAAATTTAATCACTTTATAGGTAAATTTAAAATATTTTAATAGTATATTACAATTGCTTCAAAAATAATATTTTGATTAATAAATATATTAACAATTATAAAATGATGCGTATACAAAACGGATAACCACAATCAATGTAGTTATCAACTACTTTATAATATAGATTTGTTTTTTTATCAGTAGCAGCAATAAAAAAGTTTGTGTTTTTTAGATAAATTAAAATTTATTCATTTTTTATATTATATTTTATGCTATTAAATTTAAGTTAATAGAGATCATAGAGTTTTAAACTGATAAGATGCGTTATTTTCTCAATGTACATTCATCAATATTTGATGTAGGAATATTTACTTTACATCATAAAAGTGCATTTACATTTTTATATAGGGCCCTCCTCCCATGTAATGTGGTGAATAATGAAAGCATCAATAACGGGGAGGACATCATGAATCATACAGAATGTAATTAATGACTAAAGAAATTTACCTGAAGTTATTTTCAGGGAAAAGTTGGTTTGCTCTACAAGTGGGGAGGAGAAATGAAACAACAATATATTTTAGGAAAATACACACGTGTTGTTGTTCGTGAAAAGGATGCTATTTTTAGTGCAGGTTCAAAGCAGTTTATTATCAATGATAAAAATTTTTGGGAGAACTTAGTGCTTATTGCAGCACAATGGATAAAAAGAAAGATAGTAGATGAAGTTTACAATTCACTATCATTAATCATGTTAAAAGAAAATTTTGACCGTGCGTTTGATTTTCTTGTTTCTAACCATTTTCTTGTCAAAGCTGAAACATCAGACAATATCCTCAATAATCGCTATTCCAGAAGTCATCTCCATTATCAAAGCTATGGTATGCATCCAACCTCCGTTCAGCATATTCTTTTGCAAAAAAGTGTTGTCATTTTAGGGGGTGGTGGGATTGGTAATCATGTATCAGCAATGCTTGCATCCTCTGGCGTTGGAAAATTGACTCTTGTTGACAATGATGTGATCGAGATGACCAACCTTACCAGACAAATTCTTTTTACTGAAGAAGATATCAGTTTTCCGAAAACAACAGTTCTTAAACGTGAGCTGATGCGGAGAAACAGCCAAATTGAAGTTCATGAATTACAAATGTTGATTACTGAAAAAGAGAATATCAACAAATTACCCAAAGCTGATTTATGGATCATTTCTGCTGATTCACCTGCTCAGCTAGGCCTATGGATCAATGAATGGTGTGTAAAAAACAAACAAGCCTATATAAATTCCGGTTATGTTAATGATATAGCCGTCTTTGGTCCATTTTACATACTTAAGAAAACTGGTTGTTACGCATGTAGCTCGTCTATAGGCAATCTTCCGGCAAAAAGTGATCATCTTATTTATGAAGCTTGTGTTATGATTAATAATAACTTCAAAGTTGCTACATTTCCCCCTGTTAATGCACTTTCAGCTGCCATGTGTGCTAATGATGCTCTTAAATTTTTGGGTGGTTATGGAAGCCTTCTTTCCACTGATCGCCGTGTGGGGATATGGAGCAGCCAACTTTTCACAGAAGAGCGTTCTCTAAAGAAAAATCCTCACTGTAAGGTTTGTGGAACAACACAATGAACAGACCACGCACCCTCGCTCTCAACTATGGATCCTATAATGCTGTCCGCATGCTCATTGGTGTTTACCATGCTATTTTTTTAATGTCCATGGGAGTTAGTCTGGCGCAATTAGCTCTGCTTCAGGTTGTCTTTTCCACCACCATTCTGCTGCTTGATTTTCCCTGCGCTGTTTTATCTGACAGATATCGACGTAAATATTCCGTTATGGCTGGGGTCTTTATGACAGGAGTATTTTATCTTCTATGCCTTCAAGCTCCTAATATGACAGCACTTATTATTGCGCAAATTCTCTATGCAGCAGGCATTTGCATCATTGTCAGCGCCATTGACGGATGGATTTACCATTCTCTAGGCGATAAACAGGATCACTTTTCGCATTATGCTCATCTCTACCACCAAGTTAACTCTTTCGGAAGTATTCTCAGTGGGATTGTAGGAATTGGAACGATCTATTACTCTGGACAATATTTTATGGGATATATCATCTCATGCCTCATGATGGGATTTATTTTTTTGATATTCCTTATTGTTCCGGAAGAAAAGAAAACGACAATTGAAACATCCAAAACAAAAACAATCTTGCACAATGCCAAGGAAACGCTCTGGATATTTCAAAATACAGTAGGAGGAGCATGGTTTATTTTCCTCATGTGCCTTTTTAGCGCTGGTATTCAGATTATTTATCATTTCTGGCAACCGATAATACTTTCAGGAGGAAAAATTCATCACCTCAACGGTTCGCAAATGCTCGTCTTGATGTGCTGCCATATTGGAGCCTTTTCAGCACAATATTTTTCAAATTTACTGATGTCTAAGTATCATGTTCTTGATAAAAAATATAAGAATTCTATAAAATATTTTTCCTTCTTTTCTGCGCTGATGTGCATAGCGCTCTATTTTTTAGTTCATAGCCATCAAACTGCTGCATCAGTCATCGCCTTCTCTTTAATCCATGGATTTATTTGCACTGTACCGATCGGTGCAAAAAGCTTATTTTTCTCAGAACTTAACCAAAAACAAACGCAACATATTTCTGGTATTGTTGGTGCTGTCTCTTTCAGCGGAAGAATATTTTCAATTACAGTATTGAGTATTATTTCTTTTCTTCCTGCAAAAGTTTCTCCATCTTACTACCTAATATTACCGACCATTACTTTTTTCATATGTGGTTTGGTTGTCATGAAATGGATGAAACACTCTCAAAAGTCTCTATGAGAGAAAAACCATAACATTTCACCCACAATGTTTTCTTCTAAAAGAAATCGATACTTTTTTGAGAGCATTGCCACATCCAACTTTCAATATACAATGCAAATATAAAGCAACACATTGATTTATAATCATAATATAGCAAACTCGAATATTGTAAGATTCTTTCTTTTCAAATCTGTTTCTATGGTTGAAACAAGCAAAATCATTTGCTTGCATATCAGTAAGTGGAGAAAGCCGTATAAATAAAAACAATTTAGAAAAGGAAAAATGCCTTTTATGAACTCTCATAGTTAAAATCTATAACAACAGGAAGGCAGATATATAATATGCCTCTTTGCATCTTCATAAGTATACAAATGGTGTGGCTTTATAAGGCTTTATAATTATAAAGAAACTTTTGTGTTTTATACCATTTACGAGGTGGCGTCGCAAAATGGGCTTATACACATTGCAAAGATATCTCTTTAACACAAGTGCATAAATTGGCAACACAAGTATATTTGTGTTTAGAACATTCTTTTTATATGAGAGGCATAATTCCAACAGGATAAACAAAAACGTAAGACACATAATCTTCATTATTTAAAAGACACGACCATAGAGATTTATGAAAGTTATAAAACTGAATTAATAAGATGATGATAAAAATAAGAGATAACTTCCACCTTTTTTGCTTTTATATTTTCTCAAAATTAAAAAGATCCTTCCGTTTTTAGAAATGACTCGCTAGCAAATATATACAATATTTTCTCCCCTATTTGATATATAAAAGCTGACATAACCGATAAAGCAGTAAACCATCTTAAATATTGATCTCAAATATGCTGTTGTATAAGGAGTAGGTGTTGATTGACACACAAAAGCAAAAGCTTAGCAAAACAACGTCATAAAATAAATGTGCCACCAAACGATTGGAACGATATAGGGAAGTCAAAAACACTTTGTAGAACAAAATCCGTAACATCTAGCTTTACGGCCGCTTATTCTTACAAACGTGCGTGCTGCTCCCTATATCCATAAAAATAAATAAGCAATCCTTAGCTAAAAAATATGCAACGTCAATGTGATGCTATAACAGAGCTTCGCTTTCCTTTATCAACAAAAGCATGAGAAATTTTGAACCAAACCTATTTTTCTCGGGATAATTTTTTCCACAACTGATCATATTTCCTTTAATATAAATTGGCATAGCGATTTACATGAAACATATTGCGCTTAAAATATCCCCCATTGGTTTTGCTTTAGTTTACACCATTAGAAAAGAAATTTTTGTAACTTGTTTCATGAAACATAAAATTAAAAATCAACACAGGAATTAAGAAAATGAGCAACCACACGCGCTGCTAATACAGGTATTACAATTTCGCACATAAATTGAGATGGAAGGAAGATAAAATAGCACCACTCTATAGCAGAGTAGCTGATAGAAAACGTCTAGCAAGAAAAGCAATCAAAAAACTTCACAAAATTGAGATTAGCAGAAAAGCAAATGAGCACAAATCACTGAAAAAAATTCCTATACACAATCAACTGCTTTTATAACAATAGATGGCGGAGAGGAAGAGATTCGAACTCTCGAGAGCCTTTTGAGCCCTACTCCCTTAGCAGGGGAGCGCCTTCGACCACTCGGCCACCTCTCCAACAGAGAGGCATAAATGGTATCAACAGAAAGTTCAAGACATTTTCGATTTTTTTCCCAAATATCTGAAATTTTTCTCCTATTGAGCCCATAGGGATAAAAAGTTAACAAAATAAAAATTGTGTCTTTTTTACCACATTATCTCGAATAGTACATGTATACATTACAAAAAGGTAATTTCATATTTGAATATCTAAAAAGATTAGTATAGCTAAGATAACAAGTGCCGCGTATTTTACTTATGTCTTTGTCCTTAATGCGTTAGGTAAATGATACCCTTTAGAATTTAGAAGAAAATTAACGGACCTCGGAGATCCTATATGAATATTAAATCCCTCTTTTTAAGCTCTACAGCAGCTTTTTTAACAATTTCTGGAGCACATGCTGCTTCAACAGTTATCCCCGAACCCGAACCTGTAGAATATATTCGCGTTTGTGATGCCTACGGAAAAGGATATTTTTATATCCCTGGAACAGAAACCTGCATGCGTTTATCAGGAAATGTTCGTACTGATTTTATAGGCGGTGATAATATCGATGCAACAAGCGAAACTGAACTGAACCAAAAAAGAAAAACCTATGGCGCATCATCACGGCTCACCCTTGTTTTTCAAGCAGCTTCTGAAACAGAAATGGGGACACTTCGTTCATATGCAAGAATTTTCTCAAGCTGGGGTGATGGTGGTGATAAAGCTGGTGCAAGGCTTTCAGCCGCTTACATTGAACTGGGTGGTTTTCGCGTAGGTCTTGATGACACAATTTTCAACAGCTGGACTGGTGGTTATGGAAATGTTCTCAATGATGACAGCATAGCACCTGCAGGCACAACACGCACTAATTTTATTTCCTACACCTTTAATGGTGACTCCGGCTTTTCTGCTATTATCGGAGCTGAACTAGGCAATAATTCAGATGCTCTTCCTGGAATAAGCGGATACTATATTGATAAAGATGATAAGCTTGTTCCTATCACGAAGGATACTCTTCCAAGTAAAGCAATTAAAAATTACACACCCAATGTAGTTTTGGGTATCAAGTTTATGCAAAAATGGGGTGGTTTTTCAGCGGTTGCAGCATATGATACTTACTACAAAAAGTGGGCTGGAAAAGTACGTGCAGATTTCAATGTCAACGATCGTTTCAATCTATGGGTAATGGCTGGTTATAAAAACGGCCTTGATTACTACACAGTAAATGAAAATGATGAATTATCACGACAAAGCACAACGATTTATGCAAACTGGGGTGGTAAATGGGCTGCTTGGGCGGGTGCCACTTACAAACTCACTCCGAAGGCAAATTTGAATGCTCAAGTTTCTTATAGTGCTGTAAAAACCTTTGCAACTTCTGTAAATATTACATACACGCTGGTTCCAGGATTTGTGATTACACCTGAATTAACCTATGTTTCTTGGAATGATGATCGCGTTGTGACGGATAAAAATAATGATGAAAAACATTTATTCAATAAGAAAAGTGCTTTTCAAGGTATGATCCGTTTACAGCGTTCATTCTAATACTATTTAAGCTAAAGATTTTAAAAACTGGCAACATATGTTGCCAGTTTTTATTTTTGTAATCAAACATCATGAGCATCTTTCTTGATCGTTATTTTCTTGTCTTTTTGAAAAAAAATACTCACTTTCACAAAAATATTCTCAGAAAATTAACCTGATGTACTTGATAAGAACACTGCATACGTGGGTTCTTACACATCCATTCAAACAATCTCTTGCTTGCCCTTTAAAGCGTGAACAAATACCTTTTCTTTATTACCAAATTGATTTTTGTTGGTAATTTATACCTAACCTTTGTTAATTTAGGTCATGAACTTCTCAGGTAAGTTCTGTACTGAACAAATAAAATATTGAAAAAAACAAGACATCATTGTGTTTTTGATATGCATGAATGTGTCTTCTATTAACATCCTAAAACACAACATTTTACAACACTGCCGCGCATTAAAAAACTTAATCATCAAGAAACATGTTATCAAAACGATGAAAATATCCCCTAAAGCAATAAAAGAGAAAATAGATATATCTTCAAAAAATGAATTAACCTCTTCCCCATCTAAAGAATAGAGACTCCTATCAGTAGCAATCTGTAAACGACCCACCTTTTTTTGAATCTGCATCACATTAATTTATAATGACAATTTATTATTTTGCATGTTGAATAAAAGTCCAGAATATCGTAGGATTCTCCATTTCAGACCTGTCCCATGTTTCAATCAACCAAAACCATTCACTTGTACACGACGAATGGAGAGAGCCGTGTGAATAAAAACGAGTAAAGAAAACCCTTTATGAATCGTTTTAAGTTCCAAGGACTGTAGTAACATTGAGATCTGGAAAAGTTTATGATGGTTCTAGGCACTTTTATTAAGCATAAAAATGAAGCTAACTTAATAGAGGACTTTAGATTATATTCTTTATGAACGTCACTGTAAAAAAGGAAGCAAAATATAAGACAAAGAACCAGTAAATTTAATCTCTGGAAATCATAAAGCATTCTATAGCGTTATGTTTCCATAAAACGCCTTATACCGTACATGGGATTTTTTACACGATTAATGCCCTTTTTTACATAAAGCGCATTGGAAAAAAGAAGCCTCTCTTGATAAGAAAAAGGCTTACACGTCATCATAACCATATTTTCAATTAAAACACGTTGAATTCACGGAAAATATTTATCAACCAATGCATAAAGAATTGCTGCTGTTTCAACATCTAGAATCCCATCATAATTTTCTTGACGAAAATGAAGTTGGAATGCTCGGATCAAATCTTTGTATCCTGTTTGGGTACACGCAGCAGAAATGTCATATCCATAACATTTTAGCTTCGCCAAAATATCTTCTTTGGGCGGCAAGTTCTTAGAAAATTGCTCTTGATAATGACTTTTTAGTTCATCATCATACCATGCTCCTATACCTGCCCTATAAAGTTCTCTCCATGGGAAAGCTGCTCCTGGATCACTTTTTCTTCCAATAGCAATATCACTGTGTCCCACAACATCAGTTGGCATAATATCGGGATACCGTTGAAGAATATTCAAGGCAAGTTCCTTAACGGCATCAATTTGTATTGGATTATAAGGAGGAAATATACCACCCTCATCATGATAAGCCATAAAATCAACTGTCTCTTCTGGAGACTCAGAATGACCCGTCGCTAAATTAACGATTTCAATCCCGATAGATGCATCATTGAGATGACTATGCCCAGCCCATGAACTCACACCCGCATGCCATGCACGCTCATTTTCATCAACCAGATTAAAAATACGCATGTCCTTAAAGCCTGCTTCACGATATGTCTGCTCTGAAGGATCAGGAACAAGATAGTGTGCACTAACCTTTTCTCCTGTAAGCGCCATAATCGAGGATTTAAAATCAAGAGCCGTATAATGCATAACGAGAAAACGAACGCGACGATTAAAACTCTTGACAGAACGATAACTGTTGTAATCAATCTGATACATAAAAGCCCTTTCTTTTTTGCTAAAAAAGACCACTGCGCATCACAACAGATAGGACACGAACTGTTAAAAATGCAATGAACTTCCTATCTAGATACTAAGAATTACGCCTAAAATTTGTTCATCAAAAACATTGACACTCTTATCAACAATTAAGACACATTTTATTTCTCCCCCACACACGCGTAAAATGTTTTTAACCACATTCACAAACGCACCGCATTAAATATTTTCCTCAAACAAATTCCTAAAAATTACCAATCGAAAAGAAAACAAAAGCATAAAATAATCACTCCTTGAATTTTCACGTCTTACAGAAAAATAATTCTTCCTGTTATCACATTGAAAAATATCGCCCCTCGGAAGCGAACACCCAACGATCGTGCAATCACACAAAAACTTAAAGGAAAAATTTTTATAAGCTCTTTACAGCAATTTATTATCAGATAACTGAATGGCACATATTCGCAATAAACTGGACATATTTTTCAATAAAATTTGCAAAGCTTTCCTGTAAATGACACAACTTCTTGTCTTTTCACACCATCGCTTTTTGATTTACAAAGAATCTCAATTATTTACAACGCTTGAGGCACATGAAGTCTCTGGATTCCTTGTCATCAGCTCTATGAAAGATAACGAATTGATTTATAATAATAATTAATCATTATAAATATTGAATGTAGCAAGCCTAATATCGTAAAGTTTTTCTTAATCTTGAATTAATCAAAGTCATTTAATTACACATTAAAAGAAAGTTTAACCTATAGATAAAAACCACTTAAGAAAAGGATCAAAATACTTCTTATAATAGAACGTTCAATAATTTGAGCAATATTTTTACGTCCCCATAGAGGTTCATTTGCTTTTCTCAGTTTGCAAAACTCTTTTTAAAACCAACCAAGCTGCATATTCTTGTAAGACGGCACCTAAAAGTGGTCGCGTATAGGGAAAAGTTACACGATCATCACCATAACCTTTCATCCGTATAGTCATCGTGGCATGTCCAAGGCTTTCTTCTTGATTTTCTAATGTCTCGATAGAAGGTTCTAGGCTCACTTCAACCTCAAGCAGTGGAATATTTTTTGTACTTTTTTCTATGGGCTGAAAATATTTTAAAAGATATGGATCATTGGAAGACCAATGAACCTCTGTATGCTTTTTCAATTGTTTACAAGCAGTAGTAACTTCTGCACCAACCAAATAGGAGTGAAAATGATCTTCAAATTGTTCGATTAAATGCTGTGCCAAAGGTGCCGATGACTGACCAACAAGCTGCACAAGAACATAGGGGCTTTTCCATAAAAAATGCCGTTCAAATGGCTCATTTTCAAGATGACAATCAACCCACTGCGCAATGGTACTTTCATCAATTCCAATCAAAGTCCATGCATACCCCGCACGCGATACAAAAGAATATTTCTTCTCGTTGTGTTCTAAATAATTCTCTAAAAGCGCAAGAGCCTGTGATGGCGGACCAGGCAAAACAACAAGCGTACTTCCATCACAAGAAAGATAAAAGCCTGGTGCTGTACCTGTAGGATTATCAAGCACGGTTGCCGTCTCAGGAAACAATGCTTGACGCGCATTACTCTTATCCACCAAAATCCCTAATCGTTGTAATTGACCTTTTATTGTTTGCCAAACATCTTCATGATGTACCAAAGGCTGCTTTACAGCTTGAGAAACCGCATCACGTGTTATGTCATCTGATGTTGGTCCCAATCCCCCACTGATAATGATAAGATCTTCTTGTCCAAGGCAAGAAACAACAGTCTCACTGATTTGCTGTAATTGATCAGCACAAACAAAATGACGCGTGACTTGAATATTTCTTTTATTCAAGCTCTGACTCAAATCCTGCAAATTCGTATTCAAATATTGTCCTGAAAGGAGTTCATCACCAATCGTAATAATTGCCGCATGACAAATAGAGACAGGATTCACAAGAACATTGCGAACAGCTTCAGCCATTTGACGGGTAGAGGCTACACCTCCAAGATCATAGGTAACAGTTTTTCCAGCACGAATAACCTGATCAACACTCTCAGATAGTTGTTTTGCTGCATCTTTAAAACCTAAATGCTCTAAAAGTAAAGCCGTGGTATAAAGCATCGCAGAAGGATTTGCTTTATTCTGTCCAGCAATACGTGGTGCACTGCCATGAACAGGCTCAAAACAAGCAATCTCGCTCCCCACATTCACATGAGGAGCAAGCCCCAATCCCCCCATGACTCCAGCGGCAAGATCAGAGAGAATATCGCCAAACATGTTTTCAGCAACAATCACCCCAAATTGCTCTGGCTTGTTTGCTATCCACAAAGCAACCGCATCAACATTATGAATATCTGCTTCAATTTCCGGATAGTTTTGCGCAATCTTCTCAAAAATTTCCTGAGAAAATTGTCCACTTTCTCGCATAACATTGGGCTTATCAGCAAAAGTAACGCGCTTAAAGCCATATTTCCTCGCATA
Organism: Bartonella sp. PS17NMGDW; assembly: GCF_042193555.1. NCBI lineage: Bacteria > Pseudomonadati > Pseudomonadota > Alphaproteobacteria > Hyphomicrobiales > Bartonellaceae > Bartonella > Bartonella sp. PS17NMGDW. The sequence goes on along the minus strand of NZ_JBHILY010000019.1, from coordinate 4,681 downwards.
AGAAAAAGCATATTCAAATAACCGCTCTAAACCAAAGCGTGTCTGCAAACGGACTGTCCACGCAGCTTCCTCAAGCCCATATTTTGTTAAATTGGGATGTTTTAGCCAAACGGCTGTTTCAGGAGAAATACCCCGAAAATCCAATCCAGCATAAAGGCCTTCACTATTGTCTCTGATAACACAAAAATGAAAAGGTTTTCTCGGACCAAAGATGTATCTGACAGGGCGTATATTTGCAAACAACCCTAATTTTTGGCGAAGCTGAATAACCGGTGACACATAGGCAAGTTTTTGCTCTTTTAAATGCGGTGCAAGTTCTTTTAAAGCCGCTTCTTTTCCTTTACTGGTCACAGCTCCAAGTAAAATAGCATCACTTTCAGAAATTTTTTTCCAGGTCTCTTTTGGAATAGGATCTCCTTCTTGTTTCCAACATTCAAAACCAATATCACCATAAATCAATTCAATCGGCAATTGGAATTGCTCTAAGACCCTCAACGCAGCATCACAAACCTCTGGTCCTATCCCATCACCAGGTAATACAAGAACTTTCTTTTTCATAACTCATCAATCCACTCATCAATGACTGCATCTGTCATAGTAGGATTATCCTCCCACAAACGCGTACCAGCACCAGAAATAATCTTATATTCATGGTTCAGATTATGACTTTTCGTCTGATTATCTACCGTTGCAAGTTGCGACTTTTCTCCCACTAAAGCTAAAAACTTCCCCTTATACTTAACTATTTCATCTCTAGCATCTATTTCTAATAAGAGTTTAAACCCTCTTCTCATGCGTTCAATTGCCACGCTTTTTTGTTTATCGGGAATCTCCAATAAAACTCTTTTTTTCATAATGCCAGAAGGATGCATAAAACCATTGAGTATTTCCAAAGCCCCCGACAAATCATTATTTTCTAAGGAGGCAAGAATATCTCCAAGGCGCCGTTGCAAAACCTTATCTGGATAGCCAGGTGCATTCACAGCAAGCACAGCTTGAACATTGGGAAGCCGTGCTGCCAATATTTGTACCAACATTCCAGCCATAGAAAATCCCACAAGCACTGCGGGCTCTTTAAAATAGCTTTTAAGTTTTTCTGCCATAAAAGATAAAATGTCTACAGCAGCATGATTGAGCACATGAGAACCCTTAGGAAAAAGAGAAAGTGTATCCAGCAGAGTGACTGGGTATCCTTTTGATAAGCATAGCTTTGTCAATGGAGAACAAAAAACACCACCATCCCAAATTGGCATTACAGGAGAAAGAATAATAATAGGAAGGCTCATTGATCAATTCCTCCCCTTATTTAAAACATGCATTAGAGCCAAAACTTTTCCCATCCAATATAATGAAAATATGTTGAAACTCTAGGCTCATACTCTCCCCCCATCATAATCGATTTGTTAAACTCAAACTAAGCTTGTAACAAATTTTAAACCCACTCAATCCAACAACTTAATAAAAAAATTCATCTAATGTACAGGTACCCCATTCGTGAACAACATCAAAAACATTTCCGCATAATGCTTTCTTTTTATCATTTTACTCAGTTCATTTCTGAAGTCATAAAATGACGCGCTTTTTGAATATAAATGATAAAACCAATCATACAACACACAGCTAACAAAGTTGCCATAGCCCGTGGGCTATGACCAGATATCTTTCCGATAACCGCTGCACTGAGTGCCGCACTTCCTAATTGCAAAGATCCCATAACACCAGAAGCCGCTCCCGCAGCTTTCGGATGCGATGAAATAGCCAACGCTGTTCCTAACGGCAATAAAAAACCATTGCCAAAAGTAAGAACAGCAATAGCCATAAAACTTGTCACAAGGGGCCATGGACTTAGATACATTTGCACAGCAAACAGCACACCACCTATCACAAAAATAATGTACCCTCTCCCCACAGTCTTTTCCATAGACTCGCGCTCAAAAAACCATCGCGCCAAAAGATTTCCCAAAATATAGGGAAACGAAACACCAATATAGCTATAACTAATGTGTATCGGCGATAACCCCAAAGTCGTGAGTAAAAAAGGCGACTCCACAATATAAGCAAAATAGGCAGCGTAAGAAAAACACGGAATAAGTGCATAAAAAATAAATTGTTTATTTCTGAGAACACCTAAATATGCCTTCATAAATCCTACCGGAGAAAAATGCTGCCGCTTCTGAGGAGGTAGAGTTTCGGTTAGCACAAAACAACACAGCAAAATGGTCAAAAATATAAAAAAGCTTAAAAAGATAAAAGTTGCCTGCCAATGAAAAGCCTGTATCAAAAGTCCACCAATGAAAGGTGCAAGTGCTGGTGACATTCCAATAAAAGGAAAAACAATCAAATAAAGTTTTCCAGCCGCTTTTTTATCCAACAAATCATTGATAATTGCACGACTTAAGACAAGTCCCGCACAAGCACCAAGACCTTGCAAAAAACGTAACACAAGAAAAGCGTGAATATGAACCGTATAAATCACACCAAGTGTCGTAAATAACCACAAGAATAAGCCCAATAGAAGTGTTTTTTTACGCCCAAAATTATCACTCAGCGGCCCATAAATGAGCTGTCCAAGTGCCAATGCCAACAAAAAAACCGCCACTGCACTTTGAATTTGAGATTGTGTCACTTGATAATATTGACGCATATCGCCCAGTGCTGGTAAAAAAATATCGGTAGAAATCAAACCTCCTGTTGATAAACATACGATAAGTATAATGAATGGTAATGTATATTTATGTTTCATCAGGAAAGTCACATTTCTTAAATTTAAAAATATTTAAATTTTACGTTTATAGAAAAATAATAATTTATATTTATAAATATAAATCTATTTTAACTTTATCCACAGGGAATAAAATAATAAATTTTCTTTATTCTTTTACTTTATTCGAGAATAATTCATCTTGTTGATGCATAAATCCAATGTCTGATCCGCACGCACACGCAACACGTAAATAAACACTTAGCGCTTCACTTTATAATTAATTTTAAAGCATAGCAAATCGCAATTTTAAAACTATACGCAAAAGAAGCTAAAAGATCAAAACTCTCCTTCAGAGATATATTTCCCAATCCGAAATAGCGCATTTTGTTGTATTCATGTTGCCCTATCTTCATCAGCTTTTTTTCATTGATATCATCAACAAAAACGCTCCCAAACTCTATCCCTCTCCATGATAACAACATCACTTTTCCGACAACATCTTTTATCAGAGGTGGTTTACAACGCTCAAAGAAAAAAGAAGCCACAAACTCCCTCTCCTTAAAACTCCCCACACAAATATTATTGTAACAATACAGCATATAACAATGGCTCATGGAGAAGTTTTTATCAACACAAATAATTGAGCAAACAAACTTAATAGCCCACTAATATCATAAAGCAAATTGCGCTTCTGTCTCCCCTTAAAATCTAAATTCATCTTGTCCATTTTGTTAGAATTTCATTCTACATAACCATCACCAAGTTTACTGCCTAAGCTATTGACAAACATGATATAATGGAAATTTGATAAATCATTCTGCATCTAATTTAGAAAGCAAGGAGAAGCTATTAATGAATATAACAGAACTAGCCACGTACCAATTACTTGTACCTATTAAAGTGGAAGGAAAGACATACACAGAAATCACCTTACGCCGCCCGAAATTTAAAGACTTAAAAGCAATACAGAGCAAAGAAGGCGACGAGCAATCAATTGAAATGATCGCATGTCTTTCAGGGTGGTCCTATAATGCCATCAGTAAACTTGGTGTTCGTGATTTTTTAAACATTAAAGACATTTACGGGACTTTAATAAAAAAAGTATTAAAAAAACTTGATAAAATGAATACAATCATAAAAATCCCATCCCTAAAAATCCTATCCTTAGAAACTCAATTTTCTAAACATCTCAAAAACTTTATAAACAAAGTAAATGCAGCCATAAAAAGCATAATGGATGAATGTACTTTAATCGACAGTAATCCCGAAAAATGCACAAGTAACCTTTACACACATACATTTGAAACAGAATCCATGACAACTGCAAATGCAAAAGTGAAAACCTGTAGCACCTATGAACCGATTACAGTTCATAATCCCTACGTCATAAAGGTGGAACACATGACCTTTACAAAATGCACTTTCTTAGTACAAGATGGTCCATCAAACCAAATTTATCTCTCAAATCAAAGTGCTCTTACATCGTATAAAAAAACTGCGGGCGAAACTAAAAAACAAACTTTGGAGAGAATCTCGAAACTTTTGGACATTGTCTCAAAACTTTTCAACTTTCCTCTCTGGTTTTGGGAGTTTTTACTCAAAGAACTTAGAAAGTTTTTCTAGCATTGTTTTGATATAGAATAATAAGAGAAGGAAAAACAGCTTAGAACACTAATGTTTCTTCCTTCTCTTTTATCTCTCATAGCTTTTTGAATTGAATACTTTTGATATTTATTTTGAATAATTGAAGCATTCTTTTAATTATAAGTACAATATAAAAACTAAAATTTTAGAAGACGCGCTGTTTTTACAAAAAAATGAAATAATAAAATAAATACTCCAGAATTTTAAGTAATGATCACCGTCTTGTGTTCGGTCTTTCCTATCCCTTTTTGGCGCATATTTACCACTTTTGGAACATAATTGGCAAAAAGACATTGTATCTCCAGCATATTCAAGGAGATAAAACATGGAAAC
>NZ_JBHILY010000113.1:0-501 GCF_042193555.1 Bartonella sp. PS17NMGDW | reverse complement strand
TAGTCTTCATATTTGCTTGTAGGCAAACCTTTTGCTGTCTTACTGAGTACGTTGTAAACGTTTGAAGCAGTGACTTTACCCAAGCGCGCTTGAAACCATTCTGCTGTTCTTTGTTTCATCTCACACCGCAGTTCTCTGTTCGTGTGGCGTTGCTATATCGGCATCTTGTATAGTAGAATCTGTTTCTACCTTTTGCCTATTTTGTTTCTTTTTCAAAAGATGCAATACCGTTTGTGCTTGTCCTTCAGACATATCGTCAAGCTTTTTGACGTCGAAATGAGCAAGTATTTTTTCTTCTTCTGCTTGGGTTTGTACTATGAGTCTTCTGATTTCATTGATCTGTTGTGGAAAAGCCTTTTTAATAGGCGGGTTTCCATCCGTATCATCATCTTCACTCACGACATTAAGAAGCATACCTAACAGATATCTGCGTGCGTATGTGATTGCAGAACCAACCGATTGTATATTTGACTTGCATCCTTTCGTGTCATAAGGAAACTT
>NZ_JBHILY010000112.1:0-505 GCF_042193555.1 Bartonella sp. PS17NMGDW | reverse complement strand
TTTTTACAGCACAACAGAATAAGCATTCATGCGGATTTTAAAAAATTAGCCCCTTCTTCGCTGTGGACGCTCCATTTATTTTAGATGATCTGCATTTAATATACCTGCTATAAAGACTTGCTATCTGTTATAAATTCTTAAAGGCATATTTTTCCTCTAAAATCTCAATGCCACACCAACTCCACCATAAGACAATACATTGATTTATAAAGAGTGTTCATTGTTTTACATGTTAAATAAGAATCCAGAATAGCGTAAGATTATTTCATTTCAGATCCGTTCCATGTTGAAGCAACAAAAACCATATCTCTTACAAGTTACAAGCGGGCAGAGCCCTTTTGGATAAAAAACTATTAAGAAAGGATTAAAAATACCCCTAATGAACCGTCTCAAATGCCAAGGGTTGTAGCAACACCCACGAGCTAGCAAATATGCGCCTGCTTACTCCTTTATGAAGCGTAAAGATCGTGGTGCTCAATGGATTTACCGTTATACCATTCACGGA
>NZ_JBHILY010000111.1:0-505 GCF_042193555.1 Bartonella sp. PS17NMGDW | reverse complement strand
TCGACAACAAAACACCCCATAAAAGCACTGATGCTGTTCTCATAACCAAAGATCACCTGGAGCGCACTGTTGCTTGAGGGAACCTCTAAATCATTGCCACTATCATCAAACTCTGCTTCAAATGTATCGGCTTCATTACCGGCATGGTCCGTAATGGTTGCGGTTAAAAGACGCTGGTAAAAAACCTCATGAACAGGTTTATCTCCCACCTTGACCACAATAAAGGGGTATGTGCGCATTAATCCCATAACCGCTTCACCATGCTTTGGGGATTAGACAACACAAACTCAGGCAAAGTAACCTTTAAGCCCCGCGGTAAAAACACACCATATTTGGCAATCTCTGGATTAGCTTCCAAGGTGGCTTCTAAATAACCGTTTAGTGCCCCAACTTGGATTCGGTCTCTGAACACTGCCATGACATGGTGAAAGCAGATAAGATCAAGACTCATATCCTCTAGCTCTACAACAACATGCTTTTCTGGTATCTTCATAGAATTTGTCCC
>NZ_JBHILY010000110.1:0-508 GCF_042193555.1 Bartonella sp. PS17NMGDW | reverse complement strand
CTGTTAGGTTAGTGTTTTGTTCCCTCATCTTGATTTCCTCCTATTTGAGCGCAATTCCCCCGTGGCGTGAATCACGCATGTTTTAAAAAGTTGTTTGTGGGGTTAGAAAGGGACGTCGTCCCCTGTTAAGTTTTCTGTCTTTTCCTTGTAAACAATTTTGTAATCGGCATAAATTTGTGCGTCGCCATAAATTCTTGGATTACCATCAATAATTGCATATTTGTAAATTTGTGCGTCCCCAAAAATATCCCCCCCATATACTTTTGCGTTATCATAAACTTGTGCATTGCCATAAACGCGTGCAAAATAAGCAACTTTCGCGTTACCAAACACTTTAGCGCTGTCGTAAACTTCGGCACCACAATAAACCATAGCTTCATTATTAACCCAACAGTCGGCTTCATGACTTAGGTTGTCCTCATCCTCTATAAAGCCCCCAAGGTTACCTTTCTTGACGCCACCAAAATCTCTTAATGCTCTAATTCGGTGAAGCGTAAATCCATCAACC
>NZ_JBHILY010000018.1:18997-21598 GCF_042193555.1 Bartonella sp. PS17NMGDW | reverse complement strand
CAATTGTAAAGTGCTGTTGGAATTTAAATCGCGGTCAAACCAAACCCGCCCACCCAAAAGCGCTCCACGCGCAATCAGATCATCAAGAAACTGCGTGAGGCTGCGGGTAATGGCAATAACATGTTGACCAGTAAGGTTTTCATCATTGGCCCAAGGGCGGAAATTGTTGATGATCGTTTTTTCCAATGCTGCACGGGTGCGCACCACATTGACAAAACGCCAGAGTGGATCACTAGAGGTGGTGTGGTTACCCCATAAAATGCGTCCATTGGCGGCAAATTGACCTTGGGCATTTTGGCTAAGGCGGGCGGGAATAAAGGTAGCAATATCGGCTTGGTTGAGGCGATTTGCCTCATGATCGATTTCGCCATCAAAATAGCTAATCGGGCGTGCCGTGCCTAAAATGCCTTTAACATCTTGGTTGGAAGGAGACCAAAAAACACCGCCCCTTTGCTTGTCACGTTTGATAAACATGGCGGCAGCAAAAGGACTTGCGGGTTTAACACTAACACCCCCATCACTATTTGCCACCCGTACAAAGGAGTCAATCAAATAACAAAAATGCAACAATCAAACTTCCCCCTGAAGATACAGCGGAACTCGTAGCAGAGCTTGATAAAAAGTTACAAGAGCTTGTTCAAAACATCAAAGACAGAGAAAAAATAGAGCTTACCTTACCTCTTTTTAAAATTGCATTTAAAACGTCAAATAGAGGTTGGAAAAGCACTCAAGAACTACACAAATCCAACCTAACCATCATTATACAATGGAAAATGAAGGTGCATTTCTCCTTACATTAAGATTTTTAATAACACTTTGTTTTTAACATATTATATCTTTTTTTGCTTTTTGGGCTGATTTTGGAGCGAAGTTCACAATTTATAGATTTTTTTCAAAGGGGCTTAAAAGGGGGTTTTCTAGGCTTTCACAGAGTTTTTTTTAAATCTTCAAAGCCTTTTCCTATTTTTCCATTGAATCACAGTTTTTTCTCATTTTCACTATTTTTTAGATGTCAAAATCCATTTTGATAAAACGCCCATTTAATGGTGAAAATTAGTCATAAAAAAATCATAAACTCCCACCTATTCCCACTTAAAAAAAACTCCTGTCAAACGACAAACTTTCTTTTTTGTATATCCACAGCAGCATAGATACTGCTATTCTTTATTGCTCATTTCCTCTCTTCTTGTTTCTTTTTTCTAATATTTTCTCCATTCTTTTCTTTCTTGTTATAACTCAATAAAGTTTATCTCTAAACAATGCACAATAATAACACTATGATATACAATCAAAAAATATAAATAATTTTTATTTATAATTTAGTTTTATATTTATTTCATAATGAATAATATAATAATATAATAATATAACGTTATGTATTTTTTATAAAAAAACATTTTTATACTTTACATAAAAATAAAAACAATCTATTGATCTCCAAAGTAGAAAACCATTCATTTTGATATCCTTCTTGTAAGCGGGGGAAGAATGCGTGGGGCTTATAAGTTAAGGAAAATATCTAAATGTTTAAAAAATCTCTTTTATCCGGCACAGCTGCCGTAGCTGTCATGCTGTTTAGCACCCATTTCAGCGCATATGCGACAGTCCTAAGTGCTACAAGTAATGAAGACGTAAAAGACGTCTCCAGCGACGCCTCCGAAAAAAACTATGATGCGATTAAAGCAACAAATGCTGGAAAAATCATTGGCAAGGATTTAAAAATAACCGGTACTGAATCTGAAAAAACTGGTGTAACATCTACAGATCTTGGTAGCGAAATTACGTTAAAAGGCACAACAACCATTGAAAAAGCTGTGGATGGGATCCTAGCAAAAACAGGTGGTAAAATCACCAGCGAAGATTTAAAAATAAAAGGAGACGATACAGGAACTGGTGTAACAACCACAGATCCTGATAGTACAATTGAATTAACAGGCAAAACAACCATTGAAAAAGTTGCAAACGGGTTTCTGGTAAATAAGGGCAGTAAAGTCACTGCAAAAGATGTAACGATAATCCTTCCTGAAGCTAAAGAAGACAGCATTGGTATATTCGTCGATGGTGCTAATAGCGTGATTGAATTAACGGGTCAAACAACCATTAAAGACATTGCTGGCAGTGGTCTTAGGGCAACAACTGGTAGCAAAATCGTTAGTAAAGATTTAACAATAACCGGCTCTCAGAACGAAAAAAATACCAATAGCACCGGTATAGCGGCCTACTTGCCAAATACTATGATTGAATTAACAGGCAAAACAACCATTGAAAATATGGTAACTGGGCTTTATACAGCATTTGGTAGCAAAATCGTTAGTGAAAATTTGACAATAACCGGCTCTGAAACTGAAAAAAAGAGTACTGGCGCAAAAGCCGATGGCGCTAACAGCGTCATTACATTAAAAGGCACAACAACCATTGAAAAAGTTGCAAACGGCCTTGATATACAAAATACAGCTACAGCCAGTATGACCGGTGGTTCCATCACAGCATCTCAAATAGGTGCTCTTTTCAACGCTAGCGGAAATGATGAAAATAAAAACACGCTGGACAATGTAAAAATATCGAGCAGCAAAGATGACGCCTTGATAGATAAAGGAATAA
>NZ_JBHILY010000018.1:0-18897 GCF_042193555.1 Bartonella sp. PS17NMGDW | reverse complement strand
GCCGAAAAAAGCACTGTGTCTTTAAGCAATGTAACCGTCACTAAAGCGACAACAGGCATATTTGCAAATAATAACTCTACAATAACAGTGTCTGGAGGTTCATTCGACGGAAAAACTGATGGGGTATATGCGAAAGAAGGCAGCGCCATTACTTTAGATGAAAAAGCTGCAGTTACATCATCTGATGGTTATGGACTTCATGCAGAAGGTTCAGGATCTAAGATCACAATGGCAGAAGGAACAGTAACAATAAAGAATGAAAAAGCTGCATTATTTGCAGAAAAAGGTGCACAAATTGATGCCACGAATGTTGCTTTAACAACAGATGGGAAAGGAACCGGTGCAGAGGCCTTTGGTCCTGATAGCAGAATTGAATTGCATGGCGATACAACAATTAACAATACTTTGAACGGTCTTGGAGCAGTTGATGGTGGTAAAATTACCAGTGAAAATTTAACCGTTATGGGTGGTGAAGCAATTGATCAAGACCCCGACAAAAACCGCTCTGGTGTATGGACAGCGGACTCTGGGAGTGAAATTCAGTTAACGGGCAAAACAACTATTGAAAATGTTGATGAAGGTTTTTATGCAGATGGTGGGAGTAAAATCATTAGCGGAGATTTAACAATGACCGGTGGTGAAAGTAAAAATGAGACCGTTGCTGTAAACGCTTCAGAACCTGATAGTGCAATCGAATTAAATGGTAAAACAACCATTCAAAATTTTGATGAAGGTCTTTTTGCAGGAAATAATAGCACGATTAAGATGATTAATGGTGATATTGAAGCAGCACAACGTGCTGTAGAAAACAAAATAGAAGTAAAAAAAGTTGCACTAGCCGTAGCATATGGTGGACTTATTGATCTCACAGATGTCTCTGTAACAGCAGGAATCAGTGGCTTGCAGTTTTTAGGTCTCTCTAAAACCAAACTCAATGAATCGAATGATCCCCAAAAACATCAAAGTAGTGAAATCAATTTAACCAATGCAGATATTCACGTTGAAAATGGTACTGGAATTCTTATTGGAGCTCTCACTGATAACGACATTGAAAATAATGCAGATCTGGCAATCGGTACAGCAAATCTCAAAAATTCAGAAATCCATGCTGATGTTTTACTAGGAAACGGCATTTATTTGAAAGACAAAGGGGTTTGGAACCAAGCAGGTTTAAAAGCGATCTCCAACGGCACTTTTACATTAAACGCTGATCAGTCTACTTTAGAGGGCAGAGCGAATATTGCTAAAGACAGAAATGTACACTTTGATCTGAAAAACGATACAACATGGACGTTGAAAATCAGCAAAAATGAAAAAGATGATGATGGTAATCTGCTTGATATTGCTCAAAGATCTCGTTCTGATGTTTCTGTGCTAAACCTCAACAACAGCTCCATTGTTTTTGATAAACCAACAGAAGATCATTACCAAACATTGCATATAGGTTCTGGTAAACCAGACACGCAAGAAGTCTACAACGCAACGGGTGATGCGAAGATTTACTTCAACGCTGAATGGAGTGATGGTGCTGCAATAGATGACCAAAAAACCGATAGACTTTTGATCAATGGAGATGTCTCTGGTAACACATCAGTTTATGTTACGGGGCGCTTAGAAGGGAACAATGTCAAAGCAAATACCTCTGCTGCTGCCAATATCCGTGGTCTGTCACTCATTCAAGTTTCTGGAAAAGCAGAAGAAAACTCTTTCAAACTTGTAAATGGCTATACCACAAGAGGTGGTTTACCGGATATGTATACACTACGTGCCTATGGACCAGACTCAAGCCAAGGCAAAGCCGATGTTGCGCAAAACCTGTTTGATGAAAAGAATGAAAATTTCTGGGATTTCCGTTTACAACCTGAAATTCTTGAAGCGGGTTCTGGCTCTGGTCCAAGTGTGATCGCCCCTGTAGCACAAACAGCAAGCTATTTGGTCATGCCAAATGCTCTCTTCTACAGTGGATTAACAGATATGGCTAAACAAAACGCGCTCTTAGCCAATATCAGAACATCTGTCTTAGGAAAAGAAGAAGAGAAACAAACCGGTTTCTTCCTTTACACCTATGGAAGCACAGGAACTTTATCTTCTGAACGCGGACCTCTCAAATACGGTTATGGCGCTGATATTCGTTATGCTGCTCTCCAAGCCGGTGTTACATTGGCAGCAATTGAAGGGCAAAATACCACAACACATCTCGGTCTTGTAGGCACCTATGGGCAGCTGTCGTTCACACCAAAGGACATAAAAGATGCAGGAAAGAACACGCTGGATAAATGGGCCATTACAGCCTATGGCAGTATACAGCATAACAGTGGTTTCTACATCGATGCACTCTTGTCCTATGGTATCCTAAAAGGGCATATCGCCAATGCCATCAGAGGCAATACCGCAAAATTGAACGATGCCAAAATGTTGAGTATCTCCACCACTGTTGGCAAAGAGTTTGCAACCGGAATGGAAGGTTTAACATTTGAGCCACAAGCACAAGTTGCCTACCAACATTTGATGTTTAACACCATTGAAGATGCTGATAATTTCACTGTTGATATGAACAATCCTTCTCAATGGTTGATCCGTGTTGGTGGACGTTTGACCAAAACCATTTCCACTGAAAACAGCCGTCCTATGTCTTTCTATGGAAAAGTAAACTTGATCAAAACCTTTGGTGATGATGGTACCATTCATATTGGTAGAGACTTTGACCTTGATCCTATGGGGCCTGCAATTGAAGGCGGCATTGGTATCAATGCACAACTGTCTCACAATTTCTCCCTTCATGGTGATGTAAGCTATCAACAAAAGCTTCAGAAAACTGGTATAAGTGGTGCAAGCTTTTCAGGTGGAATACGCTATCAGTTTTAAGGAAAGACTGTAAAAATAGCCTATTCATTCTATTCAATTTAACAAAAAGGCAGCACAATGTGCTGCCTTTTCGCTTTATATAAATCCTAATGACACTAAAACTACCCCCTGCCTTTTTATCAAGAAAAATATAAGGTATTTTTATCCAGAATATATTAAAACCCACAAATAATGAAAGCGGAAACCTTTTAATAAAAATGCAGTTTTGCAGTTTTATTAACCAAAGTACCTTTCATTTAAAGCTTTAACATAAAGCTCTTTATTAATTACGTTTTTAAACTGAAGATATGTCTGTTTTATCGCCCTCAATAAGATAAGCGATTATCAGAAACTTTCCCCTCATCTGAAAACTCAAACAAATTTTTTTATCTATAAAATATTCAAACAAGAAAACACAAAAAAAACTATAAACGATAGGATGGTAAAAGATATTTTCAAGTGAAAATATATTCGAATAATTATCATAAAATGTCTTAAGATTCATAAAGAACTCTCAGTAATTATCAAAAATTATTTTTATTATTTTATCAAAATATAAAAAATAATCCCACTACAAACAGAAAATAAATAAACTAATTTAATAAAAAATAAACTATACATAATATGCATTTTCATGAATATTATTTAAAATATTTGACAAAGAAGTAAAAACAACTTACCGAGCTAGAGTTAATGTAACAACACTAAGAACAGTAACTCATTTTCACTTCTTCTTATGAGGTCGGTGGGGAAATGAATATTGGGGACTTCAAAGGAGAATACGGGTGTATAAAAAATCCCTTTTATCATATACAGCAACAGTCGCGATCATACTCTCTAGTATCTATTCCAATGCACATGCTGAATCTCTTGAAGCTTCTGGAGAAGGACACGCCATCACCGGAGAAACCGGAAAGGCCTATGAAATTCTTCATGCAAAAGAAAGTGGCAAAATCACTGGTGAAAATTTAACCGTAACCGGAAATAAAGACACCAATAAAGGCGCTAACAAAGGCTCCAGCGAAGGGGGCGTCTCCCCTCCTCCCGGATCATCTTCTTTAGAATCACCGGCTGCTGTAACAGCTGAAGGCAAGGATAGTATAATCACATTAACGGGTAATAAAACAACCATTAAAGGAACTGATTCTGCCATTATCGTAGGTGTTGAAGCAAAAGACGGTGGCACGATCTCCATGACTGGAGACTCCATTAATGCTTCTGATTTTGGTGCGATCTTCTTGAACAGTAACAGCGACAAAAACAAGCTGAAAAATGTAACAATATCAAGCAATGAAGACGGAAAACAAATAACCTTTGGAGTAACCGTAAAAGAGAACAGTACAGTCACTTTAGAAGATGTAACCGTAAAAAAAGCGGGAAACGCTATTCTTGCAAATAATAGTTCTAAAGTAAAGGTCACTGGAGGCTCATTCGCTTCAAAAGAAGCAACAATAGCTGCCTTGAAAAACAGTGACATCACTATAGAGGGCGCTCAAATTACATCATCTAATGACACTGGACTCTGGGCACAAGAAGGTGGCTCAATCTCTATGAATGGCGGTTCCATTAAATCCTCATACGCTGGTGCTTCCTTCTCGAGAAGTAAAAACGAAAACAACAAACTAAAGAATGTAGAAATATCAAGTAATAAAGAGGGAGAATTATTAATCATTGGAGTAGAAGCAAAAGATAAAAGTCTTGTTACTTTAGATAATGTCAAAGTGACTCAAGCAAAAAATGCTATCATTTCAGATAATAACTCTACAATAACAGTCTCTGGGGGATCATTTGTTTCAAAACAAGCAACAATATTTGCGCAAAACGGCGGCACAATCACTATAAATGATTCTAAAATTACATCATCTGATAACACTGGGCTCTGGGCAAAAGACAATAGCACAATCAAAATGACGAAAGGAAAAGTTAAAGGAGGAATTTATGCAGCATTAACTGCTGAAAACGGTGGACACATTAATGTTACAGATGTTTCTCTCTCAGTAGCCACAGGTGGTGGAGCTGGTGCAAATGCCAGCGGCCCTGATAGTATGATCGAATTGCATGGAACAGAAATTGATCATGCTTTTCTTGGGCTTTATGCAGAAAAAAATGCTATAATTAAAATGACCGGAGGAACTATTACAACTTCTACAGTTGGTGCTACCTTTTATGACAGTAAAAGCAATGAAAATAAGTTGGAAGATGTGACAATATCGAGCAGTCAAAAAGGTGAAACGGTAGTGTTTACAGGATTAAATTCCCAAGCAAGCAATGTCACTTTAAAAAATGTACACATTACAAATGCAAAATTCGGCGTATATGCAATGGATCATTCTAAAATCACAATATCAGGAGGATCATTTGTTGGAAACGATATAGGGATTAACGCAGAGAGTGGCAGCACCATTGCTTTAACCGATGATGCCAAAATTACATCATCTAATGGTTATGGGCTCCATGCAAGTGGACTAGATTCCACCATCACAATGACGCAAGGAAACATAACGGGAAAAGAGGCAGCATTGGCTGTTGAAAACGGTGGGCATATTGATACAACAAATATTTTTGCAACAGCAGAGAGAAATGGCATAAAATTTGAAAATCCTGAAGAAGATACAACCTCAGAAATCAATTTAACCAACGCAAAGCTTCACATTAAAAACGGCATTGGAATTAACGTAGATGAGTCAACCGGCACAGTCAATCTTGGCAAAAAATCAGAAATCCGTGCTGACGTTCTATTAGTAACCAAAGCTTCAGCTGAAGAAAATGGTTTAGCTTTTACACTCAATTCTGATAACTCCATATTAGAGGGTAGAGCAAAAGTTATTAACAGTCCTAAAACAATCTTTAATTTGCAAAACAATACACAATGGATTGTAAAAACCAGCACAAACGAAAAAGATGATGATGGCAATCTGCTTGATATTGCTCAAAGATCTCGTTCTGATATTTCCACGCTCAATCTTAACAACAGTACTATTGTTTTTAATGGACCAACAGAAGAGCATTATCACACATTACATATAGGCTCTGGTAAACCAGACACGCAAGAAGTCTACAACGCAACGGGTGATGCAAAGATTTACTTCAACATTGCTTGGAGTGATGGTGCTGCAATAAATGACCAAAAAACCGATAGACTTTTGATCCATGGGGATGTCTCAGGCTCTACAACAGTTTATATCAAAAGCGATACAGGGGATGAAAGTAGTGTAGTCAATGCTGCAGATCCTTCGAATATCGGTGGACTTTCGCTTATTCAAGTCTCTGGGAAAGCACAGGAAGGCTCTTTCAAACTTGTAAATGGCTATACCACAAGAGATCGTTTACCTTATAAATATACACTGACTGCTTATGGACCAGAGTCAAGCCATGGACAGGCCGATATTGCACAAAGCCTCTTTGATGAAAAGAATGAAAATTTCTGGGATTTCCGCTTACACAAAGAAATTCTTGAAGCGGGTTCTGGCTCTGGTCCAAGTGTGATCGCCCCTGTAGCACAAACAGCAAGCTATTTGGTCATGCCAAATGCTCTCTTCTACAGTGGATTAACAGATATGGCTAAACAAAACGCGCTCTTAGCCAATATCAGAACATCTGTCTTAGGAAAAAAAGAAGAGGAAAAACAAACCGGTTTCTTCCTTTACACCTATGGAAGCACAGGAACTTTATCTTCTGAACGCGGACCTCTCAAATATGGTTATGGCGCTGATATCCGCTATGCTGCTCTCCAAGCCGGTGTCACATTAGCAGCAATTGAAGGGCAAAATACCACAACACATTTCGGTCTTGTAGGCACCTATGGGCAGCTGTCGTTCACACCAAAGGACATAAAAGATGCAGGAAAGAACACGCTGGATAAATGGGCCATTACAGCCTATGGCAGTATACAGCATAACAGTGGTTTCTATATGGATACACTGTTATCCTATGGGATAATAAAAGGAGATATCGGCAATGCCATCAGAGGAAATACCGCAAAATTGAAAAATGCCAAAATGTTGAGTATCTCCACCACTGTTGGCAAAGAGTTTGCAACCGGAATGGAAGGTTTAACCTTCGAACCACAAGCACAAGTTGCCTATCAACATTTGATGTTTAACACCATTGAAGATGCTGATAATTTTACTGTTGATATGAACAATCCTTCTCAATGGTTAATCCGTGTTGGTGGGCGTTTGACCAAAACCATTTCCACTGAAAACAACCGTCCTATGTCTTTCTATGGAAAAGTAAACTTGATCAAAACCTTTGGTGATGATGGTACCATTCATATTGGTAGAGACTTTGACCTTGATCCTATGGGACCTGCAATTGAAGGCGGCATTGGTATCAATGCACAACTGTCTCACAATTTCTCCCTTCATGGTGATGTGAATTATCAACAAAAGCTTCAGAAAACTGGTATAAGTGGTGCAAACTTTTCAGGTGGAATACGCTATCAGTTTTAAGGAAAGGCTGTAAATAGCCTATTCATTCTATTCAATTTAATAAAAAGGCAGTATAGTATACTGCCTTTTTTAATCTATGTAAGCTACTATTCTTATCCCCTAAAACTTTTTTCTTTCTCCTCAATGATCTCCTTCTCTGCTATTTACACGAGTCACGCGGCATATTCATTATCGAATTTGTCTATACAGCTAAGCAAAGTGTATTTTTAGGCAATATAAAGAAAACAACATTGGAAAAGATAATGATAAAAGAAGTTCTCTGTTCATACCTTTGCTATCTGTTTCTTCAATCCATTAGCTTAACACCACCCTGTAAGAATTCATTTATATTTCCATGTACCGTTTTTTAGGCAAACCATTTTGACAATGCTTATCCCTATCATTCCATATAATATATTGATTTATAAATATAATTCTTTGTTTTACATGTTGTAATGAGAGTCCGGAATATCGTAGGATTCTCTCATTTCAAACTTGTTTTATGTTGAATCAATTAAAAATTTTCTTGCACGTTACAAGCGGAGCTGGCGTGTGGAGCAAAGTTATATAAGAAAAGCCTAAGAACTCCTATAATGAACTGTCTCAAGAACCAAGAGCTTGTCACAAACATTAGGAGCTAGCAAAGTGTGTGATGGGCTTGCTCTTTTATTAAGCTTAAAGGTATCAGCTTGCTCCTTCGTAAGCGTAAAGATGATGAGACTCTATGGCTTTAGCGTTATAGCATTCATGACCACATCGTCGCGAAATAAGCTTTGGTACCCTTAAAGAAAAGTCTCTTTAAAGAAAGCCTGTGAATAGCCCCCTCATCTCTTTTTCTTATAGCAGAGAAAATTTGCTGATCGTTTTGGTGAGTGCATAAAATAATACATCTCAATGCTATAGAGCTTTTATAACGATTATCCTTAATAGACAATTTTAAATATCATACTTCATAGTGTTTTTAGCATAAGCTTGAGCAAGCTAGGTTTTATGAAATCCATTTTTCCCGACTTCTTATGATCATTAAAAAGTTTTTCTTAAGAAAAACTTCAAATCATAGAGAACACCATAACTATAATTCGTTTTGTTGTTTACAATAAAAACATAATGATATAAAAACTGATTGGGTACTTGCGCCATCAGGGGAATGAAGTAAGCATCAAAGCATACCAAATATTAAAGGCATATCTATGTGTAAGAAATATATTTATAAGAAAAATTTTTTGTTATGTACAATTGCTGGAACTTTCATTTTTTCTCATTTTGCTCCAACTTATGCAAATAGACAACCTCCTGAAATTATTAGTGAGTTTAAGCTGGAAAAAGGAGAAGAGAAAACTCTTAATAACGTTTTTATCCGCAATGGATTGAGCGCAGTGCACGCCTCTGAAAAAGCAATTGCCACAATTACAAACTCAACAATACATTCAGCTTCGTTTGCTTTTGCTGTATCACAAGGTGGACGTATTAATGCTAAAGGAGTAAACGTCAATGCCTTGTATACTGGTCTATCGATTTCAAACGGTATCATTAACATTGAAGATTCATTCATAGAAAGCAAAAAACAATCCGGTATTATTTTTCATAGCATTTTAGATGTTTTTGTGAAAGATGGTGAAGAAGTTATCAATAAGGCAATTCTTAACAATACAAAACTTCTTGTGGAAAATGGTGTCGGTATTTTAGGACCATCATCTTCAAAGTCTGTTGCCGAGGTTCAACTTAGAAATTCAGAAATTCGTTCTGATGTACTATTACAAAATAATGTAAAAAAGAAAACAGATTCAGATCCTCATCCTGTGACTTTTGTATTAACCGCCGATAATTCGATTATGGAAGGAAGAGCAAGAACCTTAGCAGTAAATACAACTGTTTTTAATTTAAATAACAACAGCAAATGGTATTTAAATGTAAGTCAATACGACATAAATCGTGATTTTAGTTCATTTAATTATGCACTCCATGATATTAAGCAACGAGCACTATCTACCGTTTCAGTACTGAACTTCAATAATAGCTCTATTGTGTTTAATGCGCCACATAGGCTGGCAAAGGGTCAATATCAAACCTTGAGTGTAGGACGAACAATTGAGATCCCTAAACCACACGAAAACAGGGATTCCGCTATAAAAACCGTTTATAATGCGACAGGCAATGCAAGGATTTATTTCAATACAGAATGGAGTGATGCTTTAAAAAGAGAACAACAAAAAACGGACCGCCTTCTTGTCCATGGAGATGTATCAGGCACCACGACAATTAGTTTCAATAGCCTTTCAAAAGGTGAGCCATCAAAAGAAGAAGCTTCTATTCCCGCGAATATGCGTGGACTGTCGCTCATTCAAGTATCTGGAAAAACAGATGAAAATGCCTTCAAACTAGCAAATGGCTATGTCACAATGGGCGGTTTGCCTTATAAATATGTCTTAAATGCCTATGGACCAACATCACGTCTTGGAGAAGCAGAGAGCACACAAAGCCATTTAGGAGAAGTAACTCAACAATCACAAGAAAAGTCCTCAAAAACCGACACGACCCCCGTTGTATTAGGTGGTGTGGTTTTGAAGATTGAGGATAATATAAAAGGTGAATCAACGGCAAATTCTGAGCAAATAGGGAGCACACAAAACCATTTGAGAGAAAATCAGAATTTCTGGGATTTCCGCTTGCAAAGTGCAACGCTCGATGATGAAGGAAAGATCAGAGCTCTCGTTCCTCAAGTGGCAAGCTATTTGTCCATGCCTAACGCACTATTCTCAGCTGGACTGGCTGATGTAAACAATCAAAACACTTTACTGAACACGATACAAAAAACAGGCTTTGAGAAAAAAAATCATAAAAACAAAGGGATCTTCTTCTCGACTTATGGAAATAAGATGACATTATCCTCTCACCGTACGCCATTGCAATATGGCTATGGTGCCGATATTCACTATGCTGCTTTACAAGCAGGCTTTACATTAGTAGCTCTAGAAGATCAAAACATAACCACCAATTTGGGTCTTTTCGGGACATATGGGAAATTAGCTTTCACCCCAAAAGATATGGAAGGTGCTGACAAGAGTACACTCAATAAATGGTCAATTTCTGCATATAGTGGACTGCGCCATAATAATGGTGCATATATCCATGCTCTCTTTTCTTATGGAATGCTCAAGGGAGATATCACCACAGCTCTCATAGGAAAGACTGCAGAATTGAAAAACGCTGATACATTCAGTGCATCGGCGACCATTGGACAAAAGTTCGAAACCAGTACAAAAGGATTGGTCTTTGAACCACAAGCACAAGTTGTTTATCAGCGTCTCATGCTTGGCACATTCTCAGATGTCGATGGCTTTGATGTAGATATGGGAAATCCTCATCAATACTTAGTGCGTGCTGGTGGGCGCTTAACACAAACGACGATTTCTATTGAAAAAGGCAGTATTCTTTCTCTCTATGGTAAATTGAATATTATTAAAGCTTTTTCTAACAATGACACCATACAGATTGGTGAATCATTCCACTTTGGTTCTATGGGGGCTTCTGTTGAAGGTGGACTTGGTGTGAATGCACAATTATCACAAAATATCGCCCTTCATGCTGATGTTAACTATCAACATAAGCTTCAAAAAACTGGTATATCTGGAGCAAGCTTTTCAGGCGGAATACGCTATCAGTTTTAAGAAAAGGCAAAAAACAATTTATAGTCTATGCATTTTTAATAAAAAAGCAGTACGAATGTACTGCTTTTTTGCAATCTATCGTAAAGAGTCATCAATAACGGTTCTTTCTATACAGCTTTCTCGAAAGGATTAATTTCATTCAAACCAAATGCAACAAAATTCCTTATCTCTCAATGACTGCTGAAGTCTCAAGAGAACTGCCTTTTTGATTTATAAAAATTTTTGTATATCGGTAAAAAATACAAAATATTTTAGCTTTTTTACATCAAAAAAATTCATAGTGAATAATTCTATATGCAAGAAAAACAACTGAACGATTTTTGTAAATGCACAACAAATCTTCTCCAAAAACTTTGTAGAGTTTTCATAACAACAGCCTTAAGCAATAAACATCCTTGTAAAATATTTTGATCCTTAGCACTTTAAAACAAAAATACTTATCAAGCTAGGTTTTCTGAAATCCATCTTCGCTGCATTGCGCTTTCTATTTTAAAAGCTCTTCTAAGACCAATTTTTAAACGATAAATAACAAAGCATAATATTCGTTTTGTTGTTTACAATAAAAATATAATGATATAAAAACTGATTGGGTACTTGCGCCATTAGGGGAATGAAGTAAGCATCAAAGCATACCAAATATTAAAGGCATATCTATGTGTAAGAAATATATTTATAAGAAAAATTTTTTGTTATGTACAATTGCTGGAACTTTCATTTTTTCTCATTTTGCTCCAACTTATGCAAATAAACAACCTCTTGAGATTCCTACGGTCCAAGTAGCTAATGGAGAAGAGAAGAGCCTTCATAATGTTTTTGTTCGTGGTAAGTATGATGCCGTGGTTGCTAAGAAAGGTCATATTACCATTACAAACTCAGTAATGCACTCAGGCTTTACTTTGCTTTCTGCAACATCAGGTGGTCAAATTAATGCCAAAGGAATTGTGGGAGAGGCAGAAGGGCATGGTTTGTCACTCACAAACGGCACAATCCATATTGAAGATTCAACATTAAAGGTCATAGGCCACAGCAGAGCCTATGGTATCAATTTTGGTTATATTTCAAGTTCTACAATAAAAGAAGGAGAAGAAGTTGTAAACAAAGCAATCCTTAATAATACAAAAGTTCTTGTAAAGGACGGTGTAGGTATTTTCGGACCTTATTATCCCAAAACGAATGCAGCGTACCTTAAAAACTCAGAAATTCGTTCTGATATGTTATTAAAAAATGAAGTCTCACCCTTCTTCGAGGTTCAACCTGCTACTTTTACATTAGAGGCTGATAATTCGATTATGGAAGGAAGAGCAAAAACGCTTCCTCAAAATACAACGGTTTTCACCCTAAACAATAACAGCAAGTGGCATTTAAAAATTAGTCTATTTGAGTTGGAAAATAGTTTTAGTCTATTTAATTATAAGCTCCTTGATCTTAAGCAACGAGCACAATCTATCGTTTCAGTCCTAAACCTTAATAATAGCTCTATCATATTTAATGCTCCGCATAAACTAGCAGACAATCATTATCAAACCTTGCATGTAGGAAAACATCCACAAAAAGCAGAGCAAAACAGAAGCTCCGATGCAACAACGGTTTACAATGCATTGGGGAACGCAAGAATTTACTTTAATACAGAATGGAGTAATGGTCTTACAAAAGAACAACAAAGAACTGACCGTGTTCTCGTTCATGGTGATGTCTCAGGCACCACAACGATCTATTTCAACAATCTTTCAAAGCATGCAGAACCATTCGATGATGAAGAAGATTCAATTCCTTTGAATATGCGTGGGCTCTCACTTATTCAAGTTTCTGGGCAAGCAAATGAAGATTCCTTCAAACTTGCCCATGGCTACACCACAATGGAGGACTTACCTTATAAATACATACTCAATGTTTATGGACCAACATCCAGCCGTGGGAAAGCCGATAAGACACAAAGTCATTTAAGCGGAATATCACAAGAATCAAAACAGAAAGATGCACAAAATATCAATGCATCATCCCTTAAAAAAGAAAACTATGGACAAGCTCCCTTGGAAGAAAATGAGAATTTCTGGGATTTCCGCTTGCAAAGTGCGACTCTCGATGATGAAGGAAAGATCAAAGCTCTTGTTCCTCAAATGGCAAGCTATTTGGTTATGCATAATGCAATATTCTCCTCTGGCTTGGCTGATATAAACAATCAAAATACACTGTTAGATAATATGCACTCAATAGTTTTCGGATTAGAAGGTCATAAACAGAAAGGGATATTCTTATCGACTTATGGCAACAAGATAACGTTATCTTCCAGCCGTAGTCCATTAGAATATGGTTATGGTGCAGATGTTCGTTATGCTGCTATCCAAGCAGGCATGACATTAGCAACGTTAGAAAATCAAAATATGACCGCGAATCTTGGTCTTTTAGGCACATATGGAAAGCTTTCTTTTGCGCCAAAGGATATGGAAGGTTCTGACAAAAGCATACTGGATAAATGGTTTTTTACGGCATATGGGAACCTCCACCATGACAATGGTCTCTATGTTAATACACTTTTCTCTTACGGCATTTTAAACGGACATATTACAACAGCCCTTATCGGCAACACCACAGAGTTAAATAATACGGATACATTAAATATATCAGCTACCGTTGGACAAAAACTAGCAACTGGTGTTGAAGGAGTGTCCTTTGAACCACAAGCACAACTTATTTATCAACACATTACATTTGGCACTCTTTCAGATATTGATGGCTTCCAGGTTAATATAAAGACCCCTCATCAATGGTTGGTCCGTATTGGAGGGCGTTTAACGAAAACAATGCTTCCCATTGAAAAAGATCGTGTTCTTTCTTTTTATGGTAAATTGAATGTCATCAAAGCTTTTGGTGAAAAGCGCACTATAGATGTTATTGAATCTTTCTATCTCGATTCTATGGGCTCTTCCCTTGAAGGTGGGCTTGGCATTAACGCGCAACTTTCTAAAAATATCGCACTTCATGCTGACGTTAATTACCAACATAAACTTCAAAAAGCTGGTGTCTCTGGAATTAATTTTTCCGGTGGAATGCGTTATCGCTTTTAGAAATCTTAGCTCTCTATTTTGACGCATAAGCAGCGCTGAGATGAAAACAGTGCTGCTTATATTTTACTACATTACAAAAAACGTAGTGTGTCAAAAAGTGGTTTATTTTTAGCAAAACAAAGAAAATATCTTAAGGAACATCTCTATGCATAAGAATCTTTTGTTATGTACAGCCGCTTGTGCTTTGTTTTTTTCTTCTTTTAATTTTACGTCTACCAGTACCGCTTCTGGCTTAAACCCTCAAACACGCCATACCATTGATTTAATAAACACACCAACACAAGCATCGAAAACGACTCTTAACACATCCGCAAAAGCTCATGTGAAATTACCCACAAAAGTTAAGAGAACCGCTACCGCTGATACCGAAAGCACCTCTAAACTTACAGATAATGAAGCAGCCGCAACTTCTGCTTCTCTTGATTTGGCAGAAAAAAGAACAGTTCTTATGCCACAAAAAGAAAGCTCTTTAGTTATGCCTATCGCGATGTTTTCTGTCGGTTTTTCTGATTTCAACAATCAAAATATCTCGTTAGACAACATGCAAATAACGATGTTTGAACCCAAAGATCATCCAGAGAGAGGCGTTTTCTTATCCACTTATGGCAATAAGAGCACCTTTTCTTCCAGCATTCAAGAAAAACAAGATGGTGTTCAAGCAGATATTCGCTATGCTGCATTGCAAGCAGGAGCAACATTAATAGCGCTATACGATCAAAATATCAGCAGCAATTTTGGTCTTTTCGGAACATATGGGAAATTGTCTTTTACGCCTAAAAACAAAGAAAGCTCTCATAAGAAAATGCTTGATAAATGGTCACTCACTGCATATGGAAATATTCAACATGACAGTGGCCTCTATGCACATGCATTTCTCTCTTATGGAATTTTCAAAGAAAATAACACCAGAGCTTTCATCAAACATACCTCAAAAGTAAATAATAGTAAAACATTAGGGGCTGCTGCAACTGTTGGTCAAAAACTGTCAACCAGTTTGGAAGGTGTAATCCTAGAACCGCAAGCACAACTTGTTTATCAGCGTCTCATGCTTGGCTCTTTCTCAGATGACGATAACTCTAAAATAGACATAAGCAAACCTCATCAATGGTTGCTCCGTATTGGCGGACGTTTGACGCAAAACAAAGGCCATGCCCTTTCCTTCTACGGCAAACTGAACGCGATCAAAACTTTTAGTGAAAACCTTCCGCTTGCTGCTATGGGATTTTTAATCGAAGGTGGTTTTGGTATTCAGGCGCACTTATCTGAAAATATCGAGTTTCATAATGATCTCAGCTATCAACATAAATTCAAAAAAGATGGCATATCTGCAATAAATATTTCCGCTGGAATGCGCTATCACTTTTAAAAATACTTGTATTCGCATCTTGAAATACAAAGTACTCTCATTATGTTTCGTTTTGTCTCTTACAAAAGAAACATAATGAGGTTAAAGTTTTATCTTTTATGAGAGAGGGGAAATATTTAGGAATACATCTATATGAAAAAAAGTTTTTTACTATACACAGTTTCTGGAGTTCTGTTTTGTTCTTCCACCAGCTTGTCTTATGCTCTTCATGATACGAATGCACAACCTACAATAGATCTCCCGTCTCCACAACCCGCTCATTCAAATGCATCATCTTCATATCCACCTTTAACATCTAGCTCTACAAGAACGATCATACCCCCTCCTCTTACAAAGAGTGAATCTACAACGCCTGCTCCTACGAGCACTCTACCTTCCACAACCCAACTTGAAGGAAATTTAGTTCGAAATACAGTTTCTTCTTCAAAACAAAACTCTAATCTTAGCCAAGGAAATACACAAACATCAAATACTAAAGTGGCAAAAAGTGTACAATCTAACCCTGCAGCCACACAAGATATTCTTACACAGTCTCCAACGACAGAAATAGCTCCAACAGCAGGAATGGAAGTAAAATCTAGAAGACGTTCAGGTGTTTCCACTTCTTCTACAAACTCTTCCAGAAAAAAAATGCCCGAAAATTCTGCTGTATCCTCACAGTCAGAACCTCCACAAACTTCACCGAATTTACAACCAACACCTATAAACTTAGAACCTACAAGAGCGGAACCTACAAAACCGACAACAAAGCTATCGCCAACGCTTAAAGAACCAGAACTCGCACAGCCAATATCTTTAAGACCAGAAACTGGAAAACCAGCATTACCGGTACCGCCAAAATCTGTAAAACCAGCGCCCGTACAATCTGCCTCTGCACAAAAAATATCTGAAAAATCAGAGCTTAAAAAACCAATATCACCAATAAAACAACCTGAAAAGTCTACACAAATTGAGGATATAAGCTCCAGAATTGAGGCTGAAAACGGTAAGACCATAACGCTATATAACAAAAAAATTCAAGACAATGGTTTTGCTGTACATGCAGAGGGCAATAATTCAAAAATCAACATGATAGGGGGAACAGTTGATGCGCGTTTTGTTGCGCTAAGTGTATCAGATGGTGGAGAAATTGATGCTACAGGTATTACTGTAACAGCAGAAACAGTTGGTTTGCTAAACATAGAGGGAACAATCAAACTGAAAGATTCAAGCGTACATGTCACGGGTAATCATGAAGTGGACGGTATTATTTTCCGCAACAATCCGTATAGTGCCCCTAGAAAACGATATACACGCAATGCTGAAAGGAATGCCAACGCCGTTCAAGAACAAGATGGAGCCAATATTGCCGATAAAGTAACTCTAGAGAATACAAGGATTTTTGTTGAACATGGTAGAGGTATCAACCTTTATGGAACAGGCATAAACGGTGAAGTCAGCCTTAAAAATTCAGAAATTCATGCCGATATTTTATTAAAAAATATAAAAAACGAAAATGCTTTCACAAACACCCTTACACTGGTTTCTAACCACTCTTCTTTAGAAGGTGGAGTGAGAACTTCTAAAGATAATAGAACTGTTTTTGATCTAAAAGAGGGGACAAAATGGCTTTTAAAGGCGAATAAAAAC
This sequence comes from Bartonella sp. PS17NMGDW, assembly GCF_042193555.1. NCBI lineage: Bacteria > Pseudomonadati > Pseudomonadota > Alphaproteobacteria > Hyphomicrobiales > Bartonellaceae > Bartonella > Bartonella sp. PS17NMGDW. The sequence goes on along the minus strand of NZ_JBHILY010000018.1, from coordinate 1,895 downwards.
GCCCAAAATAATGATAATGTTTCAGATGACCATGTACAGTTTGGTGTTGATAAAAAATCATACTCTAACCTTTCTGGATTGCGCCTTACAGACAGTGTCATTATGTTTGACAAACCAGTGGAAGGACATTATCAAACTCTGTTTATAGGACCTAATCTTCCGAAAAGAAATGAAATAGCTCATACAGCAGCGGTTTACAGTGCAACAGGTGTTGCAGAAATTTATGTAAATACTCAATGGAATAAACATTCTCCTATCACGGAGCAACAGACCGATCGCATTGTGATTAATGGTGATGTCTCAGGCCGTACTGTTGTTCACATCAATCTCCGAAAAACAGATAAAAAAACAACCGATAGCTCTGCTGTTTGGGGAGAACACATGGCGTCACTTCCTTTAGGAACACATGGGATTTCAATCATTCAAGTTTCCGGACAAGCAAACGAAAATTCCTTCACGTTAGCAGGAAACTATATGACAATAGGGAAACAACCTTATAAGTATGTACTTACAGGCTATAAACCTGGAACATCTCATGAGAGCCAAAACCTTTTTGGTAAGAACAGTAATTTCTGGGATTTCCGCTTACAGAATGCCTACATTGATAAGGATAAAAAAGTTCGAGCACTTTTACCACAGGTAGCAAACTATTTAACCATATCTAATGCTTTATTTTCTGCTGGATTTACTGATGTCAGCAATCAAAACACGTTGTTAGACAATATGCGAACAACAGTATTTGGGGCAAAAGACAATAAAAAGAATGGTATCTTTTTCTCTTCCTACGGCGAGAAAGTCACCTTATCTTCCAACCGCGATCCACTGCATTACGGTTATGGTGCTGATGTAAACTATACTGCTTTACAACTGGGTGCCATATTAGCCGCCTCGGAAGGCAAAGACATAAGCACACATTTTGGTTTTTTAGGAACATACGGAAAACTTGCCTTTACGCCAAAAGAGATGCAAGATTCTGAAAAGACAACACTTGATAAATGGTCTCTTGCCGCTTACAGCAGCATCCAACATAGCAATGGTATATATGTAAACACACTTCTTTCTTACGGAAAGTTAAAAGGAAATATTACCACAGCTCTTGTTGGAAATGCCGCAAAACTGGATGGTACTGAGATGCTTAATATATCTGCAACCATTGGTCAGAAATTAGCGACCAATACAAAAGGATTGGTATTTGAACCACAAGCACAATTCATTTATCAAAATCTCATTTTTGATATCTTCTCAGATGCCGATGGCTTAAAAGTAGACATGGGCAACCCGCATCAATGGTTGGTGCGGATTGGTGGACGTTTAACAAAAACTATAATGGCTGCTGAAGAAAATAAGGCTGTCTCCTTCTATGGTAAAATGAATGTGATCAGAGCTTTTGGTGATGGTAAAACCATAAAAATTGCTGATACCTTTCATGTTGATCCTACCGGCTCTTCAGTTGAGGGAGGCATGGGGGTGAATGCATATCTTTCTCAAAATATTGTATTAAACGCCGATATCAGCTATCGGCAAAAACTGCAAAAAGCCGGAGTATCTGGCACCAATTTGTCTGGCGGGATACGTTATCGTTTCTAAAGCAGAAGCTAATTTTAACTTAAATAAAAGAGCAGCACTTTGTGCTGCTCTTTATATTTAAACTTATATTTTTTTAATTCTCAAAAATCATTATCACATTAAAGAAGATTTTGACTTATAATGTTTCTTTTACATATTGAATAAAAAACTGAATACCATAGCATTCTCTCATCAAAACACCCCATGCATAAAGCTTTTGTGCCTTATATCACCACACTTCAAGCGATGATATTTTTACAGCACAACAGAATAAGCATTCATGCGGATTTTAAAAAATTAGCCCCTTCTTCGCTGTGGACGCTCCATTT
>NZ_JBHILY010000109.1:0-518 GCF_042193555.1 Bartonella sp. PS17NMGDW | reverse complement strand
TCTAGAAGGTAAGTTGGGTGCTCTGACCAATTCGACGAAGAAGTACCAGAATCTGTTGTATAGCCTTGGCAATATAGGATTGCATACTGATGCGCATAGCCGCGGCAGTATGACAGCGGGCAATGGATCGCATGATTTAGAAAAGCATGGTGTTCATGGTATAGCAAAGGAAACAACGATTAATTTCTTTGGACCAGCTTATAATACTCAAAACATGGCAGATACGTTATATATCTTAAGTGATGGAAAGCAGGATTACGTAAACTTGGAAAATCATAAAAATGACTTTGTGGGTACAAAGATTGGCAAAAATCCTTACACTTTTGAGCAAATACCTCCTGGAAGTGGTCCCTGGAAAGAAGCAGGGCAAATATTTAAGGGCTACCCCAGTGTTCATGCTTGTTATGGTCATGCAGGTTATGCGTGTACAAAGTTCTATGGTTTACCTAATCGTACGCCAATTTATTCAAAATATTCAGGGAGGAAAAAATGAAACAAATCTTGAAATTATTAAGTGG
>NZ_JBHILY010000108.1:0-519 GCF_042193555.1 Bartonella sp. PS17NMGDW | reverse complement strand
GCTGCTAAAGCAGAACCCTTAACAATTGGTATATCATCGCCTGGAAAATCATATTTGGATAAAAGTTCCCGAACCTCAAGCTCTACAAGCTCCAAAAGTTCTGCATCATCAACCTGATCAACTTTATTAAGAAAAACAACAATTGCTGGAACACCAACCTGACGCGCAAGCAAAATATGCTCACGTGTCTGAGGCATTGGACCATCAGCTGCTGAAACAACCAAAATAGCACCATCCATCTGTGCTGCCCCTGTGATCATGTTCTTCACATAATCAGCGTGTCCCGGACAATCAACGTGCGCATAGTGACGATTTTCCGTTTCATACTCAACGTGTGCTGTAGAAATAGTAATCCCACGTGCGCGTTCCTCTGGGGCAGCATCAATTTGATCATAGGCTTTAAATTCACCAAAATATTTCGTAATCGCTGCTGTCAACGAGGTCTTCCCATGATCAACGTGACCAATCGTACCAATATTAACATGCGGTTTTGTTCGTTCAAACTTGCTCTTCGCCATC
>NZ_JBHILY010000107.1:0-522 GCF_042193555.1 Bartonella sp. PS17NMGDW | reverse complement strand
TATTTACCACTTTTGGAACATAATTGGCAAAAAGACATTGTATCTCCAGCATATTCAAGGAGATAAAACATGGAAACTCGCATTCCTGAAGACACACCATTCGATACGAATTTTCTAGGAGAAACATCTCTAGAAGAAAAGTATTCATTCTTTCACACACCCATTTCATGGTCCGCAATCTTTGCTGGACTGGTGAGCGCCCTTGCCACCTCAATCTGCCTCTCTTTTCTGGTAGCCGCTTTAGGCTTAAGCCAAATGGATTTCACCTCTTCAACCCCATTTGAAGGCTCTTTCCTCTCCTTTGGCGTGGGTTCTGTTATCGTTACACTGATTAGCCTAGCCTTGGGAGGCTTTGTAGCTGGCCGTTTTGCTGAAACCTCAGGAACGATTCATGGCTTTCTCACTTGGGCTCTCATAACATTGCTGATGACCCTCCAAGCCATCCACGTGGTTTCTAGTACAGCAAAGATAGGAGCTAAAACGGCTCTAGAAAACAGCTCTATGATCCAACAAACCGTAGAC
>NZ_JBHILY010000106.1:0-526 GCF_042193555.1 Bartonella sp. PS17NMGDW | reverse complement strand
GCATTGCCATAAACAGAGCCATAAATCTCACAAGAGCCACTCACACAAGCATTCCCATAAACCTTGCCATAAATCTTTGCACGACCATTAATAACAGCATAATTATAAATTTTTGCATGGCTATAAATACAAGCCAAGCCAGAAACCTTGGCATGACCATAAACGCGAGCATAACTAAAAACCGTAGCATCATAAGAAACATGCGCATGATCATAAATATGAGCATCAGCAAGAATGCGGGCACTACCATTCACATGAGCATACCCATAAACATTGCCATAAACATGAGCATTGCCATAGACAAAAGCATGGTCATAAACTTTAGCATATTGAGAGATAAAAGCTTTTCCATAGACTTCAGCATTGCCATAAACTTGACCACAGACTTGAGAATAATGGCGTATTTTTGCATCATCATACACTCTTGCATGACCATAGACACAAGCCTCATCATACACCCAGCAATTGCCATCATGGGATAGGTTAACTTCCTTTTCAATAAAGCCGCCTAAAGACCCCGCCTTTA
>NZ_JBHILY010000105.1:0-530 GCF_042193555.1 Bartonella sp. PS17NMGDW | reverse complement strand
AATATGCGCCTGCTTACTCCTTTATGAAGCGTAAAGATCGTGGTGCTCAATGGATTTACCGTTATACCATTCACGGATAACATGTAAGTTTTATGTAAAAATAACTTGCTGTATTTATACAGCTTTTTTACAGTGAGGGACGCGTAAATAAAAGTTAGGGAATAGGATTTTCTAACATTTCTCTATAAAGCACGCTTCGCACAATGTTTCTAATGTTTCTTTGAAGTCTGCTAACGCTTCTTGATGTAAGCCATCTAAAAGTCTCATAAACGCAACAACAGTTTCACGTTGCAACGGAGTAGAAGGTTTTATTATGATGCTTTTTCGACAAGAATAGGCTTCTTTTTTTAAGAGAGAAGCCATTGCTTTATCTAAACCATAAAGCTCTATGATCTTTTCTTCCAGTTCTACAGGAACAGATTTTTTGCCAATTTCTACAGCAGATAAAAATGATACAGATATGTCTAATTTCTTAGCCATATCTAAGAGGCGTTCTGAATGATCAACCCGAAGTTTCCGTAAAATTTTAC
>NZ_JBHILY010000104.1:0-534 GCF_042193555.1 Bartonella sp. PS17NMGDW | reverse complement strand
CACTACTCAAAAAGGCATGATTAAGCTATACTCCCTCTCCTTTCTCATCCCCCTTGCCCTAACCCTACTTCTAATAATATAACCTATTACCCCGAGTGATCTCAATCACAATATATACACCCACAAATAATGTCCAACCAGCAACTACCACCAACCAACGTCCATAATCGTACAAAGCACCAGCACCAATAGAATCCCCCCCAACTAACCCTGACATCTCTCCCTCAAAAATCACCCAATCCCCCATGCTATTAAAACTAACTACCACCACCCCATCAGAACTTGAGACCCATAAAACTAATCCTGCCTCCATTATTAAACCCACCAAAAGACCCCCTAAAACCTCGAACCCCGAACCCCATGTCTCAGGATACTCCTCAATAGCTATCGCTGTAGTATAGCCAAAAACAATTATTATACCCCCCAGATAAATTAAAAACAACATCAGACCTATATAGGCCCCCCCAAAACCTAAAATTACCATACAACCAACCACACCACTAGCAATCAATGCTAACCCCCCGTAAATAGGAG
>NZ_JBHILY010000017.1:0-22638 GCF_042193555.1 Bartonella sp. PS17NMGDW | reverse complement strand
TTCCAAAAAATTGTGAGGTTTATGAAAGGGATAATGTTGTCAATATAACTGATAAAACAGAATAAAAACACGCATGGAGCGTGCCTTCTTTATGGTTATAAACGCATATAAAATGCATTGCTATTAAAATGCATTGCTATAAACATATCATAAAAGAGAGAGTAAAATAAAAAAAAGCCGTGCCAAATGATATGACGCGGCTTTCAAATAGCGTTTTTTATTGATTAAAATGAATCATCCACAATGGAGTAATGAATGCATATATACAAAACGTATCATATTGCAAGCGCTCTATGAGAGATATGAAAACTTATCAAAAGGAATGTAAATGATGCGTATGATCTTTAATCACTCATTTGAATGAGAGAACCTATAACGCTTGTTATGGCTATTAAACGTATCAAACAAATCAAAATGCTCGGTAGCTTTAACAAAACCCGTTTTTTACATTTACGAGCATTGGTTTTCAAAACCATCTCTCATAAGACAATAAACAACCGATTTTATCAAACGCAAGGCTTTAAAAACTGTTATAAACATCAGTTTCAAACGTTTAAACGTGCATTTAGAAAAGCTTTCATAAGCGTATTTTCATTTTGCACTCAAATGTAACTTCTTTGCAAATTAATCGCTCTATATTTGGCTAGCAAAATTAAGTAAAATCCCATGCCTTATAATGTTAAATATTTTTGAATTTTGCTTGCTTATCTTTGTCTCAATAGCTGCCCCCAATTTTGGGGTGAGTAAATCACTCAGTCCATATTTGGCTCTGTGCTTTTAAACGGTAACTTTTAAAACGTTTTCTAGTACCATGTCTAAGTAGATAGTATTTTACTGCTATTGCATTGTTCGTTTCCATTTTTTTGTGGAAGCGAATACAGTTTCGTTTTTAAAATTAGCATAGCTGTTGTGATGATACTATATTTATGCTTCTTACTTATCGTTCTAAATTTTTAGAAAGCGTTTTTAAAAGCGATCTTGTCTTTAAATCCTTTTATGCAATCTTTATAAATTAAACCTATAAGCTTATAAAAGTTTTAAATGATTACCCTCTAATAAGGTAATAAGATATTGCGATTAACATCTTTAGATTTTACGCTTCTCAATTTTGAGAACTGTAATTTTATGTTTTTATCATGGGATTAACAATCCAATCATTAAAACAAGATGTGATCTTTAAACGTATGTTATCGATATTCCAAACAACTAAATTTTAAACAATGTGATTTGTGCTGTGATAAAACGTATCATAAAATTTATAAACTGTTATGAATGATAGCTGCTTTTCATTTCGTCTGAATGTACACATGCGTTATAATATTTGCATCATGATTAGCTTTTTATGCTCTATTCATACATGGCAATCTTATATAAAAAAGGGTCAAATGGATCATGCATAAAAGTGTGGATTCTTAAGTGGATTCATATAAAATAATTGCATATAACACACTGAATTTATTATGTTTTTATGAAATAAGCGTTTCCGGGGTCTGGAAGTGCTGAAACCGAGCCAGCCTCTTGCTTTTAGTGCTGAAAGCACTTGGACATAATAAGAGCCCTCGGAAATTCTGGGATATCCGCAAAAAGCGGGTTTATTTTATACTCGGTTTTAGGGCTTCCAGGCCCTATTGATCGCTGCGTATACGATCAAAAACACAAGTTCATTCATAGGATAATTTCTTTAAATCGTCAACCAGAGTGACAGCAGTTGTTTTGGTTGTTTTTTGCAAAGTTTACGTGCAACTGTTGCAATGCATCCCTTTATTTTGATGAAATTTAGGACAATTTCTTGGTGATCATTATGGGGTATGTTTAAAATTGTAACTATAAGACTTTATCTATTTATTTTGTATAAAAACGGAAGCTTCTTTTCGCATTTAGAAGCAAAAGACTTTTTAGAGTAAGTATAACATTTGAAGTTGGTAAAGAGGGGAGTTGGTAAAGAGAATGCTGGTGCTGGCGTGTAATGGATTAGCACTAATATTAAAAAGATTGCATGAGCAAAAGAGAGCTTTTCATAGAGCAGTGATTGATAACAGTTTTCTCCAGAAAAAATGAACGAAATTTTCTTATTTTTTATAGGCTACGTTTTCATTGTTTTGCAAAGGGCGCGCTTCTGAGGCAAGCATAATGGGGACGCCATCACGAATAGGATAGGCAAGTTTGGCTTTGAGAGAAATGAGCTCTTGTGTTTTTCGGTTGTAAGAGAGTGTTCCTCTCGTTATTGGACAAACGAGTAATTCGAGCATTTTGGGATCTGTGGTCATTTTTTTCATTTTTTGACGTTTATTAGTTTAAACGGTAATCTGTACCTGTTTGTTTCATGAGTGAGCGTTCTGTTAATGCAAGAAGAGTTTGCGCACGGCTTTCGATATCTGGAGCTTCAAGGAGAGCTTGTTTTTCTGCTGGTGTAAAGGGGATAAGAGCTGAAAAAGCATTAACCAATATAGGTGTAGGGGCTTCTATGATACTGCTCCAATTATATTCCATTTCATGTATGGTTAGATATTTTTCTACAACGTCAAGTAAGCTTTCTCGGTTAATGCTTTCTTCAACATCAAATTCTTGCAAGTCTTTTATGTTTGATTGGATGAGAGCTGTTCGATAGGATTTTGTGTTTGTCAATTCTTGTTCTAAGGTGAAGCGGCAAACACCTTGTAAGATAATGAACAGTTGTCCATTTCCTGTTTCACTGTAGTTTGTAATGCGCCCTATACAGCCTGTTTTATAAAGTTGTGTAGAGAAGCGGTCTGTATCCGATGAAAGTGGTTGAATAATGCCCAATAGACGATCGGTTACCATAACGTTTTCAATCATTTCAAGTGATTCTGGTTCAAAAATGTTGAGTGATAAAAAACCACCGGGTAGTAAGAGTGCACCTTCTAAAGGAAAAAGGGCAATTTGCTTTGGAAGATCATTTTCGCAATTGTAAGAGATATTACCAGCTTTCATGAGTATTTTGTCACCTTTGTTCGGTAGTTTTAGTCTGTAAATAGTTGCAATTTATGACACTATTGAGAAAGCAGAAAACCCACTTCTTGTGCATTAAAATCATACTTATAAAATACTTGAAGTCCTAATTCTAAAAAAGAATATGAGACCCTATCTTTAAGGTTGACTGCGCGCGAAAGAATGTTGCTTTGCGATCTTTTTAGTGTGTGACGTTTTGCATGATTTTCAAGAGGTATTTTTGTTTATAGCTTTTGATTTTTTTCTTAAATTTCCTAAAATGTGTTCCTTGCAATTTTTGTAAGGTTCAAAAGGGTGCTATTATAAATCTTTTGAAGCAGCTTATGCAAGTTTTAAAATGAGAACATTTTCATCACTTTACTAATGACAGTGTGATAAAGATAGGTTATAGATTAGAACATGCTGGAAAGAGCGTTATTGTTTCTTTCATTCTTTTGCGGGAGAGTGCAGATTGCGAGTTTTCGCATTGCCGCCGAAGGGGAAATAGCCCATAATCTCTCAGGCTTTAAGGACCGTAAAAGGAAGAAGGCAGATCTGGAAAGTCGGGAGAACCCGCGCCGAAGGTGTAAGCGAAAAATCTTTTCGCGAGTCTCTCAGGTTGATGACAGAGGGGGCAGAGACGGCCATATTCTGTGGGCGTTAGCGCAGCTTTGGAGTTATTATGGGCACAGCACAAGAAACATCTTTTTTAAAAACACTTCCTTTATATGATCTGCATGAAAAAGCAGGAGCAAAATTTGGCGCTTTTGCGGGGTGGAACATGCCCTTAACTTATCCTCTTGGCGTTTTGAAAGAGCATCTTCATACGCGTGCACATGCGGGTCTTTTTGATATTTCTCATATGAAATTGATTGCCGTTGAAGGGGCACAAGCCGTGGAATTTTTGTCCTATGCTTTTCCCATTGATGCAGCAGCTTTAAAGATTGGGCATTCACGGTATAATTATTTGCTTAATGAGCAGGCTGGTATTCTTGATGATCTTATCATTACCCGTTTGGAAGAGAGCCGTTTTATGTTGGTCGCCAATGCTGGGAATGCACAGGCTGATTTTGTAGAATTGGAAAAGCGTGCGGTTGATTTTGAATGTCAAGTGATTGCTCTTGAAAGGGTATTGCTTGCTCTTCAAGGTCCTGAAGCGGCTGCTGTTCTTGCTGATGCTGATTTACCAGGGAATGAATTGTTCTTTATGCAAGGATTCGAACCACAACAAGATTGGTTTATAACGCGTTCTGGCTATACGGGAGAGGATGGTTTTGAAATTGCTTTGCCTATAGGGCATGCGCATATGTTGGCTGAAAAATTGCTGAGTGATTCTCGTGTTGAGTGGATTGGACTTGCAGCACGCGATAGCTTGCGGTTGGAAGCAGGGCTGTGTTTGCATGGAAATGATATTACCCCTGATACGACACCTATTGATGCGGCTCTAACATGGGCTGTTCCTAAAAGTGTTCGAGAAAAAGCACAATTTTATGGTGCGAAGGCTTTTCTTGAAGCACTGCAAAAAGGACCTGCTCGTTGTCGTGTTGGATTAAAACCGCAAACGCGTCAACCTATTCGTGCTGGTGCGGTGCTTCTTGATGATCAAGGTAATGAGATTGGCATTGTAACATCAGGTGGTTTTGGTCCTTCTTTTGATGGTCCTGTCGCGATGGGTTATGTTCCTGTTGATTGTAAAGTTGAAGGGACACAAGTCTTTACAGAACTGCGAGGCAAAAAGATTGTATTATCAGTTCATTCACTTCCCTTTGTTGAACAACGTTATTTTAAAGGATGATTTTTTATGTCTAAAACTTATTTTACACAAGACCATGAATGGCTTAGCGTTGAAGGGCAAGTGGTGACTGTTGGGGTTACGCATTATGCACAAGAGCAATTAGGGGATTTGGTTTTTGTTGATTTACCACAAAGTGGAACAAAACTTTCCAAAGGAGAGGCGGCGGCTGTTGTGGAATCAGTGAAAGCGGCTTCAGATGTTTATGCTCCTCTTGATGGTGAAGTGGTCGAAATAAATGAAGCATTGGCTGATAATCCTGAATTGGTAAATCAGAAAGCCGAAACAGAAGGCTGGTTATGGAAAATGACATTGCAGGATGAGACACAACTGGAAGGGTTGTTGGATAAAGATGCTTATAAGGCTTTGATTGGATGAGTGTCATGATCGAGCGTTCTTTTTCTTCTCGACATATTGGGCTGCGACCTGATGAAACACAAAAAATGCTTGATATTTTAGAGCTTGATTGTGTTGATACACTCATTTCTCAAGCTGTTCCACGCTCTATCCATTTGGGACGTTCACTGAATCTTCCAGAGGCTGCTAGTGAAGTACAAGCCTTGGAAGAACTCTCCAAGATGATGGAGCGTAATTGTGTGCACAAAAGTTTTATTGGGCAAGGATATCATGGAACTTATGTGCCTCCGGTTATTTTACGAAATCTGTTTGAAAATCCTGCTTGGTATACTGCTTATACGCCTTATCAAGCAGAAATTAGCCAGGGTCGTTTAGAACTTTTGTTTTATTTTCAGACATTGGTGAGTGAACTCACAGGTTTGCCTGTTGCTGCTGCTTCCCTTCTTGATGAAGCAACCGCTTTAGCTGAAGCCAATGCCCTCGCTTTTCGCTTTTCCCGTGAGAAAAAGACGAAGATTTCTGTTCAGAGTCTTTTACATCCTCAGACTTTAAGTGTTGCGCAAACGCGTGCTGAAACACAAGGGATTCAGATTAGCCAAAATGGCGAAATTGCTTCTGATACAGCGGCAATTGTTTTATCTTGGCCAGATACAAAAGGTGCTTTTCATGATTACAGTGAGATCATAAAAGAGGCAAAGGAAAAAGGAGCTTTAGTTATCGTTGTGGCTGATCCTTTAGCACTTACCCTTATGGAGCCACCTGCTCAATGGGGGGCAGATATCGTTGTTGGCTCTATGCAGCGTTATGGCGTTCCGATGGGATTTGGTGGTCCACATGCTGGTTACCTTGCAGTGAGTGATGCGTTAACGCGTCTTATTCCAGGGCGTATTGTTGGTCAATCCGTGGATACGAGAGGGCGTGTTGGTTTTCGTTTAGCTTTGCAAACACGTGAACAACATATTCGACGCGATAAAGCGACGTCAAATATTTGTACAGCTCAGGCGTTGTTGGCTAATATGGCAACTGCTTATGCTGTTTGGCATGGGCCGAAAGGCTTACAAGCAATTGCGCAGCGAATTCATCATTTAACATGCCGTTTTGTTGCTGGTTTAAAGGCTGCAGGTGTTTTTTGTGAAGGAGAATCTTTTTTTGATTGCGTAAGCGTTGTTGTGAAGGGAAAAGCGCGAGAGATTGCGCATCAAGCCAAAATAGGTGGGCGCCTTATTCGTGTTCTCGATGATGACACTATTGCAATTAATTTTGATGAATTATCAACAGAAGAAGATGCTTGTGCTTTAGCGCAGCTTTTGGGGGCACAATTAGGCGATCAGGTTTCTCCTCGACTCTTTGGCAAAAAGCGGGATGCTGCTTTTCTTTCCCAGCCTTTTTTTCATGCGGTTCATTCAGAGACAGATATGATGCGCTTTTTGCGTCGCTTGGCAGATAAGGATTTGGCGCTGGATCGTGCTATGATTCCTCTTGGTTCTTGTACAATGAAGCTTAATGCGGCGGCTGAATTGATGCCTGTGAGTTGGGCTAGTATGGCCAATATACACCCTTTTGTTTCACAAGAGGATGCAGTGGGTTATTTGGAGATGATCGATCAGTTAAATGCGTGGTTGTGCGAAATTACAGGATTTGCGCAAGTTTCTTTTCAGCCAAATTCTGGTGCTCAAGGTGAATATGCGGGGCTTTTGGCTATCCGACGATATTACCAATCACGGGGAGAACATCAACGTACAGTTTGTCTTATTCCTGCATCTGCGCATGGTACCAATCCAGCTTCGGCGCATATGGCAGGTATGGAAGTCGTTGTGGTAAAATGTTTAAGCGATGGTGATGTTGATGTAGACGATCTCAAAATGAAAGCGCAATTGCATAAGGATAAATTGGCTGCTCTCATGATCACTTATCCTTCAACACATGGTGTTTATGAGGAAAGCATTAAGGAGATTTGTTCTATTATTCATGAAAATGGCGGACAAGTCTATTTCGATGGCGCTAATCTCAATGCGCTTGTGGGGCTTGCTCGTCCTGCAGATATTGGCGCTGATGTTTGTCATATGAATCTTCATAAAACATTTGCCATTCCCCACGGAGGTGGTGGTCCTGGTATGGGACCAATTGGAGTTGCAGCGCATCTCAAACCATTCTTACCAGGGCATGAACAGGATGGGACAACACATGCGGTTTCGGCAGCTCCTTATGGAAGTGCGTCTATTCTTGCGATTACATGGATGTATATTCGAATGATGGGGGCTGATGGCTTAAAATATGCAACACAAATAGCCATTTTAAATGCCAATTATATTGCTGCACGTCTTTCACCCGCTTATTCCATTCTTTATCGGGGAAAGCATGGACGTGTTGCTCATGAATGTATTGTGGATACACGTGTGTTGAAAGAGCAGTATGGGGTGAGTGTTGATGATATTGCAAAACGTCTCATTGATTATGGATTCCACGCGCCCACGATGTCATTCCCTGTTCCGGGAACTTTGATGATTGAGCCGACGGAATCAGAACCAAAAGCAGAAATTGATCGTTTCTGTGATGCTTTACTCTCTATTGCTGAAGAAGCAAAGAAAGTTGGTCGTGGGGTTTGGCCAAAAGACAATAATCCATTGGTAAATGCTCCTCATACAGTGGCAGATACTTTAGATGATGCTTGGGAACGACCCTATTCGCGACAAGAAGCTGCTTTTCCCAACAGTTCTCTTGATCCAGCCAGTAAATATTGGCCTCCTGTATCGCGTATTGATAATGTTGCTGGAGACAGAATGCTCATTTGTTCGTGTCCGCCATTGGGAAATACCTATTAAATAACAAATATGTATTTACTTCGTTTATTTGTATAAACAAAAAAGCCCACACATTTTGTGTGGGTTTTTTACTTATTGATCATGTTATTGTGGAGTTATTTGTCTATTTTCTAAAATTTTGCATTGTTTTTTATAACGTGAGAACAATCGGAAAAGTCGACAAAAAAGCTGTGTTTTGTGGGCAATAGGCATGCTCTTCTTTGCCTTCTATCGTATGACATGGTTTTAGTGACTAGATGCATTGGTCTAGCCAGCTAATTCACGTAAACGAGAGTGAAACCTACGGGGATAGGGTCCAGTCTGTTGCATGTGTTGTGACATATTACTCTCACTAAGGTGACTACGACCGGTTGCAGAAAGAATAAAATCAATTTTAGTGCTTTTGATGATAAAGCCCCGCGAAACTCTATTGTTGCATCTTCTTAAGTCAAGAATCGTCTAAATATTTATCTTTAATCTGCTTTTATAAATATGACGCAAAAATATGTAAGAACACCTATCAGAATGAGTAAATACAAAGCCAAATGTATTATGGTTGTTTTTTTACAGGGTGTCTGATAAAAAGCCAGCACATTTTTCCAATCCATTGTAGGTCAGTTTGTGACTTTACCGCGTTGTTTTCCTAAGAGCCCGTGTGTTTTAGCTGTTGCCTGTAAATCCACATCCAAACTTAACGCAGCGACATGTTTTAAGTCAGAGATTGAGGCAAGGGAGAGCTTTATGAGTAGTTCAAGCTTTTGTATATCAGATGAGGGCGAAGCGATTGCGTATTTCTGTTGACGTAATCTTTGAAACTGGTAGACAATTTAATTTCAGAGAAATCTAAAGCCGTAAAGGTGAAACTCAATCCTCAGTTTGTCATCTCCTTTTAATTCAGCTTTACGGCTATCAGAAGCATCTAAAGCAATGTTTTTTAATGGGTGCCCAACCTTTATGTAAAACAGAACACTCCAAAAAGAATATGCTTTGGTTGTTAATTCACGTGTTTGTTTTAAAGAGACATTTCGCTCCCAATCCCATTTCGCGACGGCGCTCGTGAATGATACAACGATAAATCTATTGAGAGCTCCCAATCTTTAGGCTCTATGAAGGAAGAAGTTGGCACTATCATACACTTTTTCAGCCGCTTAATGTTATAGCTATTGGCACTTGAGATGGTTCATAAGAGGTATTCTTTTCTTAAATCATTTTTATCTACACATAGTCCAGTTTGTGGTATGCAAGCGAATGATTTTGATTGCTTCACTATGAACAAAGCTGAAAATAAGAGAAACTTACAAGACTGGATGTTTTGTTTGATATCTAGAGAATTAATATTTTGGTTTAATTGGGCAATTAATTTTAAAAACTTTGCAATAGATTCTTTTTTGTCAATTTATGGAGAAAAGGCTAAGTTTTTGTATTTTGAGTGAAAGCTACTTCCATAAAACAGTTCATCAATTTGTCTATTTTGAGATTTCTGTGAATGTGCGGTGTCTTTTATGTGATTGATTGTTTAAAATCTTTCGTAAAAGCTCCTCAATTTTCTAAAATGATGATTTTTATCAATTTATTTTTTAAAAGAGTTTTTATGTGTAAATGTATTTATAGCGGGAGCCAAGAGATGTTAGAATTTCATTGGGAAGGGTACCGGCATCTGTAGATACTTTTTCAAGTGTTTGATGGGGTCCAATGAGTTCTACCCAGTCACCTGTTTGAGGTTTTTGATCAAGATCGGTCGTATTTACAATAATGGAATCCATAGAAACCCGCCCAACCATGGGAAGTTTGTGCCCGTTGAAATAAACTGTTCCTTTATTCGAAAGAGCACGGAGCCAGCCGTCTGCGTAGCCTATAGAAATGGTTGCAAGAGTGCTTGGTCTGTTGGTTATAAAGCTTTCTCCATAACCAACAGGTTCTCCTGCATCAACAACGCGGTTTTGAATGACTTGGGCTTCAAGTTTTAAAACAGGTTTCAGAGGTGATGGGTATTTCCCTCGCGGATCAACTCCGTAAAGTGCAATGCCTGGACGAACAAGATCAAAATAAAAATCTGATCCTAGAAAGATACCTCCAGAATTAGCAAAGGAAACTTTGCAAGCAGGCAATTGCGCAAGGATGGTTTTTAAAGTAGCCAATTGTGTATAATTGGATGAATGTGTTTTGTCTTCTCCATTCGCGAGGTGACTGAGAATATATTTTATTTCTGCTTTTTCGAAAATTGTAGGGTGTTTGATGAGTTTTTGTAATTCTTTTTGATCCAGTCCTAATCGGTTCATATGGGTATCGATTTGAACAATTGCTGGAAATTTTTTATCTTTTTTTTGACAAATTTTTTGCCAATTTTCAATGGCATTCCAAGAGTTTAGAACAGGAACAATACCAGATTGTGCGACAAATTCTTCTGCTAAGTGTGGAAGTCCATTCAGAAGAGCAATCGTGACATTTGATGGTAAAATGCTTTTTAATTGGAGTGCTTCTATGATTTGGGCGACAAAAAAAGTGCGACAACCAGCTTGATAAAGGGCAGGAGCAATTTTGTGAGCTCCTAATCCATAGGCGTTTGCCTTTACAACTGCTGAACATTGTGTTGGAGCTACACGTTTGGCTAAAGTGATATAATTGGAAACAATGGCACTGACATCGATGGTTGCTACAGCTACATAGAGTGATGTATTGATTTCATCATTAATGGATTTTTTCATTTTAAGAGCTTATCTGTGTTCGTGAAATACGGAGTTTTTTGGTTATTTCATTGAGGTTCTTTACGATATAGGGAAAGACACTATTTTCTATGGTCAAAATCATAAGGAGCTTATACTGAATTATGTACCATTAAAGTCGTTTTTTTATGTAAAATGGTACTCTGGATATAAGAGATATTTTAGTTTTATTTGTGTTATTAGCAACACGGTATCTTCTAATAATTTGTAAAACATAGACTTTTGTTTTTTACTTATTTTTCCTAGTTGAGGCATATAAAAAAATAAAACATAGTTTATTGTATTGTATCATTTTGAAGAGTGCAATATTAGGCTGTTGTTGCTGGTGCGATTGTTTGGATTAAACATTGCATGGGCTGCTTATTCAGAGAAGGTAAAATGATTAAATTAACCACTCTAAATCAATGCATTACAAGTTTTCTATCATGGGGGAAAGATCACTTATCTGTGCAATTTTGGATGTCGTCTCATGCACTTAAAGTTATTTTTGTTAAATGGAAAACAGTGTGTAAACACTTTCTGATACATTAAAAACTGTTGATTTAGAAAGCCCGTTGATTTGGATGTTGTTGGTTTTCAAGATGGATTGGGTATCCAATATTTACTTTCTATTGTTTGATTGGTTTTTAGTGAAATCAATTTTATCGCTTTATAGTGCGCGTTAGACTCTTTTATTTATGGATATTTATCGAAAGAGCAGTGTAAAAAGGTCAGTAAGGAAAAGAATAGATGTAATACCGGAAATCTTGTTGAAGATTCGTGCGGTTATCGTTCAATCAACAAAAATTTATCTCTCTTATTTAAAGGTTTTGGGTCATAAGTTTTGTTAAGCGAGAGAGTGTTATAGCGTTACAATGGAAAAATATGCATTATGTGTTAAAGGGAAAAGAGCCCCATGACTGTTTAATACTCAAAGTTTTTGTTTTTCTTTGAATGGGATTTGTATCCGCATTTTCCTCATTCGTTTAATAAAGTGTTAATCTTGAGATTTTTGTTTTAAGAAAATTGTTGGCAGATGGTTATGCAAGTACTATATCACGTCAAGGATTCGAAATTTAACGTTCAATAAAGATATGGGGAAGAGTATGAATACGTCTGCTACCAATGTTCCGTCAAACATCAGCAGCGTTGCAAATTTTTCGATTCCTGAGAATGTGTTCGCCCTTACTGTCCAAGAGGTTTGTCACTATACAGATCGGTTATTTAAATTCCGTTTGAATCGTCCGGACAGTTTTCGTTTTCGTTCGGGTGAGTTTGTTATGATCGGTTTGCCAAATGCAGAAAAGCCGGTTTATCGCGCTTATTCGATTGCAAGTCCCTTTTGGGACGAACAGCTTGAGTTTTTTTCGATAAAAGTTCCAGGGGGGCCTTTAACCGAGCATCTCCAAAAAATTAAAATTGGTGATACAGTTCTCATGCGTAAAAAATCTACAGGAACACTGGTTCTTGATGCTCTTATTCCTGGAAAACGTCTTTATCTTCTTTCAACTGGGACGGGGGTTGCTCCTTTTGCAAGTCTTATTCGTGATCCTGAAACTTATGAAAAATTTTCAGAAGTTGTCCTTATTCAAACAACGCGTGAGCAGAGTGAGTTAGTTTATGCAAAAGATCTTGTTTCCTCTTTGCAACACGATCCTCTCATTGGGGGATATGCACAACAGTTGAAATTTTATCCTATGACTACTCGTGAACCTTCTGAACATATGGGGCGTATTACGACTGTTATGGAGAGCGGGTGCTTTTTTGAAACAACGGGCCTTCCTAAAATTCATCCTGATGAAGATCGGGTGATGATTTGTGGTTCCATGGCAATGTTAAAAGATTGTGCAAGGATGTGTGAAAGTTTTGGTCTTGTTGAAGGGGCCAATAATGCTCCTGCTACTTATGTTGTAGAGCGCGCTTTTGTGGGATAATGAGTGAGGAAGTTGATGCTTTAGCTTCTTTCAAACCGGTACGTTTTTTTCCTTTTGCAAGCTTTACTCGTGATTCTGATACTTATGAAAAATTTTCAGAAGTTGTCCTTATTTAAATAATGCGTGAGCAGAATGAGTTAATTTATGCAAAAGATCTTTTTTCCTCTTTGCAACAAGATCCACTCATTGGAGCATATGCACAACAGTTGAAATTTTATTTTATGACCATGTGCGAACTTTCTAAGCCGATGGGGCGTATTACGACTGTTATGGAGAGCGGGTGTTTTTTTGAAACAAGCGGCTTTGAAACAATAGCACTCCCCAAATTTCATCTCGATGAAGATCGGGTGATGATTTGTGGTTCTATGACAATGTTAAAAGATTGTGCAAGGATGTTTGAAAGCTTTGGTTTTGTTGAAGGGGCTGATGTTCTTGCATTTTACATTATATTGTAGAAAGAGCTTTTTTCGAGGGAGAGGGAAGTTGTGATGCAGTATATGCTAATGCAGTAATCGAATCCCAATCACTTATTGCAATAAGTTGTTGGGGCGCTATCCAAGAACCGCCAACGCAGAAGACGTTAGGCAGTTGGAGCCATTGTGTTGCACTTTTTTGTGTAATACCGCCTGTTGGGCAAAACCGGATATCAGAGAAGGGAGATGCTAAAGCTTCGATGAAGGCAATACCCCCAGCGGCTTCAGCTGGGAAAAATTTGAGATATGAATAGCCTTTGTTTAATGCTTGCATGAGTTCACTTGGGGTCATTGCAGCGGGAAGAAGGGGAATTTCACTATTTTTTGCACAATTGATTAATTCATTTGATAATCCGGGGCTTACAATAAACTTGGCTCCCGCTTGTTCGGCTTTTTCGTAATGTGTTGTGTTGAGAATTGTTCCGGCTCCAACAATTGCTTCAGGGACTTCTTGTGTAATTTTCTGAATTGCTTTGAGGGCATTTGGTGTTCGCAAGGTGATCTCAATTGTTTTTAATCCGCCTTTGACAAGAGCGCGTGTTAAGGGTACAGCACTTTGTAGATTGTCAATGAGCAAAACAGGTATAACAGTTTGTCCTTGGAGATATAGTAAAAGCTTTTCTCTTTTTTGGCACATGATATTTTTTCTTCTTGGAGATGATATTATTTGTATCGTTTGATTAAGCACAATATGTTAAAGAGTACATGAATAAATCTTGAAATTGAATGAAACGCGCGTTATGGCAAAACACATGGAAAAGAATTTTAAAGTTGCTGCACTTTATTGCTTTGCAGATTTGAAGCATTATCATCAATTACAAAAACCTTTGCAGGATTTATGTCAAGCAAAGGATATCAAAGGCACTTTGCTTTTAGCACAAGAGGGAATTAATGGAACGGTTGCTGGTTCTTGTGCTGCGATTGAGGCGTTGGTGGATTTTATTACCGCTGAGCCAGCGTTTCAAAAGCCGGAGATTAAATATTCATGGGCATCAAAAATGCCTTTTCATCGCATGAAAGTGCGGTTGAAAAAAGAGATTGTGACAATGGGGGTTGAAGGGGTTGATCCACTAAAAGTTGTGGGTACTTATGTGGATCCTGAAGATTGGAATGCTCTTATTCAAGATGAAGAGACAATTTTGATCGATACACGTAATGATTATGAATATGCAATAGGGAGTTTTCAAGGAGCCATTGATCCGCAGATTAAAACATTTCGCGAATTTCCTGAATGGGTTCTCAAGCACGAAGCTGATTTAAAGAAGAAAAAGAAAATTGCTATGTTTTGTACAGGCGGTATTCGGTGTGAAAAATCAACAGCTTATGTTCGTGAGCTTGGTTATGATCAGGTGTACCATTTAAAAGGAGGTATTCTAAAATATTTAGAAAAAATTCCAAAAGAGGAAAGTTTATGGTGGGGTGAGTGTTTTGTTTTTGATGAGCGTGTTTCTGTTCAACATGGTCTTGAAGAATGTGGACGCGAATTATGTCGCGCATGTCGTTCTCCTATCAATGCTGAAAGCAAATTATCGCCTCATTATGAGGAAGGTGTTTCCTGTGATGCTTGTTATAACACGCGTAGTGAAGCCGATAGAGAGCGTTTTCGTGAGCGCCATAGGCAGTTTCAATTGTTGAAGTTGCGTGCAATTGATTCTCATCAAGGGACGTAAGGATAGCGCAGTGTAGCGCTGTAAATTTTAGCATTTTTCTCTTAAATTTAAGAGAAAAGAGTTTTTTGATATTGGTAGAAAAATATTTTATAAGACCGGATATTATTCGGTCTTTTTGTTTATGTTAAATTATTTGATTTATAAATAATCATTATAGATCGTTTTCTCTCCTGACATTTTATAGGATTGAGTTTTTAAATACTTTTCATTTTAAAATAGAAACTCTCTTCACCAACAGTGCAGGGGAGGGAGATTTATAGCTTAAGAGAAAAGCGTATGAATAAGATGTGATTAATAAGAGGAGATGAAAAAGCAGATGCTAGGTGGGAAAAATAAAATGATAATAGGAATTTATGATTCCAGAATTTAATATAATACATTAATTTATAATGATAATTTATTTTGATTTGAATAAAAGAGTTAAATATTGTGAACTTTATTGCTTCCAGATTAGATGAGAACGAAACACGTAAAACTCATTCACTTGTACGTTGCAAATGGAAGCAACGTGTGGACAAAAATCATTTTAGAGAAGGTGTTATGAAACATTTCAATATAGGAGTTTTTGCCATATTGGGAGTTGGCAGATAGAATGGGGGCGTTTGTTTTTAATTTCATAAGTATAAAGAGGGTGAGATGTAGTTGATCTATATCATACAAGTTATATTATACGGGGAATTCTTCATGATATTTTGCTTAAGTGATGCTGTAAAATGGATGTGGAAGCAGGGATGTTTTTTTAGGATTTAAATAAGAAAGATAATGGTATTTGTTGGAGAAGGACATCATTATCTTTAAAGATGATGGTGCTTCAGTCGTGTTACTATCCCCAGTTTTCAATTTTGCTTATCCTTGCATTTGAGAGGATGTATAAGAGGTACTCCTTTTTTCAATTGTTTTTTATTTGTGATGTGCAAAAGAATGATTTTCATTGATTCATTGTAAGAGGGGTGAAATAAGAGAATTTTATGTTGAGATTTTTGTTTAAGGGCAAAATAATAAATTATCATTATAAATTAATGTGTTGAGTAATTTATTTTGCGTTATTTTCTGCTGCGGATATTAGGAGATAGAGTAGGGCAAAGAAACGAGGGGCTTTAAAAGCAAGACAGTGATTTATGTTGCACGGATAATGTAAGGGGTGTGATCTCATGAAAGCGGATGTATAGCTTTGTCTGGTGGAGGAGAGTGTTGTTTTTTCGCATCATTTTATCTTTAAGAATTAAAAAATGTTTAAAATTAAAAAAATGATTGAAATGAGCAAGAATTCGTTTTATAGGACTCCTTGCCCAAAGTCGCACGTGCCTGTGGGTGTCCGCTGGTTCTCAAATGGTGAGATTAACCGGTACGGTACCTGGAACTAACCGCTCCAGTCATTCTTACAGCCAATTGCAAGAATGAGGACATCTTGAAGCAACGACGGTGCGGGCCTTTCTGGTGTCTTCCAGCTTTTAAATGCTGGGATAACTATAGAGGCACACCTCATTGCCTTCAGTGCGGAAGTGGTTTTCTCAACTCCAATCAAAAAGGCAGATAAAATAGAATAACGCGGTTTCGCGCTGTTCTTTCGCTGCATGCAATGCTAATTTCTGGTTTTTTGTAATCAGAATGGGGATGGTTGTTGTGTGTTTTTTGTCCTTTAGCTTTTGGCAGCTTTGGCTGTCCAAGCATAGAGTGGGGGAGTTTTCCCTCAAGGAGAATTGCAGATGGCAACGCAACGTATTCGCGATTTTCTTGCAACACATCGTTCTGAAGGTCCATGCTTAATTGTTGACCTTGATGTTGTTCGTGACAACTATTTAAATTTTGAAAAAGCTCTGCCTCAGTCTCGTATTTTTTACGCAATAAAGGCCAATCCAGCTCCTGAAATCTTGCGTTTGCTGAGTTCTTTAGGATCTTCTTTTGATGCGGCGTCTGTTGCAGAAATTGAAATGGCTTTAAAAGCAGGAGCAACGTCAGAGCGTATTTCTTTTGGGAATACGATTAAAAAAGAGCGTGATATTGCACGAGCATATGCATTGGGAGTTTCACTTTATGCCGTTGATTGTGTTGAAGAAGTAGAAAAAATTGCGCGTGTTGCTCCAGGAGCACGTGTTTTTTGCCGTGTTCTTACTGATGGAAAAGGTGCAGAGTGGCCATTGTCACGCAAATTTGGTTGTGTTCCAGATATGGCGGTTGATGTTCTAAGACGGGCACACCAATTGGGTTTGCAAGCCTATGGTGTCTCTTTTCATGTTGGATCTCAGCAGGTTGATTTGAGTGCGTGGGATCGTGCTTTATCGGATGCTGCTACAGTTTTTAAGCGTTTGGAACAAGAAGGTATTTCGCTGAGGTTGGTGAATATGGGGGGCGGTTTTCCAACGCGTTATTTGAAAGATGTCCCTACAGAACAAGCTTATGGTACAGCAGTTTTTGATTCATTGAAAAAGCATTTTGGTAATCGTATTCCTGAGACGATTATTGAGCCTGGGCGTGCGATGGTTGGCAATGCTGGTGTTATTCGTACAGAAGTTGTTCTAATATCCAAAAAAGCTGATAACGATAATGTACGATGGGTTTATCTTGATATTGGAAAATTTAATGGTCTTGCTGAGACTATGGATGAAGCCATTCGTTATCCTATTGAGACACCTCATGATGATAAGGTTATGGAGCCTTGTATTTTGGCTGGACCAACATGCGATTCCGCAGATGTTCTTTATGAAAAAACACCTTATCCGCTTCCTCTATCCCTAACGATAGGAGATGAAATATTGATTCATGGAACGGGGGCTTACACAACAACTTATGCATCGGTTGCTTTTAATGGTTTTGAGCCTTTACGATCATATGTGATCTGACATTTCCTTTTAACTATAGGTTTTTTGGATTTTTTGCTATGCTCGTCATGGCGCTATAAGAGGGCGGTTATAGAGATGAACATGATGAATTTTCAAACAAAAGATGGGGCATGTTTTACACTTTCATTGGAGCAAGAAGCCGATAAGCCTTATCGAGAAATTTTGCTTGATTCAACGATGGGGTATGGACGTAAACGTAAATCATCAGAGGCTTTACGTCGTGGGCGGTTAGCTGCTCAAGGGCTTTCTTTTGTGGTTAAAAATGCGCTTGGAGAGCTTGTGGGAAGTGTCCGTCTTTGGCATGTTTCTTTTTCTAAAGGAAAAAATAAAACACAACATGCTTTACTTTTGGGCCCCTTGGCTGTTGCATCTGAATGTGCTGGTATGGGAATAGGATCAATCTTAGTCCGCCATGTAATTGAAACAGCAAAAAAATTAGGATATGGCGCCATTTTGCTGGTAGGGGATTTTGAATTTTATCAACGTTTTGGCTTTTCAAATAGTTTAACAGAAAATTTGGCAATGCCTGGTCCTTATGAAAAGCATCGCTTTCAAGCGTTGGAACTGATACCACATTATCTTTCTGGGTGTTATGGCACTTTAGTTCCTAGTGGAGAACGAGAAGTTTCAAATGGTTTTCAGCATCATAAAGTGGCTTGAGGATAGTGTTTATTTTGTTTTTTAACAGCTGGCATTGAGGAGAGCATACTGTTTTGGCGAGTGCCAAAGCATTTAGCGGTACAAAGTTTTTGGGGAGTTGTATTGCGATTTTATTATATGACTTTTTCTTTATGTGGCTGATTTCTTATTTTTGATAATTTCAGTTAAGTGACTAGGAATATATTTAAAGCTCATTTTTGGGGAATAGCGTCCTATTTTATAATATTAAAGGAACTGGATTTTTGAGTGGTCTTGTATTCTTTTAAAGCCGGTATCATCATGCAGTTTTCCAGTTTTCAATATCGTTGGTAGATCTTGCATCAAAACGGTTGGATATTTTACTTTTTTCTTAAACAGTTTTTATCTCTTTGCTTTTTATGTAAAAGGGAATAGTTGCAATTGGCATGAGAGTATCTCATACAAAATGATTTTCTCATGTAAAATTTCGCATTCAGAATCAAAAAATGTTACCCTACACATTATAAGGGAAATAGGTGTGTGAATAAAAATCACAAGAATCATCAATCTTTTATGAATATTCGTGTGAGAATCAAAAGAGTGAAGGACAAAGAATCTTACAGAATAGTTTTTATGAAGATAGTAGCGTAAAAAGGGGGGGTAAATAGATGAGAGATTTAATGACAGGCGCAAATATTGTTTTAACGTTTTTTTCTCTATGGTGATAAATCAGAAATCTTATAGAAATAGCTGCTTTATCTTTATGGTGTGGAGCACTTTAGATAAGCTCTTTATTTATTATCATCTAAGATAATTTTTGTATGCGAGAAGTTATTTTTAAATGCGTAAAGAGCCCGCATTGAACTGAATTTTTATCAGAAGAATCATTTAGAATCACAAGTTGATTTATACTGTCTCTTGAAAAGAGATAAAGTACATAGGAAGCTCTAAAGTCATAAGGATGAAAAATATTTCTCAATTTTAATTAAGTTTAGTGATTTGGTGGTGAATCCATGAGAGGTGGTATTTTTTTAAGAAAAATGGTCATAACTGTCAAAGTACCAAAGATAATGGTTATGATAAAGAAAATATCACTAAAAGCCATAATCGTTGCTTGTATGCGTACCATACCAAACAATTGAGAAAGAGCCAGAGTATAGGAATCAAAGGTTTCTGTTTTGAAAAACAAAGTAAGCTTTGAAAGCATTTCTGTTGCTTGTCTGTTTCCGTGGTTAAGCGTTTCAGCTATTCGTTCATAATGGAAGTCTGTGCGTTTTGTCATGAGAGTGCTGATAATGGCAAGCCCTACAGCACCACCTAGATTCCGTGTGAGATTAAAGAGTCCAGAAGCATTTTGCATTCGTTCTGGCGGGAGTGTTCCCAAGGCAATATTATTAATAGGAACCATACACAACATCACAGAAGCACCACGGAAAACTTGCGGCCAAAAGAGTTGCAAAAAATCCCAGTTATCTGTGATAGAGCTCGCCATCCAAGTGCCTACTGCAAAACCCAAAAGTCCTATTGCCATCATTAAACGTGCATCCATTCGTGCTGAAAGAAATCCAGCAAGCGGAGCAGTTAATAACATGGCGAATCCTGAAAGAAACAATGTTTCTCCAATCATGAGCGCATCATAATGGCGGATTTGGCTTAAATAGACAGGATAAAGATATGTAAGTCCATAAAGACCTATTCCTAGTGCAAAGGAAAAAATGGATGCAGCAGAAAAATTAAAATTAGAAAAAGTAGAGAGATCTACAATGGGTTCTTTTGCTGTAAAAGCACGCCAGAAGAATAAGGCTGCAGCAAGAATCATAATAATGAACAAATCCCGAATCAGCCTATCACTCAGCCAATCATGACGTGCTCCTTCTTCTAGAACATACTCTAAAGTTCCCAAGAAAGTAGCCATAGAAATGAGTCCTAACCAATCAAATTTCTTCATTAAAGAGGGATCAGCTTTATCAAAATCAATTAATTTCCAAGCGAGAATTGATATGATAATCCCGAAGGGTACATTGATGAGAAAGAGCCAATGCCATGATGAGAGATGACAAATGTAACCTCCCACGGTTGGACCAATGGTGGGGGCTAATGTTGCGACCAGTCCGACGATAGGGGTAACAATGGGACGTTTGGAAGGAGGAAAAAGGACATAGGAGGCAACAAAAACACTAGGGATAATTCCACCACCAATAAAACCTTGTAGTGCGCGATATAAAATCATCTCTCCGATAGATGTTGCCGTTGCACAAAGAACAGAAGTAATCGTAAAACCGATAGCTGATAAGGTAAAGAAAACACGTGTTGAAAGCAATCGTCCTAAAAATCCAGAAAGCGGCAACATGATGACTTCAGCGATAAGGTAGGAGGTTTGAACCCATGAAATTTCTTCAGAGCTTGCTGCAAGCCCCGCTTGAATTTCAGCTAAAGAAGAGGAAACGATTTGGATATCTAAGATTGCCATAAACATGCCAAAAGACATAGCAATAAAAACTACAATTTTGTGCAATCCAATGCTTTCTTGAGACTGTATGGGCTCTGGTATGGAAGATGTCATCGTAAGATCTTCTACTTTTTTGTTATAAGAGACTTTTATCTTGTGGCTTTGTACGTGTATCAACTTTCACTGAAACACTCATTCCTGCTCGGATATGTCCGTTTTTTAAGACTTCTTCTGGAATAGAAATACGTACGGGAATGCGCTGGACAATCTTTGTAAAGTTACCAGTAGCATTTTGTGGAGGCAAAAGAGAAAAAACAGCGCCTGTTGCGGGCGAAATAGAAAGCACTTTTCCTGTAAAAAACTCCTTTTTGAAGGCATCAATAGCAATATAAGCCTTTTGTCCTGGGTGAATATTTTGCAACTGTGTTTCTTTATAGTTTGCTTCAATATAAAGTGCATGTATGGGGACTAACGCCGCAAGACGTTGGCCATTTACAACAAAATCTCCTGTTTTTGCTGTTAAATTTCCTATAACTCCATCAAATGGCGCTCGTATAATGGTCGAATCAAGATCACGTTGTGCTTTTTCACGCGAGAGTTCTAAACTCTTTGTTTGGCTTTCTATTTCACTTCGTTGCGCTTCTAGCACTCGGATATTTGCACGTGCTGCAGCTATTTGTGCATCCGCTCTGTTAACATTCGCAATGGCTTGTTCATAAGCTGATTTGGCATCATCAACATCGGATTGAGGAGCATAACGATTTTTTTTCAGTTCTGTTACACGTTTTAAGCTGAGTTGTGCATTGGTTGCTATGGCTGAAGCAGCGGCTTTTTGTGCTTTTGCATCATCTAAAGCACTACGAGCGGCTGTGATTTGTGCATCAATGCGTAGAAGTGTTTTTTTCTGTGTGTTAAGATGCGCTTCTGTTTGATCCAAGGCTATTTGATAATCACCATTGTCTAGGTAAAATAAAACATCGTCCTTTTTTACAACTTGGTTGGCTTTAATGGCAATTTTTTCAATATATCCATTTAATTTAGTCGCAATAGCTGCTATATCTCCTTGCACATAGGCATCTTCAGTAGCGAGTATATAACGCCATTGCGTTACCCACTTATAGCTAAACCAAATAACAAAAAGTGCAAAGATAATAAGAAGAGCCTTGATTGCTTTCTTTTGTTGCGTTTTATTGAAATTTTTGGTCGAAAAAATTGTCTCAGCTACGGACATGATTTTATACTTTCAATATTTATGTTCCACTGAGTATAATAAACCTATCGCTATAGACTAGGGTGATATACATGCAAGGACGATAAGAGCTTTTCAAACAATAAGATAATTTCCGAAACATAATGCTAAAAATATGAACTTGCAAGTTCAAGGTCTTATTTTGTTACGCATTTTTTACAAAGACCTCGTACTTCTAGGGTGCTTTTGTGGGCTTGGAAGTCAACAGCTTGAACCATCTGTTTTAAACTTGATACAATCGTTTGATTTTGTATTTCATTGACTGTACCACAGTTTTCGCAAATTATAAACGTTGTAAGTTCATGTTGACAGTTTTCAGGGTGTAAACAGACCATAAAGGCATTTACACTTTCAAGACGATGAATACACTTTAACTGTACGAGTTTTTCTAACGCACGATAAACTTGGAGAGGTGCACGAAAGCCTTCTTCGCGTAAGTGATTGAGAATCGCATAAGCACTTAAAGGCCCTTTTGCATTTTTTAAAGTGTTTAAAACCAATGTTTGGTTACGCGTCAGTTTAGATGACATTGACATCTTCCTTTTGCTCTCATGGCAAAGCATAAAGCGTGTAAGAGGTTTATGCAATGGTGATTATAGAATATGTACTCTATCTTTAGCCTTTTACATGACATCATTGTGATATGTAAGAAAAGTTGCAATCGTTGTGAGGGGAGGGGTATTATAATCTGAAAGCCGCTGTTATCTAGTAAGGAACTTTTATATGCTTTTTATTTTAGTGTAATGTATTGAAATACAACCAGATGTTTATGTTATTTTATTTTAAAAAAAGTAAAAAATGATA